>CAZQEU010000033.1:0-16577 GCA_964592335.1 uncultured Thermoplasmatales archaeon
AAAAAAATCTATTTTTTCTTCAGATGCACAACTGCTTTTCCCTCATCTGATTTTTCTTCCTTATCATACTCAAAATAAATTTTATCACCAGGTTTCAAATCATTTGCATTTAAAAACTGTAGAACGTCTCCTGATATCTGATTGTTTCCAGCACGTATCGCAGAAAACTTTCTACCCTCTTCATCAATTATTACAAGATTACTTCTGATAGGTGGGAAAAACCTGCCATATTCAGATCCAGTTAAATCCTTTAAATTTAGATAACGCAGTTTATATTCAAAATCCGTGAGCTCATGATCAAAAGATACAAGGTTAGGATTTGTTTTTTTAACATCTTTTAATTTTTTTTCTTTTTTCTTTGTTTTTTTGTTTTTATCTTTTTTATCATCATCTGTTTGTACTTTTAAGCCTTCAAAAAGATGATCATCGCCCCCACGTCTCTTATTTGTGTTACTGTCTATTTCTATTTCATAACCCTTATCTCTACCACTCTTCTTTTTTGTTTTTTTGTATTTATTTATAGATTCTTTTTCTTTTTTTCTCCTTCTAATTCTTTTGATTGTACCAAAAAAACCGTATTTTGAAACCTTACTCATCTCTCTTATCTACCAAATAGTATATCAGCTATATGTTTTAAAAAACTTGTTTTTGTATTTCTTGTTTGAGCCGGTTGATTTTATCTCTTATCATTATTGCTTTTTCAAAATCAAGGTTGTCAGCGGCTTCCTGCATTTTTATTTCAAGATCGACTATTACATTGGGTATATCTTTTTTAGGAATATGTTTTACATCCTTTATCTCGACTGTTTTTTCTTTAATAGGCTTTATTATTGTCTCAGGAGTAATACCATGTTTTTTGTTGTATTTCATCTGAATTTTGCGTCGACGGTTTGTCTCATCAACTGCTTTTTTAATTGAATCAGTTTTTTTATCGGCATATAAAACAACTTTTGATTCAACGTTTCTTGCAGCTCTACCAATTATCTGAATGAGGCTTTTTTCATCTCTGAGAAATCCTTCTTTGTCGGCATCAAGGATTCCAATGAAACCAATTTCTGGGATATCAATTCCCTCACGCAATAGGTTGATTCCCACGAGCACATCAAATCTTCCCAGACGCAACTGTCTTATCAGCTCACTGCGCTCAAGTGTATCTATTTCAGAGTGAAGATACCGGGTTTTAATGTTTTTTTCAGCTAGAAACTCAGATAGTTCCTCTGCAAGACGTTTGGTGAGAGTAGTAACTAGTACTCTATTACCTTTTTTAATGGTTTTATTAATTTCATTTATAAGATCATGTATCTGGTTTTTAGTAGGTCTAATCTCACAGGGTGGATCCACTAAACCCGTGGGTCTTATAATTTGTTCGACAATCTGATTGGAAATACCTATTTCGTAGTCTGCTGGTGTTGCTGATACAAACACAACATTTCTCATGTATTTTTCAAACTCATCAAATCTAAGGGGTCTATTGTCAAATGCACTGGGGAGTCTGAAACCATAATCGATAAGTGTTTTTTTTCTGGAGTAATCACCACGATGCATACCATGAATCTGAGGTATGGTTCTGTGGCTTTCATCTATGAACATGAGAAAATCATCTGGGAAATAATCAAGGAAACAATATGGTTTTTCACCTGGTTTTCTCCCATCCATATGACGAGAGTAGTTTTCAATGCCTTTACAAAAACCAGTCTCCTCTATCATCTCTATATCATAGAGTGTTCTTTGTTTGAGTCTGTGACGCTCGAACATGTCAAGACCAGATAGAACTTCTTCAAGTTCTTCTTTTATGGATTCTACTGCTTTTTTTCTTTTCTCCTCACCTATTACAAAATGCTTGGCTGGGTAAATATAGATATAATCAAATTCATCTTTTACATCACCTGTAATTTTGTCTATCTCCCTTATTTTTTCTATTTGATCTCCAAACATTTCAATTCTGATAATGTTGTCATAGTAACCTGGGATAACATCAATTGTTTCTCCTTTTACCCTGAAGCACCCTGGTTTAAGATCAAGGTCGTTTCTTTCATATTGCATATCAACTAGGCTTTCAAGAATAGTATTTCTATCAACCTTGTTTTCCTTGCGTAATTCATAACCTAGTTTTTTGTATTCAAAGGGGTCACCTACATTGTATATACATGATACTGATGCTACAACAATTGTATCAGCTCTATCAAGTACAGATGCTGTGGCAGAAAGCCTCATCTGCTCAATTTTTGGGTTTACATCCGCATCTTTTTCTATGTACATGTCTTTTTCAGGTAGATATGATTCTGGTTGATAATAATCATAATATGAGACAAAATACTCAACACGGTTTTTGGGAAATAGTTCTTTGAACTCTGAGTAGAGTTGTGCGGCAAGTGTTTTGTTATGTGCAATTACAATAGTTGGTTTTTGAATTTTTTCTATAACTTGGGCGACGCTGAAAGTTTTACCGCTGCCAGTAACACCAAGAAGTGTTTGATAATTCATATTGTTTTGAAAACCTTTTACTAGTTTTTTTATCGCATCAGGTTGAGATCCCCTTGGTTTCATATTGCTTTTAAGTTTGAATTCTTCTGTTATTTTAACACCTCTTTTCTCCTGAGAAGCCGGTTGTATTTTATTGCAAATCTATGTGCCTCATCACGTATTTCTTGTATGAAATGAAGTGCTTTGTCTTTTTTTGACAAATGCAAAGGTTTCATATATCCTGGTATATATATTTCTTCATACTTTTTTGCAATTGAGATAATCGGTATTTTAACCCCAAGTTTCTCAAGTTCCCTTATGGCATAATTAAGCTGACCTCTTCCACCATCGATAACTATTAGGTTGGGAAAACTTGAATCTTCTCTTTTAAGCCTGCTGTATCTTCTTTTTACTACCTCTGCAATCGCTGCTGTATCATTTATTCCTTTTACAGTTCTAATCCTAAATCTTCTATAATTGTTTTTATCTGGTTTTGCGTTTCTAAACTGAACCATAGAACCAACAGTTGAGGTACCTGATATATGGCTTATATCAAAACACTCAATAACACCGGGGTCCTCCTGAAGATGAAGCCTGTTTTTTAGTATTTTGACTTTGTCAAGATCTGCAAAAAACATGATTTCTATGTTTTTTTGTACAAGTTTTAAAAGCTGTTTTTTCTCACCTTTTTTTGGAACAGTAAGCTTTACTTTAGCATTTTTTTTCTTTGATAAAAAAATATTTATCGAATCTGATATTTTATGTGGAATAATAAGTTCCTTTGGAACAGTGTTTTCACTGTAGTACTGAATTATAAATTCTTCGAAGAAATCATCGTTGTAATCAAATACAAACTCGGATTTATTAGATAGTGTTCCCTTATAGATGTTAAAGAGCATGAGATAGACTTTATCATCTTTTATTTCATAGTTTATAATGTCTTCATTGTATTTTTTTTCACGCTGCATTTTCTGTCTTTCACTTAGGTGTTTTACTGCTTTTATCTCATTGCGTATTCTTATTGCTTGTTCAAACATTTTTTTGTTGGAAAACTTTTTCATATCCTCTTCAAGTCTATCGATAAGATCAGTGTTT
Source organism: uncultured Thermoplasmatales archaeon (assembly GCA_964592335.1). Classification (GTDB taxonomy): domain Archaea; phylum Thermoplasmatota; class E2; order DHVEG-1; family DHVEG-1; genus CAZKUB01. Next base: position 3,559 of record CAZQEU010000033.1, read on the forward strand.
TTTCCTGATAAAACCATTTTTACTTTTTTGATTTTCTGGTTGTATTCTTTTTTAGAAATATTTTCCATGCATGGTGCATCGCATAGTTTAATATGATAACGTAGACATGGTTTTTTAGGCATTTTTTTACAAGTTCTTAGCATAAAGGTTTTTCTTAAAAAATGAAGGATGTAGTCTCTCTCCTGTGCATTTACAAATGGTCCATAGAATTTTCCTTTTCCTTCTTTTTGTCTGTCAATTACTAGTCTGGGATAGTCTTCTTTTGTCAGAAGTAAATAAGCATGGCTTTTTGCATCCTTTAGTCTTATATTATAACGTGGTTTGTGTTTTTTTATAAGAGTGTTTTCAAGTATAAGTGATTCTACCTCGGTATCTGTTACTACAAAATCAAGGCTTTTTGCATGAGTAAGCATCACACGAGTTTTTGGGTCAAGATCTTTTTTGTTTTGATAAGTTTTAACACGGTTTTTTAGGTTTTTTGCTTTTCCAACATATATTACACTATTTTTTTTATCTTTGAAAAGATAACATCCTGGGTTATTGGGAAGACTACTGAGGTTAAGCATTTTTTATTTTCCTTTCTTTAAAAATTGGTTTTAAAATCTGGCCGGTATAACTTTTTTTAATATCTGATACTTGCTCTGGTGAGCCTGCTGCAACAATTTCACCGCCCATATCTCCACCCTCAGGGCCAAGGTCTATGATGTAATCTGCTGATTTTATCACTTCTAGGTTATGCTCGATTATTACAACTGAGTTACCTTTATCTACCAGGCTGTTTAGCACATCTATTAGTTTTTTTACATCATGGAAATGAAGCCCTGTTGTAGGTTCATCTAATAAATAAAGTGTGTTACCGGTGCTTCTTTTCGACAGCTCCCTTGTAAGCTTTATCCTCTGTGCTTCTCCTCCAGAAAGAGTCGTTGAGCTCTGACCTAGTTTAATGTATTCTAGACCTACTTGTGATAGTGTTTCTAGTTTACGTCTTATACTTGGTATGTTTTTAAAAAGCTTGAGTGCTTCTTCCACACTCATGTCAAGTACATCTGCTATGTTTTTTCCCTTATATGTTACTTCTAGTGTTTCTTTGTTGTATCTTTTTCCTTTGCATTCCTCGCATTGTATGTAGATATCTGGTAGAAAGTTCATCTCGATTTTTATAAGCCCGTCTCCTTTGCATCCTTCGCATCGTCCTCCTTTTACATTAAATGAGAATCTTCCTGGTTTATATCCTCTTTTTTTGGATTCTTTTGTCTGAGCAAATATTTTTCTTATAAGATCAAATACTTTTGTATAGGTCGCAGGATTGCTTCTTGGTGTTTTACCTATGGGGCTTTGATCGATTACTATTACTTTATCGATTTTTTCATCAAGCTCTATTGTATCATGATCACCTGGGTTTTGTTTTGAGTTATGTAGTTTTCTCATCATTGCCTTGTATAATATATCATGGACCAGGGTGGATTTACCTGAACCTGACACCCCAGTTACTGTTGTTAGAAGGCCTATTGGTATTTTTACATCAATGTTTTTTAGGTTATGCTCCCTACATCCATATACATTTATATATCTTTTTGGATATCTTATTTTTTCTGGTAGGTCAATCTGAAGTCTTCCTGATAAATACTTGCCAGTAATAGATGCAGAACTACGCTCAATTTGTTTAGGTGTACCCTGAGCAATTATTTTACCACCATGAAGACCAGCACCAGGCCCCATATCAACGACATGATCTGCACATCTAATGGTTTCTTCATCATGCTCCACAACAATCAAGGTATTACCCAAGTCTCTTAGTCTATGAAGAGTGTCAATTAATTTTTTATTATCGCGCTGATGAAGACCAATACTTGGCTCATCAAGAATATATAATACACCCATGAGATTTGAGCCAATCTGGGTAGCAAGACGAATTCTCTGTGCCTCTCCTCCAGATAGAGTGCCCGCATTACGAGAAAGCGTTAAATAATTAAGTCCCACTTTGTCAAGAAAATCTAATCTTTCTCTAATCTCTTTTAGAATCTGCCAGGCGATTTTTTCTTGTTTTTTAGATAGAATAAGAGTTTTAAAAAACAAAATACAGTTTTTAATAGACATATCAGTGATATCAATTATTGATTTATCCTGGATTTTAACAGACAGGATTTTTTTCTTAAGTCTCTTACCATTACATTCAGGGCAAGGACTTATCCTCATGAAACGCTCAAGTTCTCTTCTCCTGTAATCAGACTCTGTTTGTTTATACAATCTTTCAGATTGAGGAATAAAACCTTCCCAGTTACCTCGTCCAGACCAATGAGCATCTCCATTTCTTGAGCTCATATTAAAATTAATTTTTTCATCAGATCCATACATCAAAACATTGTATTGATCCTCTGTAAGTTTTTCAATAGGGGTAAAAATATCAAAACCATGGTGTTTTGCAACTGAGCCTAAAAACTTAATCCTCCAGCCATCCATAGCATTTCTATAAAGTTTTATCGCACCATCTGCCATTGATAATTCTTTATCTGGAATAATCAAATCTGGATCAAAATCCATTTTGATACCTAGGCCATGGCATTTTTCACAAGCACCAAAAGGACTGTTAAAAGAAAACATACGAGGCTGCAATTCTTCAAATACCATTCCACATACAGGACATGCCATCTTTGAAGAATAGAGTTTTTCTCTACCGTTTTTATCAATTACAATTAAAAGCCCTTCTGATTTTTTCAAAGCATTCTCACATGCCTCTGCAAGCCGGGTTTTATCCTCTGTTTTAAACCTGTCAATTACAACATCGATATCATGTTTTTTATAACGGTCAAGCTTGATTTCCTCCTCTGTTCGATATATGCCTTTGTTTACACGAACCCGGGTGTAACCATCCTTATTTAAATCCTTGAATAACTGTTCATAGGTTCCTTTTTTCTGACGAATAATTGGTGAGAGGATTGTAATCATACCACTGAATTCTTTTTTTATTTTTTTTGCAATTTTTTCGGGACTCTGTGATTCAATTTTTACATTATGCTCAGGGCAATAAGGAGTGCCAACACGAGCAAATAAAAGCCTTAGATAATCATATATCTCAGTTATAGTCCCAACTGTACTACGAGGATTTTTTGATGTTGATTTCTGCTCAATTGAAATTGCAGGGGAAAGACCCTCAATGCTGTCTACATCAGGTTTGTTCATAAGACCGAGGAACTGACGAGCATAGGCAGAAAGTGATTCAACATATCTTCTCTGTCCTTCTGCATAGATTGTATCAAATGCAAGAGTGGATTTGCCACTACCCGATAGTCCCGTGATTACAATGAATTTGTCCCGGGGTAGTTCTAGGCTTATATTTTTGAGATTATGTTCTCTTGCTCCTTTTATTTTTAAGTTTTTCAATGTATGCCTCCCAAATAGCAAACCGACATAAATTAACTATTGTTAATGCTTTCTATGAAATTATGCTATTCTATCTGATTTAAGAACAGTAACTATATCATTTATTTAAAAACTAATGGAAGGATTATTAAAAGTATTATTTTTCAAACCAGTTTATAAGCTCTTTTCTACATTTCAAACATAAGTGATAATGACCTGGTTTTCCACGCCCTGGCTCTGCATAATCATAGGTTACCACTGTATCATATATATCTTCATATTCTGCTTGACATCTATCACACACTATTTTCATAAAAAATCATCTTTTTTTAAAAAATAAAATAAAAGAAAGTTTTTATTTCTTTGGTTTTTTGTCTTTCTTCTCAACAGGGATTATTCCTGCCATATTTTCTGCTATAACATTTGTTATCTCTGTGTTTGGATCAATAACGTATTTAGTACCTTCTTTAAGCGATCTTTCAACTGTTTCAAGTTTTTTATAGATTTGTGCTTCGTTTTTAAAGAATTTCTGTATAGCGGTATTTACTTTTTCAATTTTATCTGCATCTGCCACTGCTACTTTTCTAATGGCCTCTGCTTTTCCTTCTGCCTCAAGAATTGCACCTTGTTTTTTACCCTCTGCTTTCTTAATCTCTGCACGACGCTCACCATCTGCTTTTGTCTCAGTTGCAGTTGCAAAATCAATAGCAGCTTTTTTCTCACGCTCTGCAATAACAACATTGTTCATTGCACCCTGTACATCTGGCGGTGGCTCAATTCTCTGAAGTTCAACACGAATTACATCTATTCCCCATGCATCAGTCTGCTTGTCGAGTTCTTGCTCAAGAATCGCATTTAGTGTATCACGTTTACTGTTTGCTTCAGTAAGTGTCATCTTACCGATGATATCTCTTAGTGTTGTTCTTGCAAGACTTGTAATCTGTGCTCGGTAGTTCTGTGCCTTATAAATCGATTTCATCGGATCGATTACACGGAAATAAACAACCGCATCAACTGTTGCGTTCAAATCATCCTTGGTAATGATTTTCTGCGGCTCTACATCTACCATGTTTTCAGTTATATCGACTTTTATCATCCTGTCGATTACAGGTATTATCCAATGAAAACCTTGGCTCGCAGTTTTTTTGTATTTACCAAGCCGCTCAATTAGACCTTTTTCTCTTGGTCGAATTATCCTGATTCCTATAAGGAATATAAAAATCAGGAAAACCACTAGCATTATTATTCCTGAAAAACAGAAAGAACCTAGTTCAAACATTTTTTTGCCTCCTCACTATCTTTTTTTCAAAACTTTTGTAACAGGTTTTTATTTAAAAACCTATTTAAAAAAATAGATTTTTTTTATTCGCATTGTACTTTGTTTTTTTATTTATAAAATGATATTATTGTTTCACAAAAATGTGTTAAACAAATAACCTATTACTATTGCTTGAGGAACAGCAACTATCGGCAACCATAATGCTGCTTTTCTACCAATATTATGCCATATGAGCCCGATTTCCGTCACATCGGTAATTACTCCAGAAAATAAAAAAATGGAACTATTGCCAAACGCACCTGTCTTGTTGTATATTTCAAATGCAAGAGGAGAACTTCCTTCAGAGCAAACCTCAATTATTGTTGCAAAAAATAGTGTGACCAACAGTCCAATTATTGTTGGCCCCATATATTGTTGAAATAAATCTTTTGGTATATATGCTCTAGCAAATGAAGCCATAAGCATTCCAATTATTAGCCACCAAAGAACCATTTTTGTAAGAGACCATGAGCCTTTGAGTGTTCCAATAATTGCTTCTTTGATATTTTTAGATGTGAAACTATAATTATTCCATCTTTTTTTCATATCTTTTATGATTGAAAAACCTTCATGTATGGGTTTGTCCTCACCCATTATACAGTGTCTGCATTCAACCCATCCTTTCCTTTCAAGTATCTGAAATATTAATCCTGTGGTTGTTGCAATAATCAGTGCAGATATAACTATTAGAAATGCTTTTAATCCAAAGAATCCGAAGAGTAAAAATGTTATTGGTAGGTTTGCCCAGGGTGATGCAAGCAGAAATGCTACAACAGATGATGTATTTGCTCCTTTTTTATATAGTTCTATTGCAATTGCAAGTATTCCATGTGAGCATGCACTCATTAAAAAACCAAATAGTATAGAGTATAATATCGTTCTTTTTCTATGACGGGATAAATATTTTTCAATGTATTTGTTTGGTATGAAATAATCTATTATTCCACCAAGTAGAAAACCAAGTAGTATTGCCCACCAAATTAAGAGAAGATAATCTATAAATGCACTACGAAATTCTTTTAGAGGTGCTATAAAAAAACTTAAAGCTAAAGTAATCAAAGTGATAATTGTTATAATAAATATTTTTTCTTTGTACCATGGTGTGCCTGCTTTTACCTGGCAGCTTGGACAGTATTCTTTTTCATCGGTTATGTTGTGTTCTTTTTCATATTTTTTAATACAGTGCTTGCTGCAAAAATAATGATTATGTGCTTTAATTGTTCCTTTCATTCCACAAACTGGACAGGGTTTTTGCATATCTATAATATACAATAACGATTGTTAAATATAATACTTTGCCATCTAAGATATACTCTTAAGAACATATAAAAATATATATTATAATATGCTCTAAAAAATATTCTTAAATATAGTTTAAAAAGCTTCTAAAAGGATATATAAAATTATGGTAAAATATATTACTAAGCAGAGTATATAGTCTTTCTGAGGATGGGGAATCCAAAATGCCAAATATAATAGACAAATATGGAAAAAATGCGGGTAAAGTTTGGAAGACACTTGAAAAATGTGGACCTTGTAACGAAACAACAATCAGAAAGAAAACTAAACTCAACAAAGAAGATTTTTACACAGCAATAGGTTGGCTTGCCAAAGAAAACAAGATATGGATAGACAACAACACATACAATATCGGCAATAACAACTGGGATCATTACATCGGAGAAAACGCAGGAAAAATATGGAATATTTTATACAAATGCAATGAAATAGATTATACATACATTCCAAAACTTGCAGAAGTAACTGAAAAAGATGCACTATATGCAATAGGTTGGCTTGCCAAAGAAGGCAAAATCACTGCTAAAAAAGTCAAACCTAAAAAAACCCAGACTAAATACTTGCTTAAATAAAAGCCATACTAAAATTGGAAATTATTCGACAATTTACTACTAGTTTATAACATAAAAACTAGAAATCTAAGCATATTGTTAATAATTGACACCAATAAAATACGTCAATTGACTATAGCTTTTCAGGCAAATTTTTTATATATAAAATACATGCAACTATTTGGAGCGGAAATAAGCAATAATTTTTCTGAAGTATTCTCACCGGACTTCTCCAGCAAAAAAATTGCTTACCTCTACTCCTTATGATTTTTAATAAGTCTATGTTTTTCAGTAATTGTATTAATCCACGATGGAAGGCCCTCAAGAGTCTTACAAGTCGCATTTTTTGCAAAAACCTCACGAAAATAGGAATTAATCTTTACTCTTCCCTCTAAATTACGCTCAATAGTCCTATATAAAAAACCACCTTTTCTATCCCAATCAGTAAGAAGGATAACTTCTTTGTATTCCTCTGCAATCTTGTCACAAAAATCAATAATAGTCAAACCAGAATTAAGTGTAATAATTCTACCCTCCAATCCAAGTTTTTTAAGAGCCTCAACATCCTTTTCCCCTTCAACAATAACAGGTGTTGACATGTTTTCTTCTACCAACTCAGATAAGGCTTTTTGTACATCCTCAAGGGATCGATTATAATCCATCTAAAGAATCCCTCAACCTCTCAGATACAAAATCAAATGAAACACCCTTTACAAGAACTTTTTTAGAACGATTCTTAGAACCCTTTACAACAAAAACATCTGTCACAGGTTTTTTAAAAAAATCTGCAACGGTTTTTATCACCTCTTTGTTAGCCTTGTTTTCCTCTGCAGATGCAACAACACTCATCTCTATTGCTTTACGCCAACTGTTAATGCCTGCTGGAAAAATTATTTTTCGCGACTTAGGTGTAACAAAAAGATTTAGGGTAGCCCCGTCAGGGTGTTTTTTTATTATTTTTTCTATTTTACCCATCCTAACTAGAAAGTATAAATAAGTTATTTATTTAAATAAATTTTTATAAAGTTCTGATAAAAAGAAAAAATAAGGGATTTTATTTTATATTTATGCGTTAACAACTTCTATTTGTTTCAATGCATAGTTAAATGTTTCACTAGGTCTCATAGCTTTACTTGCAAGTGTATCATCTGGTTTATAGTATCCATCATAACTTACTGGTTTTCCTTGTGCTGCAAGAAGTTCTTTGTTGATTTTTTCCTCGTTATCTGATAGCTCTTTTGCTAGTTTTTCAAAAACCTCTTTTAGTTCTGAGTCTTTGTCTTGTGCTGCAAGTGCTTCTGCCCAGTACATTGTTAGATAAAAATGACTGTTTCTGTTGTCAGGCTCATTTACTTTTCTTGATGGTGATTTGTTGTTTTGCAAGTATTTTTCTATTGCTTTGTCAAGGGTTTCAGCAAGAATTAATGCTTTTTTGTTGTCGGTTCTTTTTCCAAGATGAATAAGCGATGGTGCCAGAGCTAAAAACTCTCCAAGGCTATCCCAGCGCAGATGTCCTTCTTCCTGAAATTGTTGTACATGTTTTGGTGCAGAGCCTCCTGCTCCTGTTTCAAAGAGTCCTCCACCATTCATAAGTGGTACAATTGAAAGCATCTTTGCACTTGTTCCAACCTCAAGGATTGGGAATAAATCAGTTAGGTAATCACGAAGAACGTTTCCAGTGACTGCGATTGTGTTTTTACCTTGGCTTATTAGTTCACATGAATATCTTGTTGCTTTTTGTGGCGACATGATTTTAATATCTATACCACTTGTATTATGATCTTTGAGATACACGTTTACCTTTTTGATGAGCTCTGCATCATGTGCTCTGTTTTCATCAAGCCAGAATACTACGGGATAACCAGTTGCTTTTCCTCTGTTCACCGCAAGTTTTACCCAGTCTTGAATCGGTAAATCTTTTGCCTGACACATCCTGAATAAATCTCCGTCATTGACTTTTTGCTCAATAAGGGTTTCACCATTCTCGGATATACATTTTACTATTCCTCTTCCAGAGATTTCAAATGTTTTATCATGAGATCCATATTCTTCTGCCTTTTGTGCCATAAGGCCTACGTTTTGTACGGTTCCCATTTTTGATGGATCAAATGCACCGTTTTTTTTACAAAAATCAATTACTTCCTGATATACACCTGCATAGCTACTTTCAGGAATTACAAATTTTGTATCATATGTTTTTCCATCAGGTCCCCACATCTGCCCAGAGTTTCTAATCGCAGCAGGCATAGATGCATCAATGATTATGTCACTTGGAACATGTAGGTTAGTAATTCCTTTATCTGAGTTGACCATTGCAAGTTTTGGTCTTTTCTTATAGCATGCCTTGATATCCTCTTTGATTTCTTTTTGTTTTTCTTCAGGAAGTTCCTCTATTTTTGAATAAAGTTCTGCAAGCCCATTGTTTGGACTAATTCCAAGTTCTTTGAATGTATCTTTATGTTTTTCAAAAACATCATCAAAAAATACAGATACAACATGACCAAAGATAATTGGATCAGATACCTTCATCATTGTAGCCTTCAGATGCACTGAAAACAAAATATCTTTTTCTTTTGCATCGTCTATTTGTTTTTTTAGAAATGATCTTAATTCGTCTTTATTTAGTACAGCTGCATCAATTATTTCTTTGTCAATTAATGGTTGTTTTTCTTTGAGAACTTTTTTGTTTCCAGATTCACTTTCAAAAACAATTTTAGCGGTACCTGCTTGTTTTTCTGTAAGCGTTATAGATTTTTCAGAGGAACGAAGATCATTTTTTTGCATATGTGAAACATGTGATTTAGAGTCAGCTGTCCACTCACCCATTTTATGAGGATTGTTTTTTGCATAGTTTTTGACGGGTCCTGGAACTCTTCTATCTGAGTTTCCCATACGAAGAACAGGGTTTACTGCACTTCCTTTTACCTTGTCGAATCTTGCTTTTATTTCTTTTTGCTCATCTGTTTTCGGCTCTTCCGGGTAATCTGGTATCTTGTATCCTTTTTCCTGTAATTCTTTTAATGCTGCTTTTAGTTGAGGGACAGATGCGCTGATACAAGGCAGTTTTATGATGTTTGCCTCAGGTTTTGTTACAAGTTTTCCTAATTCTTCTAAATCATCAGATACTCTTTGCTCCTCTGTTAAATAATCTGGAAACTTTGCTGTAATTCTACCAGCTAAAGATATATTTCTTGTTTCTACGTCTACTCCTGCTACTTTTGTAAAAGCTTTTAGGATTGGTAGGAAAGAATAAGTTGCAAGGCGTGGTGCCTCATCAACTTTTGTATAAATTATTTTTTCTTCAGCCATTGTTTATTCCACCTTCTCAGGTTTATCTGGTACGTCATATAGTATATCATCCCATGGATGTCTATATAGTCCTGTTTTCAGTCGTTTCTGATCAAAATAATGTCCCATAAAGCCCATTGTTCTACCTATTATGAAGAATGCATTGAAGAATCCCATATCTATCATCTCCTTGATTTCGTCTCTACTGTACCCAAGATTTATGAGCATATCTACAAAGAGCACGCCTATGCAACCATCTACATTTAGGATGAGTGTACCTTTTTTCATAGTTGTAACTCCTTGTACAGCCAATGCATAATCTAAGAGAGGGTGTTTTGGAAAGTGTTTTTTTGCAAAATTGATCATGATTTCAACACGTTCATCAGGGTTATCGATACTATGGATTCTGTGTCCTATTCCCTGTATTCTTATGTTTTCTTTTTTCATATAGTCTACAAATTCACGTGGCTCAAGATCTTTTTCAAGTCCCATTGAAAAGTGTTTTGCCGCACCATTTACAGCACCACCAAAACGTGGTCCAATTGTAACCATACCGCTTATTATTGACTCAATTAGGCTTTTTCCAGCTCTTGCAGTAATTATTGTGTTGTGTGCACCTGATACTGCTGGTCCATGATCTGCTACGATTTGTATTACAAGTTCTATGAATTCTCTGGAGTATTTTGGGAGATCTTTTTTAAACCATAAAAGCCCTAGTACTCCACCTATTCCGTATCCTTTCTTGATTACTTCATCAATTGGTATTCCACAGTAGTTATGCACCTCACCTGTCTCATCACATATTGTTGATATAAAATTAGTTGGCTTTCTAACAAGTCCTTCTGCAAGTGCTTGTTTGTAGTCCATTGGAATATGTGGTGGTGCCGGTTCATCTATTTCTTTTATTTTTCCCTGTTTTTTGAGTTTTTCAAATGTTTCTTTGATTTTTTCGCCATAGTCATCAAATGATTCAGGAACAACAACACCGGCATCACGAAGAGCCTGGTTTTTTGCAGGGGCTGTATCTGCTTTTGAATCAGCTTTTGCACCAGCATGACCAAATTGTACACCACCTGGAAGCATCTCAGCACAAGTTCCAGTGACCCACATAACTAAGGGTTTTGTGATCTTTTTTTGTTTGATTGCTTCAACTATTTCATATTCATCTTTTCCACCGACTTCACCAAGGCATACCATCATCTTGATGTTAGGGTTTTTTTCATAGCGTAGTAGATGATCAATCAAAGTTGATCCGGGGTATACATCTCCACCGCATGCGTATCCTTCGTATATTCCATCGGTGTTTTGTGCAACAATATTGTATCCTTCGTTAGATAGACCTCCTGATACAGATACAAATCCAACTGAACCTGGTCTATATAATTTAGTGTCTTTTATGTTTTGAACAGTTCCAGCTGCATTACCGATTTTAAAGCAACCTGGTTTTATACCGCCAACAGTTGCTGGGCCTATTACCCATTTATTGTTGTCTTTAGCATATTTAGCTATTTTTCTAACATCTCTCTGTGGAACACCTTCAGCAATCATTACAACTGTTCTGATTGTTTTTGTTTCTAGTGCTTCCATAGTAGTTTCAGCACATGATCTTTCTGATGCAAAATTTACCATTACATCTGCTTCAGGATGAGCTTTTACTGCTTCATCCATGCTTGTATATCTAGGTAAGCGGATTTCTTTAGTGCCCCAAAATAACTTATAATATCCTCCACCAGTAGGTGTTATAAATCCAGCAACACTAGGTGTTTCTCTTCTGCTCATATAATCAAAATCAAGCATTCTTTGAGCAGCTTTAGTTTGAGTTCCATGAATAAATGCTTTAGTGTTTTTATCAAATAATTCATAATCTGGTAATTTCTTTTTTTGCTTTAATACAGTTTCAGCCATTTTAATTACCTCCTTTTAGAGCCATTGAAACAATTCTAGTCATATGTGTTTCAGGACCATAGACTTCAACAGGTAAGTCAAGTCTTTTACCCATTCTACGCATGTTTTCAAGTCCTTCTTTGTAGTTTGGACCACCACGTCTAACATAGATTTTTACATTTGTTTTTTTGAGTTTTTCAGCGTAATCCTCTATAGCTTGAATGATTCCAGTGAAAGTTTTTGCTACATCAGTAAAATTTGCAATTCCTCCGCCGACAATTAAAAATTTAGGACGGCCCTTACTATCCTTTTTACGTGTCATCATGTCAAGAATTGTTTTTGTGTATTCATAAGTTAGTTCAGTACTTGGATTTCCACTATATTCACCATAGTTTGCAAGTTCATCTGTAAAACCTAGATCCGCTACAGTGTCAGCATAAATAACACTAGCACCGCCTCCGGCTACTAGATTCCAAATCCTTCCTTCAGGATTTAAAACAGTGAGCTTTAGTGATGCACCACTTCGTTCATCAAGTTCATCAACACGCTCTTCCTCTTTTCTTTTATCAAGGCCAAATGGATTAGGAAACTTAAGTTCTCCCCATTTTTCAGCACATTGGTAAGATGCATAGTCATCAACTTTAGCTACACAATCAAGTGCTACTGGTGCATTGTTGACAAATGTAAATGGATTTAATTCTAAATATACAAAATGATAATCAACAAGCATCTTGTAAAGGGATTTCATAAACCCCGCTACAGTCTTTTTATTACTTCCAAGTTCGTTAGGTAAAAACCCTTCTACATCAACATCATCGATACTTTTTTCAATTGGTATATCTAGTTCAACGACACTGTCCCATACTTCTTCAATATTTACTCCACCTTTAGTTGAAAAATGTATTGTATCGTGTTCTCTATGAGTGGTTATTGCAATATAGTATTCATCATCGTGTGGAACAAATTTTTCAACAAGAAAATGAGTTAGAACTCCTGTAGTTTTACCTGTGGTTTGTGTGATTGTAACTTTCTTTTTCATTCTTTCTTTTATCCATTTTTGAACTTCTGCCCAAGATTTGTTGACAAAAAGTAGATTGTTTTTACCACGTTTACCAAATAACTGATCTGGTTTTGCTACAAGTTTTTCATTTTTTAGCCATGGATTTTCTTTTTCAACTTTTTTAAAGTCTGTATCTGGGCCAATTAAGACCTGTTTTGCGTCATACTTGAATTTTCCTTCAGAAAACTCAGGTAATGCTTTTGCCATCATTCTTTTAGCATCATATTCTCTTATTCCTTTTTGTGCCATATTTTTCTTT
>CAZQEU010000034.1:0-15812 GCA_964592335.1 uncultured Thermoplasmatales archaeon
TAAATCACATACTTGATGAAGAAACAAAAGAACTGATAGATTTTTCAGTGAATAAAATTGAAGAAGTTTCTGAGAAGTTTGGGATACTTCTTGATGTTAAAACACTTGATTCAGAGAAACCACAGAAACAGACGAAGGTATGGAACCAAAACCATCTAAAGAATAAGAAAACAAAAGAGATATGCCGTCTTGTAAAAAAACGTTTCTCGCCGTTTATAGATTTAAACCTAAATTATAACACGGTTTATTCTAAAAATCAGTTTATAGATCTCATGATACACTTGGGTCAAACAAGGGATTTTGCAGAAAACGGGAATAAAACATTCAAGCAGTTAAGACCATGTGGTTGTCCTGATGCAGATACATTATTGTATCATTTGAAAAACTATCAAGATCCTAAGCAAGTTCATAAGATGTTTACTACGCTTTTTGAAATCGTCTGGCAGATGACACGGCAGGCTAATATCTTTGATATCCACAAAAGATATGATGTCGCTATTGATTTTACGGAGTGGTATTTCTATGGGGATAGATCCAGCCCTATGGTTGTTGGTAAAGAACCAGATAGAGGCACATCGAAATGTTACAAGTTTGCAACGATAAACATTGTAGAATCAGGTAAACGATTCACTATTCTTGCTTTACCTGTTGGTCCATTTGATAACAAAGAACAAGTTCTAACAAAACTACTAAGATATGCTCAACAGAGGATTAAGATTAGACGGGTTTATGTTGACCGTGGTTTCTTTGACTCAAAAGCAATTAAAGTATTCGAACGGTTTCAATTGAAATATCTGATGCCTGCTACACAAATTCCCACAGTAAAAAAGATGCTGAGTATTGCTTCATCACCATCTGTTATTACAGATTTTGAGATGAAGGACATCACGTTCAACCTTGTAATAGTAAAAGATGAAAAGGGTGATAAAAGAGCATTTGCGACTAATGAAGAATACAGTGAGAACGATGTAAATTTGGCTGAGAGGTTGTTTCTTTTGTATGGTAAACGTTGGGGTGTAGAAACAAGTTATCGTGTTAAGAAGCATTCGTATCTTCCAAAGACAACTTCTAAGAACTATTTCATAAGACTCTTTTATTTCATGTTTTCAGTATTGTTGTATAATCTTTGGATCCTTGCTGATATACTTATCTGGCTATCTCTTTTTGGCAAGGTCGGAGAGGATCATTTGGTTACTTCCAAGCTTTTTGGAACAATGCTTTACACTATTGATCCTGGAGGAGGATAACAAACACTCTCTGTTGTTTATTATACATGTTTTTGATTAGTTTGAAATAGATTTATTTTTTCAAAATTCATATTTTCTGACCCTTTTTATCCATTTTCTCCTTATATAGTGTGGTTTACAGGAGTAAAAAACCTAAAAATTTGACAAAGTTTTTTAATCTATAATAAATTATTTGTATACTTTCGGAACTACTATTTTTTAGATAAGTTATATATAAGACTATATTTTTACGTGGTTGACTGTCTTAGGTGAATTTAAATGCGTAAACGGGCACAAATAAAAAGCAAACCAAGGAATGTAGAACCTCAACACACTGCTTTAAAGAAAGCACCTAAATATGAAGAAAAAAGCAAAAAAACACTAAGTAAAAATTGGTGGATAACATTAATTTTAGTTGGTATTTTCTTTTTGGTTCTGTTCTACAATACTTACTATAATGCATCTAGTGAGCTGGCGATTGATGAAAACTCAGAAGGATTTGCAAGATATCTGTTATCAGGTCCTGACCCCTACTATAATATGAGGCATGTACAAGGAACCTATGAGACAGGAGTATATCAATATTATACAGAGCAGGATGACTTACTAAATTATCCTCTGGGAGCTAAAGGAGGCCGTGCTCCTCTGCTTAATATGATGGCGCTGGGGTTTAGTAATTTTCTAACTCCTTTTATGAGCGAGATAGATGCTATAGGATATTCTATGCAATTTATACCTGCTCTCTTTGGAGCCTTATTAGTCATACCAGTATACTTTCTTACAAAAAATCTTTTTAATAAAAAAGCAGGGCTCATCGCTGCTTTTTTTATAGCAGTAATACCTATTCATATAGGTTCTGGTCACGGTTCCGCTTATTCTTTATTCGATCATGATTCGCTTAACCTTTTATTATTCTTTCTAACTTTCTTATTTATTGTACTAAGCCTTAAGGAAAGAGACAGAACAAGATCTATTCTTTATGCAGTACTTGCTGGTATTCCTCTTGCGGGTCTTTCAATGGTGTGGGTAGAAGCCCAGTTTCTTTATGTGCTTATTGCAGGTTATGCGATTGTACAATATATAGTTGATATTTTTACAAACAAGATTGAACTTACAAGTTTTAGAGCTACCTCTATTACGTTACTTACAGGTTATGTAGTTTCACTACCAGTTATGATTTCAAGATTTGGTAAATTTCCATTTGATGTACCTTTTTTTATGGTGGTGGGTGTAATAGGTTTTGGATTGTTATATTATCTGTTTGGTAATAAAAAAATTCCTTGGACGTTATCTTTACCATCTATTTTTATGGCTGGGGCTTCTGCATTGGCATTATTGTATTTTGTTTCTACCTCGTCTACCGGCATTCCCTTTTTATCAAGATTGAGCAAACTTGGTGATATCATTTTTGGTGCAGGTATTTATGGTAAAAAAGTTTCTATGACTATTGCAGAGGCAAATACTTATCAGATCAGTCATACAGTTATGAGTTTTGGCCCAGCGCTATATTGGCTTGGTTGGGCTGGTTTTATATTTTTATTATGGCACTATTATAAGGATAGATTAAGACGAGATTATCTTTTTATTATAGTAATTTTTGCACTTGACTTATGGCTTGCAGGCACGGCAGGACGTTTTCTCAATGATATGGTTCCTTTGATTGCCATTCTTTCAGGTTGGATTGTATGGTTTATAGTGGACAAAATTGATTATAAGCAGATGATTAGAACTATTCGTAGTGCCGGTGGAGGTTTTCATGGTATCAGAAGAGGTGTCAAACTCCTCAATGTTTTTGGTATCTTGTTTTTAGCAATTATTGTGGTATTGCCTAATGCATATGTTGCAATGGATGCGGCAGTACCTGCAAAAACCTATGAAAAGGATGATGGCAATTGGACAAATCTTAAATGGGAAATGTTTGGCGAGGATCATTCTGGAGCTTTTGGTCTTAGTCTTTATAAAGAGAGTTATTGGTCTAATGCACTTAATTGGTTAAACCAACAGGATAAAAATATTTCTGATCCTTCTGACAGACCTGCTTTTATTTCATGGTGGGATTATGGTTTTTATGAGGTTGCTATAGGCGGGCATCCTACTGTTGCTGATAACTTTCAGGATGGAATACCTCCCGCTTCTAACTTTCATACTGCAACAAGTGAAAAAGATGCTGTTGCTATTTGGATAATTCGTTTACTTGAAGGAAATAAAAGAGATAATTCAGGTTTATCTAGTGAAGTAAAACAAATACTGAAAAGGCATTTAGGTGAAAATAACAGTGAAAATTTAGTTTCATGGATTGAAGATCCAACCATGTCTCCTTCTTATAATACATATATTGATGAGGAATTTAATGAGTATATAACTAATGAGGAGATAAATGAAAAAGTTCTTGTTGTTGGTTCTCAGTGGCATGAGAATGCTGTTTATCATGATTTTGTAGATATGGTAAATAATGGGGATTTTGGAGAAAATAAAACAGGTTTAACTGATGATGAGGTCACTTGGCTTTATCATGATATTCAGGATGCAACAGGATATAGTATCAGATATTATGGTGTAGAAGGTTATGATAAACAAATTTTCAATATTTTTGCGTTTTTATCAGACAAAAGCCTTGTAATGCTTGGTGCCCCTGAAGATGAATTTGTTGAAATGAGATATAGTGGTACAGAATATACCGCAAGTGGTTCTATAAAACGTACAATTACAAATGAGCCATTAAAGGATTATTTAGATCTTTCCGATGAAGAAAAAAGATATATCCAGGTGGAAAGCACACCTACAGCATATAAATCACCTTATTTTGATACAATGTTTTACAAAACATATGTTGGTCCTTATGACATAGACCAGGAGACAGGTGCGAAAAAAGAATATAAATGGCAGTTGCCCTGTTTGCAAATGAAACATTTTTATGCTGAGTTCATCTCTGATATGAGCAAGTATCAATATTATAATACAGGAAAAGCAGCAGTAGTTATTGCAAAATACTATGAGGGGGCTCTGCTCAACGGAAGTGTCAGGTTTAACGGATCAAAAGTTGATACAAATCTTGTTGTTTTGAAAAACCTTACATATTATGA
This sequence comes from uncultured Thermoplasmatales archaeon, assembly GCA_964592335.1. Lineage (GTDB taxonomy): Archaea > Thermoplasmatota > E2 > DHVEG-1 > DHVEG-1 > CAZKUB01. The sequence goes on from CAZQEU010000034.1 coordinate 4,310, forward strand.
GGGTGCCGAGCAACCTATCGAGCATGATAGTTTTAACTATATTTCATCTGGTGAAAATGCAACTGAAGAGTTCAGTGTTATAGCAGGTGCAGGTAGCTATTTACAACTTCGTAAAAACGTTGGTCAGAATGTTTTTGTTTTGAAGAATATAACTTTTAACGGAGACGAAAATTCAGAATACGCTCCCATCACTGATGATGTTGCTATGAGGCAAACTGGTTCAAACTATGAGAGGTATCTAAACATAACCATCCAGCCGGGTACTCTAACTGGTGTGTTATACAATGATGAGGATGATAATGGTGTTTATAATGAGTCATTTGATTCAACTGTAGAAAATATTAATGTCAAGGCTAAGGAGATAAAAGCAGTTGAAAACAATCAAATATCTGAATGGGGAGAAGAAACCATTGTCAAAACTGATGAAAATGGATTATATTCATTATCCGGCTTGGAGCCTGGTATATATCGGCTGAGAGTTTATAATGATGAAGGATACACTATTCATATGAATGATGTTTTTGTCTATGAAGGTGAAAATACTTATGATGTCGTAAATCCAAAACAAGGTAGTATCGAAGGCACTGTTTACTTTGATCAAAATCAGGATGGAAATTATACTTCAGGTGAAGAAGAAGATGAGGTGGAATTAGAGCTTAAATACTATGTTTACAGTGATGAGGGTAGTTTAGAAGAGATCATTGACGTTGATACATTTACAACCCAAGCATCAGGAAATTATGTCTTTGATGATTTAATCCCTGGTGATTACTATGTTTTCGAGGCTAAAAAAGGTACTTCTTATGAGACAATAAAACAGATTTCAATAGAAGCAAATACAACAAAGCAATATAATTTATCTTTAGACCTTACTGCTGTATCTGTCACAGGACAAACTTTGTATAATGATGAGGGCGTAGAAGGAATAACCGTTAAATTTGAAAAAGATGAGTCAATTGGAACAAACACTGCTGAAAGCACGGAGGCAACATCTGATGATACAGGCAATTATGAAGTTGAACTTAAACCCGGTACATACAATGTATCAGCTACTAAGATGGAAGATTCAACACTTGTTTATGAGATGACGGGAGAAAAACTAGTACTTACAATAGGTCAGGAAGAAGAAACAGGTAACAACTATGATATTGTTAAAAAATCAGTAACACTATCGGGTACTACCTCTTCTAACGGTGCTAATATTGAAAACGTCACAACAACATTCACTCCAACAGATTCAGATGAAAATAATACAGGTATCCCTGCTGAGACCACTTCAGATCTATCTGGTGATTACGAGTTAGAAATAGCTCCTGGTGACTATACTGTTTATGCCGAGAGTGAAGAATTTATTGAGAATGATGAAAGCTATGTATATCAATGGACAGGTTCATTAAGTCTTTCTGAAAGCGATATCTCATTAGGTAAAACTTTCAATATAGACGAGCTTGAAAAACAAATAAAAACAGTATAAACAAGAAAAATTAAAAGCCAAATTCTTTTAATTCTTTTTTTTATTACTTTTTTATTATGATCAACTTTGAGGATGGTAAAAAAGCAGTTATTTTTGCAAGAAAAGTGATTGAAGAATATGTAAAAAACAAAAAATCATCAAAATCAGATCTTAAGGGTATATTCAATGAGAAACAAGGATCATTTGTAACAATTCATAGTTTTCCTTCTCATGATCTGCGTGGATGCATAGGCATTCCCTTACCTGTTATGAGTCTGAAAGAAGCAATAATTGAGGCGGCTACAAGTGCTACACATGACCCTCGTTTTCCGCCTTTGTCCAATGTTGAGCTTGAAAATATTATAATTGAGGTAACTATTCTTTCACCACCAGAAGATATCAATGTAAAAAAACCTGAGGAGTATCTACAAGAAATAGAAATAGGACGCGATGGGCTTATTGTTGAACAAGGTTTTTATAAGGGTTTGTTACTTCCACAGGTGCCAGTTGAGCAAGGATGGGATAAAAAAGAATTCTTAAACCATACTTGTATGAAAGCAGGTCTTATGCCTGATGCATGGTTTGATAAATCAACTAAGATATTACGTTTCACAGGCCAGGTTTTTACAGAAGTAAAACCAAAAGGAGAGATAAAGGAGAAAAAACTTGATGGATCTAACAGTTGAAGGAAAAATATTTCACAAGGGCATGTTTGAAAATGCTTGCATTGGAATAAAAAACGGTAAAATAGTTGAGATTAAAAAAATCTTAAAAGCAGATGATCACATAAACTTTGGAAACAAACTAATTTTACCTGCTGGTGTAGATGCCCATGTTCATTTCAGAGAGCCAGGTATGACAAATAAAGAAGACTGGGTTACAGGCTCTACTGCAGCTGCTTTTGGCGGTATTTCTTGTGTTTTTGATATGCCAAATACTCTCCCACAAACAACTTCCTTGCAGACGATTTCTGATAAGATACATATCGCAGAAAAAAAATCCTTTGTTGATTTTGGTGTTTATTCAGGAGTTACAAATAATAACATTGATGATATTGAAAATATTTCAAAGAAATGTAATGGAGTTAAGATCTTTTTAGGCAACTCCACGGTATCAATGCTTTTTGATAAAAAAAAACTAAGGGAAGCCTTTGATCTGATAGGGATTTCACAAAAACCAGTATTTGTTCATTGTGAAGATGAGGAATGTTTAATTAAACATAAAGAAACAGAAAAAAATCTAACTGATCATATGCGTTTTCGCCCAGGTGTTTGTGAAGAAATTGCAGTAGCTGATGTGTTAAATGCGGCAAATGGTCTTAATACAAAAGTTCATGTTTGCCATGTATCAAGTTGTGAGGGTTTAGAACTTCTTAAGAGAAAACCTGCAAATGTAAGTTTTGGTGTTACTCCTCATCACTCTCTTTTAAATGTTGAAAAGAATATGGGTAGTTCAGGGTTTTTTAAGGTTAATCCGCCGATTCGTACAGGTTTTGATAGAGAGGCGTTGTTTAATTCTGTAAAAAATGGAGATGCTTTAATTGTTGAATCTGATCATGCTCCGCATACCATGGATGAAAAAGACCAAGATTTTGATGAAATCCCGTGTGGTGTTCCTGGCGTTGAAACCATGTATCCTTTGTTTTTGTATATGGCTAAAAAAGAGGTTTTAACTTTTCAACGTTTAACAAGCCTTCTCTGCAGCAATCCTTCTGATCTCTTAGGGGTTTCAAAGGGGCGTATTGATGTGGGTTATGATGCTGATTTTATAGTTGCTGATCTTAAAAAAGAAGAAAAAATCCAATCAGAAAAGAATCTTCATTCACGTTGTGGTTGGACTCCATTTGAGGATTGGCCTGCGGTTTTCCCTGAAACAGTTTTTATTCGTGGGGAAAAAGTTATAGATGAAAAAGAAATCCAGGTGAAACAAGGCTTCGGTCATTTTGTTGGTGCATAGAAAATGCTAGATTTTCTTCCTGAGTGGTTTAGAATATTCTTTTTTTCAATGATTCCATGGCTTGAGGCAAGATATGTCATTCCATTTGCAATTAAAACGTTAGGTTGGTCGTGGTGGCAGGCATTTCCAATAGCTGTTCTTGGAAATATCTTTCCTATTCCTTTTATCTTGTTATTTTTTAAACATGTTGAAAAATGGCTTAGGATTTTTAAATCTTGGTCAAATTTAATGGACTGGCTTTTCACACGGACGAGGGATAGAGCTACTAAAAAAATTGAGAAATATGAATATCTTGGGTTACTGTTTTTTGTCGCTCTTCCTGTTCCTTTTACAGGTGCTTGGACAGGAGCTCTTATCGCTTATTTATTTGATTTGAAGTTTTCAAAATCACTTATTACAATTTTTATTGGCGTTTTAATCTCTGCAGGTGTTATGACTCTGATTACTCTTACGGGTGTTGATTTGTTATATGTTGTTTTAGGTATCTTTATTATAGGCGTTATAATGGGTTTAATTGTTTTTTTTGGTACAAAATCAACTGGTAAGGAGACAAATAGTTAGATGGATGAAAAGATAAAGTTACTATCTAATAGGGTTGTGCAAAGTGTTTATCGTAAAGTCAGGAGAGCAATTTCTACTGATTTTTTAAAATTTGGAAATAACATGGGCCTTGGTGCTGATGGAACTATCACTAAGTATATTGACAGGATTGCAGAGGATGCAGCGTTACGTGTTATAAATAAGTCAAAGACTAAAGTTAATGTTCTTAGTGAAGAAGCAGGTTTTATAGACAAGGATGCTGAGTATACTTTTGTTTTAGATCCCGTGGATGGCACTCGTAATGCCTATAGGGGCGTTCCTTTTTATTCAGTGTCTCTTGCGGTTGGTAAAAAAAGTATTTCTGATATAGAATATGGTATTGTAAAAAATATTCCGACTGGTGATACTTATGTTGCTGAGAAAGGCTTTGGATCGTTTGTAAATAAAACTCGTTTTGCGGTACCTGAGGTTCCTGATAAAGAAATATTGTCTTCTCTTACTTTGGGTGTTAATTATGATAAAAAAACTATTTCCCTTGCAAAAAAAGACAAGGTTCGTTCACTTGGTTCTGCAAGCCTTGAAATGTGTATGGTTGCAACAGGTGCTCTTGATTATTTTATAGTTGGAAAAGAATACATACGTGTTGTAGATATCGCAGCGTCCACTCTCATTGCCCGTGAGGCAGGAGCAGTGGTTACTAATAGCTCTGGTAGACCGCTTGATATGCTTTTTAATCTTGAGGATAGAAGCAGTGTTATCGCTGCTTGTAATATGGATTTAGTTAAGAAAATAATATCATAACCCTGATTATTTTAGTATCAAACGGATCATTAACTCTCCGTTAACATTAGGGTTTTTACCCCCGTCACTATGCCAACTACTATTGTAATTGTTATTGTCTGTATCTATACCTATCTTGATGTTATTGATTTTCCAAGGATTATAATTGCTTGAGTATGATGCTTTATTGTACTTTATATCAAATGTATTTTTGCCATTTTTTAGAAATTGTACAGGTATATCAAAGGTTGTCCAACTAAAAGTGTTTTCACTGAAGGAGTTGTGAGGGTCAAAGGTTATTGATAAATCGTTGTTTATATCAATTTTAATACTATTCTCCGGGATGTATTCCCCATAGAATTCACCATAAATCATAAGTTTAGCTGATTTTAGTTTTGAGAGATTGCAATTGATATAGAAGTATTTGTAGGCATAGTCATCATAATAGTTTATATTCAAGTTTTCATCTCGTTGATTGTCATCATCATAATAATATTCAAGATACCCATCTAGGTTTATTGATGTGTCATCATTTTCTACTGTTACCGGTGTGACAGAAGAATCCTTGTCTGAATCGAGGTGACCAAGATCTATATCTATCTCGTCTAATGCATCCTCATTTTGATTTTGGATTGTGTTTATTATGTAGTATGAAAGTAGTGCAATTGCTATTATAATAACTAAAATTTTAATAATTTTCTTCCATGGATTGGGATATATGATTTCCCCTGTTTTACCATACCTTATATTTTGATAAGGGTTTTTGTATCTTTTCTCAGGGCATGTTGGAGGATAATAATTAACATGTTTTTTATAGATTTCAGAGCCACAATAAACACAATGATTAATATTGTCTGGATTAGGCATCTTGCAATTTGAACATTTTTTACTCATACATCCCATCTATACAAATCATTTGTTATTTATTAAAATCTTGCATATGATCTAGGGTTCTTTTCCATTCAATTATTTCTTTACATCTTCCACAGTAACCATAATTATGTTCATAATCAAACTTATGGATTTTCTTTCCACAATATTTGCATTTATATTCTTTCTTATTTTTCATTTTATTTAGAATTCCATTCATGGAGTTTCTTCTGATTATCATCAGGTAATATCACTTTTCGTTCTACTTCCTGCCATTCAAGACCATAATCAGAAAGCAGGTTTTTAACCATATCAGGCACTCTTGGTGCGCATAATATTCCTCTAACCTTGGCCTCATCAACATCTTTTTTCATATCATTTACATACATTCGTAGTTGATGCACAGCACTTATATTTGCAAGACTTCTTTTTACCTCAATTATTACTGGTGTATGGTTTTTATCCAGACAGTAAAGATCTATTAACCCCGAATTAACTGTTTTTTCTCTTTTACAGACTCTTAAACCTTTTTCTACTATGTCAGGTTTTTCAACTATCTGGTTTACAACATCTATCTCCATTCCAGATATAGCAAGCTTTGCATTGTCCTTCAGGCAACTTACATTTATTGTTTGTATGTCTCTAAATGTTATCTTCATTTTCTCAGCAGGTTTTATATGACGTGATTTAAGAATTAAGTTGTTTTCTTTTACTTTAAACTCTGTTTTACTCCCAGAGGGTTGCCAGTTTACAGGTTCTCTCATTGTAGGCTGGTGAACTAGAACTGCTCCGTCCTGTTTTATCATAATTATTCTTTCCCCCCAGTCAAGAAAAGAGCGTGCTCTACCTTTGTAATCTATCATACAGTCTCCAATTATCATAAGAACTGTTTTTTCTGGTTTTGAAACATGGTACTTCTGAATAAATTTATTAGCATCAGCGGCACTGGGATTTGTTATATTTTCTGCCAAAACTAACCTCCTTATAGACCGTAACAAAAAGGTTGTTTTATACTGTTTTGGTAGATTAATAACATAAACATTTTTATATATAATCTCCTAATTGGGGAGTGCTATGACAATTGCACAAGACCTTGTCAGGAAGGCAAAGGATAAAAAATTGCATTTTGCACTACTCGATCCTGATAAACAAACACCTGAAAAAGCAGGAGAAATAGCGAAAAACGCTGAGATTGCTGGAAGTAGCGCTATTATGGTTGGAGGATCCACTATTATTTCTCAGGATCAAGTAGATGAATGTGTAAAAGCAATTAAGAAAAACTCAAAACTACCTGTTATTTTATTTCCTTCTGGCGCCAAGTATCTAAGCCGTTACGCTGATGCTGTATTTTTCATGAGTCTATTGAATTCTAGAAACCTTGATTTTGTAATACGTGAGCATGTAAAGGGAGCGCCTTTTGTAAAAGCATCAGGAATAGAACCAATCTCTATGGGTTATATAATAGTAGAGCCGGGTATGACTGCAGGAAGAGTAGGTGAAGTAGATTTAGTTGGAAGAGAGGATATACAAACTGCGATAGGTTATGCACTGTCTGCTCAGTATCTCGGGATGAATATGATTTATCTTGAAGCAGGATCAGGAGCACCTGAACCTGTTTCAGATGAAATGATTTCTGCTGTAAAAAAAACAATTGACATACCACTCATTGTTGGTGGAGGCATTAGAAAAACTTCTACTGCTGCTGAAAAAGCAAAGGCAGGTGCAGATATCGTGGTTACTGGTACAAAACTTGAGCAGGAAAAAAACGTCCATAAAACTCTTGCTGATTTGATAAAGGCAATTGAGGAATAAGGCTAGATATGAAAATTTTATTAAGCATTGTAGGGGCATCAGGTAGCATATATGGTATAAGACTACTTGAAGAGCTTAAGAAAAACAATGTTGAAACTCATCTAATAATATCTAGTGGTGCTAAAAAAATCATAGAACATGAAACCAGTTTTAAAACAAATGATTTAAAGAAAAAAGCTGATTTTTACTATGAAAACAAAGATATGTTTGCAGGACCTGCAAGCGGCTCTTTCAAAATTGATGCGATGGTTATCTCCCCATGTAGCATGAAAACGCTTTCTGCAATCGCAAATGGATATGGTGATACACTTACGAGTAGAGCTGCGATTTGTACTTTAAAGGAAGAACGAAAATTGATACTAGTTCCAAGGGAAACCCCTCTTGATCTATCAAGTATTAAAAACATGGAAAAAGCAAAACTTGCGGGAGCAACAATCTTGCCGGCAATGCCTGGATTTTATCATAAACCAGAAAAAATAGAGGATTTAGTTGATTTTATTGTGGGAAAGATATTAGACCAGCTTGGTATAAAACACAGGCTTTTTAAAAGATGGAAATAAAAATCATAAAATCGGTAAATATTTCTCAAGCTCCCATTGTGTTACCTGTGTTCTATATTCTTCCCATTGATTGCGTTTTACATGCAAGAAATTATTGAACACATGATCTCCAAGTATTTCTTTTAAAAGTATGCTATCTTCCATAATCCCTATCGCGTGGCCAAGACTTTCTGGCAGATGAGATATCCCATGTTTTTCTCTTTCTTTTTCTGATAAAGAATAAATGTTTTTTTCAACTGGATCAGCAGGAACAATTTTATTTTCAATACCATCTAAGCCTGCTGCAAGCATCACAGCAAACTGTAAATAAGGATTTCCTGAAAGATCGGGGTTACGCAGCTCACAACGAGTACTATCCTCTCGCCCGGTAGGTATTCTGATAAGTGCACTTCTATTTCGATTTGCCCATGAGATATAGGTAGGGGCCTCATATCCTGGAACCAGTCTTTTATAGCTGTTAACTGTAGGATTTAATATTGCACAAATCTCTTTTACATGTTTTAAAAGGCCACCAATGAAATACAATGCGGTTTTGCTCAGTTGATTCTTTGCTTTTGTATCATAAAAAGCATTTTTTCCATTCAGAGTAAAAAGGCTTAGGTGTGTGTGCATCCCACTTCCTGCTTTTCCAAAAAGAGGCTTTGGCATAAAACTTGCATGAAGATTATGTTTTCGAGCAATTACCTTTGTTATGTATTTCAAAGTAATTACTCTGTCTGCAGTGGTTAGTGCGTCTGCATATTTGAAATTGATTTCATGTTGCCCATCAGATACTTCATGATGAGAAGTATAAGTGCTAATATTAAAAGCGTTTAACGCAAGAGAAACATCTGCACGTACACCCTCTGCAAGATCTCTATGTGATAAATCAAAATAACCTGCCGCATCATTTGGAATAGTTGTATATTCATCATTTTCTTTTTTAAACAAGAAAAACTCACATTCAGGACCAGTGTTGTAGATATAACCCATTTTTTTGGCTTTGTCTACAACTTTTTCAAGAATATATTTGGTATCACCCTCGAAACGTTTGCCGTTTGGCTCATAAATATCACAATTGAGTTTCGCAGTTTTTCTTTTATCAATTTCCTCAGGCAGTATTACAAAGCTTTTCGGATCCGGCTTTGCGATTTTATCAGATTCCTCAATTGTTGCATACCCAGCAATAGACGATCCATCAAATGGAATGCCCTTGTCAAGAGCATCACCGAGTCTAGAGGGAGGAATAACAATGTTTTTTGGCATACCAAGAATATCAATAAACTGAAGGCGGATAAACAAAACATTTTCTTTTTCAACAGTTTCTAAAACCTTTTCTTTATCATAAACATCACTCTTCATTCAAATCAAACCTCTCTTAAAACTAGGACTGTTTTTACTCCCTCAAAAAAGAGTATGCATCTTTAATTATTAAAAACTAATCAAATATCAAAAAAGATACATTTTTTTGTTTTTTACTAATAAAAGATAGAAATATGTAGAAAAAAACACAACAATCTGCACGTTAATACAATTATTGGTGGCAAAGCTTTAATATATAATATTAATACGAAAATCATCTTATAAGGGAGGAAACTTTTATGGATAAAAACGTTGAAAACTTTATGGAGAAGGTTGAACAGAAAAACCCTGGTGAAAAAGAATTTCTCCAAGCTGTTCAAGAAGTTGTAGAAAGCTTGATGCCTTTTGTAAAAAAGAACCCAAAATACCAGAAACACAAAATTCTTGAAAGAATCGTAGAACCCGAAAGAGTACTTATGTTCCGCGTTCCTTGGATGGATGATAACGGCGAGATACATGTAAACCGTGGATATCGTGTCGAATTTAACAGCGCAATCGGACCATACAAAGGCGGACTTAGATTTCACCCAAGCGTAAATCTCAGTATATTGAAATTTCTAGGATTTGAACAAATTTTCAAAAACAGCCTTACAACCCTTCCAATGGGCGGCGGAAAGGGTGGTTCAGATTTCAATCCAAAAGGAAAAACAGATGATGAAGTAATGAGATTCTGCCAATCTTTTATGACTGAGCTTCAAAGACACATCGGTCAATTCACAGATGTCCCAGCAGGAGATATTGGAGTTGGAGGCCGTGAAATAGGATTTATGTTCGGCCAATACAAAAAAATCAAAAACGAATTTGTAGGAGTTTTAACCGGTAAAGGACTTAACTGGGGAGGAAGCTTAATTCGTCCCGAGGCAACGGGATATGGTTCCACATATTTTGCACATAACATGCTAAAAACCAAAAAAGAATCACTTAAAGGAAAAACAGTTGCAGTATCAGGTTCAGGAAACGTTGCACAATACACAGTTGAAAAAGTAACAGAACTTGGTGGAAAAGTAGTAACACTTTCCGATTCTTCAGGAATGATTCATGATCCTGATGGAATTGATTCAAAAAAACTTGCATATGTCATGGAACTTAAGAACATAAAACGTGGAAGAATCAAAGAATATGCAGAAAAATACAAAGGAGTAACATATGAAGCAGACAAACGCCCATGGCAAGTAAAATGTGATGCAGCATTTCCAAGCGCCACACAAAACGAGATCAGCAAAGAAGATGCAAAAGCACTCTTAGATAACGGATGTATCTGTGTAACAGAGGGAGCAAACATGCCTTCTACTCCTGAAGCAGTAGAAATCTTCATGGAAAACAAAATACTATTTGGACCAGGAAAAGCAGCAAATGCAGGCGGAGTTGCAACATCAGGCCTTGAGATGAGCCAAAACAGCTTACGTATTAACTGGTCACGTGAAGAAGTTGATCAGAAACTACAAGGAATCATGAAAAGCATACATGACTCCTGTGTAAAATACGGAAAAGACGGCGACTTTGTAAACTATGTCAATGGCGCAAACGTTGCAGGTTTTGTAAAAGTGGCAGATGCGATGATAGATCAAGGTTTAATCTAAAACCTTTATTTTTTCTCTATTTTATTTCTAGATTGTTTAGAAGCAAATTACACTTTTTGTCGAACTTTTCATTAGGAGATTATATATAGGTGTTCCTTTATCGCCGGATTGCTTATATTTGGAGGAAAAAAATATGGCAAAAGAAGGATATAACCCATTTAAAATGGCCCAACAACAATTCGATAGAATTGCTGATATGTTAGATTTAGATGAACCAACACGTGAACTTTTAAGAAACCCTCTCAGAGAATATCATTTCTCAATTCCTGTAAAAATGGATGATGGCACAAAACGAGTTTTTAGAGGATTTAGAGTGCAACACAACGATGCAAGAGGGCCTTGCAAAGGAGGAATAAGATTCCACCCACAAGAAACAGCAGATACAGTCAAAGCACTTTCAATGTGGATGACCTGGAAATGTGCAGTTGCAGATATTCCTCTTGGCGGCGGTAAAGGCGGAGTAATATGCGACCCACATGATCTTTCTGAAAGAGAGCAAGAAAACATATGTCGCGGATGGATAAGACAAATCGCACAAGATATAGGCCCTGTTCGCGATGTCCCTGCACCAGACGTTATGACAAATGCACAACACATGCTATGGATGATGG
>CAZQEU010000035.1:0-15415 GCA_964592335.1 uncultured Thermoplasmatales archaeon
TTCTTCTCCAGGATGTGATGGTTTCCTTGGTAGATTTTTACATTCGGATGTACTGGGAATACAATTAATACTGGGACATATAAAGAAAACTGAAAAAATGTTAGTAATTCAAAATGCTTCAGTGATACATGTGTTTTTTTCTTTACATGCTCTCTTAATTTCTTTTAAAATGTTTTCATAATGTTTTTTGTCTTCTAATTTTTTGATATCTGATATGTTAAATCTAATAATATTCTGTAGAATACCTGGTTTTAAATTAAATTTATCGACCATTATTTCACTAGCACCTGCTTCTATAAAAGTATTGATAATATTTTGTATATCTTCTTTTTTTATTGTTGGATAGATAGGTCCAAAAAAAACATTTGTTTTAATTTTTTCAGCAGATATGTTCTTCATTGCTTCTAATCGATTTTTGATAGGGGACGAACTTGGTTCAAGTAGTTTTCTTTGTGAATCATCATTTGTTCCGATACTAAAAATTACTTCAGCATTTGAAAATTTTGAGATAATATCGATATCTCTAGTAATTAAATCTGATTTAGTTTGAATACAAACAGGAAAATCATGGATTAATAACTGTTCGAGACAAAACCTTGTTAGTCTGTATTTTTTTTCAACTGGTTGATATGGATCTGTGACTGTTGATACACCCACCGTTCCTTTTTCTTTTTTTCTAAGCTCTTTTGATAAAATATTTGGAATATTTATTTTAGCATCTACAAAATTACCCCATTCATCTCTATTTATTCTTAGGATATTTGGAACATAACAATAAGCACATTTATGCTGACATCCTCTATATGGATTTAATGAGTATTCAAGTCCTGGAAGCTTTGATTTTGAAAGAGCTGTTTTACATTTAATCTCTTTTATTTTCATTTTTTTAAAAATCCTCGAGTCTTTTTTGATAAAGCCTATCTTTTAAAATAGCACTATTTTTTATCCAACGTTGAAGAGAAATATCCATCTTATTTGAGATAAACATAAGTGCTTTATCAAGTGTATCAAATTTTTGAAATGGCTCTCTTAGTGCTTTTCTTACACTTTCTCGTACGTTCCATACACCAACAGGTAGGATATATCCTGGATGTGCTTCTCTTAGAATTAATACTCCTGCTTGTCTTTTTTCTTTTGTTAAAAGCTCGTTTGTTGCAAGTCTAGCAGAGTAATAACATCCACCTATTTCTGCATAGGTTTTTCTTCCTTTGTAAAACTCATAGCTGTTAAACATTGAGATTTTTTTTCCATAAGGGTTCCATGTTGTATTTGGATACCATGCCTCAATTAGTTCATACATCCATTCCGTGGGCATCATAAGTATTGCCCAGCGGTTGTCAAATTGATCATGATAATAAACCCTATATTCGTTTATCCATGGATTGTGTTTGGTTTTTTTCATAAGTTCAACGCCTAGAGTTGAGTCAACTGCAGTTATACTCCAGCGGGTTGGAACGAATTTACGGAATTTTTTAACACCGAATGCGCCTACACTAAATGATCGTTGAATCTGAGATATATTTACTCCTTTTTTGTATAAGTTAAATACTGCTTCTCTTGATTTAAGATCGGTGTCATAATATGCTTTTTCTATGTTTTGTTCATATTTTGGGTTTGTTATATCAAATCTTTTAAGTGGTGCAGTTGGACCATGAGGCTGGGCTTCATCATAAAAAGCAATTCTTCCACGTGGTTTTTTACTAAAAAGGGCTTCTGTGAAAACACTATTTTTAGAAAGAGCGAGTTCTTTTGTATATTCAACTATCTTGTTTGAACTTTCAACATCATAGATGTCTACCATATGTTTTCCGCGTACAAGCATTGAGCGGAAATCTACTATATCCTCAAGGGTTTTATCGAGCCATCGTTCAGGTGTATCAATAATTGATGTATCACCCATAACTGGTGGTATCATAGGACCTATTGATATTTTAGGATAGCCATATCTTCCTACAAAAACACTAGGTGGTGATGCACCTCCGATATTTATTTTATCGATCAAAGGTTTGACTTTGTTTTTTGAATGAAATTTGACTAGTATTGGGCAACGTGATTTTCCGCATAGTAATTTTGTGCCTCTGCATAAAGCACATAGACTAGTTGATTGTTTTGATGAAGACTGTGAAAGTTTACTTTGGTTTTTTAAGAAATTTTTTTGCAATTATCACCCTATTTTCTTAGTTATTTATATATCTTTTGAAGGGGGCGTTTAAACAACCAAATATGTAAGTATTAAGATAAATTAATTAATATAATAGCAAAAGTTATAAATGATAAAACTTAATATATATTTGCGGTGTAAGTAATGAATAGTAATATATATAACATGAAAAAGGTCTTTTTAGTTTTATCAATATTTTTAATGTTGACTGTTTCAATTGTAAATCCTGTTTTTGCAGATACTTCAAAAAGCAATAATGGGTTTTCAAAAGGAGTAAGTTTTACAAATGTTTCTCCAGTTGAAAAAGTAACATTTATAGATTTTGACAAAGAAGGAATCGTTGATGATTATGCTTATCTTTCAGCGATACCAACTGCAATTTTTAATGATTTTGAGAACAATAGAGTTATATCACACCCGGTTTTATTTTATGAAGATGAATATGAGATAAGTGAAGACAAAGAAAAATCCTTAAACGCGTTTCAAGGACTTGACTATTTTATGCAGGACTGGATGAGTTATTCAAATGGTCAGCTGGATCAGATGACACTTGTAAACAGAGATAAAAACGATATTCCATCTGAATGGGATTCAAAAGAATACTTAGAAATTGAAAGCAATAATCCATATGATATCGCAAAAGAGTTTGCATTAAATGATTGGTCTTATTCTGATAACGCAGTAGTTGCAGTAATCGATGATGAGTTCGAAGAATCAAGTGTTGAAGTATCAAATACAGCAGAAGGAACATTGGAAAGTGCTGAAATAAAAAAACTTACTTTTACAGTCCCACAGTTGAATCATATTACTCCTCAATTCAGGGATTTTGAGGTCCCTGAAGGTTATAAGTATTTAAAGGCACACTTATGGTACAACTGTTTTTATATAAAACCAAATTTTCCATCAGGCTTACATTTACCACCAATAAATATTACTCTTCCACCAGGAGATCCAAACATCGAGCTTTTCTGCAAGCATAACGATGAATGGATGCAGGTTGCAGCTACTTTTGGATGGAATGCAGTATATGGAATGATGATCGAAGAAACAGGCTCATACGTCTATGAAAACGGGCCATGGCAACTGGGTGTCACAGATGTTCCAACTCACGATATAACAGATCAGGGTGCAAGCAAAGAAGTACATCGAAATGTTGGAATTGCTCAAATTGGAAGATACGGTAGTTTATTTGAGGCGTTAAAAAACGTTAGAGATACTCAGTATAACATCGATATTTCAATGTATCCTGGCAAGGAAATAAAAATACCTGATAAACCTCCTTTTGGGGTGAAAAACGCAACATTTAAACTTACATGGGATGACCCAAGTGTAACACTTGGTTTTTCACTTATCGGACCTGGAGGAGAAGAAGTTTTATCTGCTTTTGAAGAAAACACTGAATATCAAGAGATGAATATCGGGCAATTAGGCGAATGCCTTGAAGATGAAAACTATAAGATATCTGTTTTTGTAATGAATGATATTGACCACAAAATAAACTTTGAAGTTGAATATAATATGAAACAAGGTCTTACTGAAAAAAAGGCGGATTCGCTAACTTCAGCGACAGAAGGAGCAATACTTGCAAGTATGATAAATGCACCACTTATATATACAGAATCATCTGAATTATCTGAACCTACAAAAGAAGTTTTATATAAGCTAGGGGTAGAAGAAATAACACTAGTAGATATAGGTGGATATCTAAACTCTGATACAAAACAAAAAATTAAGGATATTGCAAAAATAAATAATCATTTCACCGAGTTAAAACCAATTTATGATAAGATAAGAGAATATTCAAACAGCAAAGATATAGTATTTTCAACACTTGATCCATGGACTTATTGGTACGTAGAAGAAAGAATGCCTGCAGGTGAATATCCTGGCGGGCATTTTATCGGCCCTGCTGCATTTAGTGCTGCACATCATGGTACACCAGTATTGTTCGTTGAAAACCATCCTAAACTTTCATCATCTGTTGTATGGCACACAGAGTTTTGGAAACGCATGGAGCGTAGATCAGGAGGAGTAGCAGCACTTCCATCAGTTGCAGAGATGTATCTTACAGGAACTAGAACCTATGAATTTTTAGATGAATATGGTTTTGACTCAGAAGGAAAAGAGACAATGGTAACTATCGCTGATAAATTTGATATCGGAACACCTTGGGATCGTGTATTTACAGGCAAAGCTGCATCAGGACGTATATGGGGCTCACCAGTAGATACCTCTTACTGGGTTTCAAGAACAGTATTTTACCCGCCATTAATATTTGAAAACCCTGCTACAAATCCTGATGGAAATGAACTTATAGATGGAAGCGCAAGTAAGAGGCGATTTCCGTGGTGGGGCAGGCTTGGACTTAATGTATATAAAAAATCTGGAGAAGAAACATTTAAAAACCCGGTATTAAACTCATTTACTACATATACTCATCGTTTCAACGAAAGAGCCAGCAAATATTGGGGTTGGGAATATAAAACAGCATCAGGTAAAATCCCTGGTAGCTCCGTTTCTTTCAGTGAGATAGATCAAGGAGTTATGGAGAAATATACTGATAGCGGATCCTATTTCCCTGATTTTACACAATCTGAAGTAATTCCATTTTATCTAGATAAAGCAGGATATGAAAGCGTGTTTTCAACTAGCTTTGACGCAGTTATGAATAATTTGAATCAAGGAGTAATACTCTGGATAGGTAGTGCCCATGGTGGAGCTGGTGGAAGCGGAACACTTGATTTCTGGAAGAGTGATAGTATTGTTTCACATGAAAAAAACCCATGGCGTGGTTATGAATGGTATCTTGGATCTACTGATGAACCTGATACCCTTACAATGGAAAACTATGGAATAATACCTATGCTATTTGGAAATCCAACAGGTAAAGGAATAACAGGCAATGGAGTTTTTAGAACCAGTATTGATATAGGTCTTGCTAAAAAACCATTGATGGATATACTAGGTAAAACAGCTAGCCTTCCAATTATACAATATTTTGCACCTGAATGGCTTAAAGACACACAGGATTATTATGATGGAGTAGTCGGATCTGTTCTACTATTCCAACTCACATCAGATGTTCATACAGGTTATGAGTTTGATGATAACCTTGAAAACATGCACTCGGTAGGTATTGTTAATGGATGTTGTCTACTGGCAAACAAATATTTACATTTATCCTATATTAGACACGGTTCTGTATTTCAGATACTAGACCCCTGGCCTACTTCATGGTATACAGCATGGTCACAGTTTTTCCCAAGAGATATAGCTCTTGGTCAAACTGCAGGTGAAGCATATGTAGATGGAATCAGCCATGTGGGTATTTTGTATATAAATGAGCCTGAGCCTCAATGGTGGGTTGATTCGAAACAAAACGTGTGTTTCTTTGGAGACCCTGGGATAAGACCACTTGTACCCAACACAGAATATAGCTCAAATAATTATTGGACCGCTGAGGATATCAAACCAATCAGATACAACAAGGATATATCCATACAAGGCCATATGCCATTTGGCGCAGAGGAACATCCAAATGCAAAAGAACCTAAATCTTTACTTGATGAGTACCTGGTAATAATACTAGTAATAATCATAGTAGCAATACTACTGATTACAATATATTTAAAGAAACCAAAGAAAGAGGACAATAAAAAACAAAAGAAGAATAAAAAATCTAAAAAATAATTCTTTCTTTTTTTATTTATCTAAAAATACTTATCTAGTAGATACCATATTTTGAAAAAGATTTAACATGAGTGCTAAAAAAGATAGTGGCAGTAGAAGACGCTCAAGACCTGTTACAAAAACAAGTGCAAAAACAAAAATTAAAAGAAACAAGCCTGCAATGCTTCTTGCAATATTTATTGTTTTCATGCTTGTTTTCTCAGGATTATATGTAATTTTTTCAAGTTCAAACATGGATGAAGACAAAGTCGCAGTAATTGAAACAACTATGGGAACTATTAAGGTTGACTTATATGATGATGAAGCACCAGAAACATGTGAGAATTTCATAAAACTTGCAAATGATGGGTTCTATGATGGGCTTGTTTTTCATAGAGTAATTGATGATTTTATGATTCAAGGTGGAGGATTCACACAAGACCAAACCAGAGAGGAAAGTGACAGCATATCTGCTTTTGAAGGAGGTCTTTCTCATATAGATGGAGCGGTTTCAATGGCAAGTACAGCGGCAGGAGAACCTGGAAGCTCACAGTTTTTTATATGTGATGGTGCTCAAAATGGACTTGATGGAGACTATGCAGTATTTGGAAAGACTATAGAAGGCATGGAGGTAGTAAGAGAGATAGCACAGGTTGAGACTACAACTAAATATTTATCAACAGGTCAACCTATGGATGATTGGCCGGTTGAGGATGTAATAATTAATTCAATCACAATTGTAGATAAATAAAAGGGAGGGAAAGATGAGCAAAAAAATAGCGTATTTTAATACAAGCATGGGAGATTTCAAAATAGAGCTTTTTAATGAAAAAGCACCACTTACAGTTGGTAATTTTTTAAAACTAGTAGATGAAGGGTTTTACAACGGTCTTATTTTTCATAGGGTGATACCTGATTTTATGATACAAACAGGTTGCCCACATGGCTCGGGATATGGCGGTCCAGGATACACGATAAAAGATGAGTTTAGAAAAGATATAAGCCATGAAAAAGGAACGCTGTCAATGGCAAATACTGGAAGGCCTAACACTGGTGGTTCACAGTTTTTTATAACTGTTGCACCAACTCCGTGGCTTGATGGAAAACATACTATCTTTGGAAGAGTAACTGATGGTATGAATGTCGTTGAAAAAATATCAAAGGTTAATAAAGATAGAAACGACAAGCCACTAAAAAAAGTAGTGATAAATAGCATAAAAATTCAAAAAGAGTGATATCTCATGAGTATTCTCTCAGACATTGACATAAAGGAGTGTATAGAAAAAGAGGAGCTTGGAATAGAGCCTTTTGTTGAAAAGAATCTTACACCAAACGGTTATGATCTTTCAATTGAAGAGGTATTTATCCGTAAAAAAGATGAACATATTAAAAAAGGGACAGCCGTGATTCCTCCTCAGACATGGTTTGCGATAAGCACAAAAGAATTTGTAAAAATGGGTCCAAAAATCACTTCTCAGCTATGGATTCGAAGTAGTTATGCAAGACGTGGTGTGATGGCTAGTTTTGGGAAAGTTGATGCTGGTTTTCATGGAAATCTTACCATTAGTTGTTTTAACAGCAATGATGAAACACTTGAGATTCCTATTGGCGATAGATTCTGCCAAATTGTTTTTGAAAACATGAACAGTGTTCCTTCAGAACTGTATGATAAAAAAAGTGGTAATTATCAGAATCAACGTGGGATAAAACTAAAGTAATGCTTTTCTTGCAAAAGTCAAATATCCGGTATGGCCGAGCATGTTAAAACTAGGACGAGTTCCATGCTTACTTACTACCATTTCTCTTTGAATATTCTCAGTTGTTTTAACCAAGATAAAACCATGTTTTTTAATCTCATTTACTGTTTTTTCAACCTGAGAAATAAGAGGAGAGTAACAACACAGGTATCCACCTGATTTTAAAGAATGATATGCATGACCTATAACGTCCCATGGATTAGGTATATCTAGTATTACTGCATCAAGGTTTTTTTCATCTATTCCTTTTGTAACATCCTTGTTTTTTGTTGTAACAATTTTGTCAAAACCTGATTGCTTAACGTTTTTAAGTGCATGTTTTATGAAATCCTCACGGTTATCATAGGATATTACTTCTCCATCGGGTGCTACAGCGTTTGCAAGTCCGATTGTAAGTGATCCTGATCCTATTCCTGATTCAAATACTTTGTATCCTGATTCAATTGAGCAGTTAACAATAATTTGTGCAATATCCCTTGGAAGTATTATCTGTGCTTTGCGTTTCAAACCATTTAGTTTATCATCTAGTGAAGGATTGAATATAAAAAATGTTTTACTTCCTATTTCTATTTTTGATCCTATTCTGTTACCAACAAGGATCGCGGGGTCAAATACGCCTATCCCTTTTATTTTATCTGTTTTACCGGAGGTATTTACAAAATAGCGTTTATTATTTTCATCTATAAGAACTACCACCTCATTTTTCTTTACTCTTTTTGTCAAAGTTTTTTTCACCTGTACATACTTATATAGCTTCCAAAGCCAAGATGTTCTATATCCATTTGATCAAGATATTTTTCATAACAGTTGCAACTTAGATTTTCAAGTAGTCTTGTATCTTGTGTAAGTGAGAAATCAGATATTGCTTTTAGAAATTGGCTGTCACAGTTTTTGCAGTTATGTGCACCACGAGATTTTCCACCTGCTACAATATCACATTTTATCCTCTTATCTTCTGCCAGCTCTTTGCTCTTTTTAAGTATTTCTAAGATACTAAAGAGCCATGGCGGCCTGTACATATTACGTTTCCAGAGATAGTTTACCATGGTGTTTCTTTGGATATTTACTGGGTTAAAAGAAACGATATCTGTCATGTTTTTTATTTTTTCAACAGACTCTATTGCATCATTTATCGCTTGTTTTTCAGATAGAAATGGTGGTTTTATCAAAATATATGTTTTAAGTTTGACATTGTTTTTTTTCATTGTATCTGCTGCTTTTTTATAATCCTGAAATGTAAAACCTTTATTGATTATCTGTTCTCGTATTTTGTCATCTGCTGTTTCAAGTCCAACGCCTATTTCAAAGGTTTTGTTTTTGTATAAATCTTTGATTTGAGAAAGGTTTTTTTGTGTTATGTATTCGGGTCGTGATTCAACTGATACTTTATCTGCTGTTTCATATAGTTTTTTTAGTATTTTGTTTCTAACTTTTTTTGGTATTTCTTTGTCATCTAGAAAGCTGCCGGATGTAAATATTTTTACAAAAGGTTGATCATTGTATTTTCCTATTGCATTTTCAAACTGTGATAAAAGGTCTTGTTCAGTTATATCTGTCCACGCACTATCATTGAAATATCCGCACATGCTGCAGCCTGATTCAAGTGCCCAACTGCATCCTTTTGTTTTAAAAATTATTACAAAAGTATCTGTAATCTTATCATTTAGTAAATCTTTTTCAGACCAGGTTGTAACTGGTTTTGTAAAGTTTGTTTTTTTTGGTTTGTAGTTTTCTTTAATGTGTTTACAGAACTCTGCAATGTCGTTCATATCTATTTATTTTCATCCTTTTTCTTGTATTTGAATATTAGTACAATGGCTGCAAGGGCTATTATTAGTATCATTGCTTCAAAGCCGGGGACTGCTACACAGTTTGGCTTTGGAAGTTCTGCTTTGGGTGCTTCTTCTGAGGCTACACCTGTTTCATCTGCTACTTGGAAATAATATTTTTGAGAGTCTTTTATTGTATTATTACACATATCGTCTTCAGTTACATAGCATTGTTGTGTGCTTGTAATAACATCAAAGTAATGAATTTGCTCTGCATAGACTTGCATTGTAACGTTTTGGTTTTTAGGCCATCCCTCGTATTTTGGGTATGTAACATAAAAATCTCCTTCTTTTTGTGTTACATTAATTGGTTCTCCTGTAACTCCATTTGCATCAGTGATTGTATAATATAGTCTATCTACATCGTTGGCTAACTTAAATTTGATAGTTGTGGCTGATCCCACCACTGGCCCTGGAGCGTTTGTTACACCTAAAGGATCAGGAATATATATTGAATTGTTACTATATTCGAAAGTACCTGCTTTAGTTGTTTGTAGGCCACTTGAGTCAGTCGCTGTTAAATTATAACTGTATTGTCCAAGAGTTGTGCCATCTTCAAATGTATATGTAAAAATATTATTTGTAAAATCATAATCTTCTGAATTTATTTTATTACCCTCGATTGAGAATACTATATCTGATTCTGTTATACCTGCATTATCTGTTATTTTTGCACAAAATTTTACAGGGCTGCCTAGTTCTTGTAATTCTGGCATTAAGACAAAATCTACACGTGGGTTTTGATCATCATAAAACGGTGGGTTTACTATTAAAATAAACACGAGTAACCATGTGAAAAAGTATACCATAATGCTTGTAAACCAGTTCTTTTTTGTAAAAGCAGAGGTATCGATTTTAAAACGTTGTAATATGTATCTTATAAAAGTTGCATTAGCTATTGCTACTAAAAGCACTAGTGTCCATCTGAAACCTGACTGGTTTCCCATTAGTGCCCAGAATCCAAAACATACAAGGGCCATCAAACAGCCGAATAGAAACGAAATAAATGTTGCTCGTATGTTTATTTTTTCTTTTTTTATGAATTCTTTTTCATCGAATTTTGGTACTTTGAAAGGTTTATCATCCTTTTCTTCATCTTTTTCTTTACGTCTTTTTGCCATCGGGGTGGGAAAAGGATTCTTATTTAAAGGTTTTTCGTCGGAAAAAATAAATGATTACATTGTAGATATAAAATAAAGTGAAGTCGTAAAGAAAAGAGGCGATTTATTTCTTTGAGATGTTAGTAATGGAAAGTAAAGTAAGATAAGAGCTAGTTCTTATCTAGCCAAAGTTCTAACTCGAGTGATATTTAAAGTATTATTTTACCTTTTTACCAGCTGATTGTTTTAAAATTTTTTTAACTTCATTTACTGTTATCTGATTGAAGGAGAATTTTGCTTTTCCTGAACTCCATACAACTTTTAGTTCATTTGGAATGGTTTTTTCCTCTTGATATACCTGTCCAGCTTTAATCCTAATTTTTTTGATTTCAGCTTCAGGAATAAGATAATTACCTTCAGTTTCATTAATAATTTGGTCTTTGCTCATAGAAAGATATCTTTTGTGAAAGGTTGCACGTGAGGCCATTTGATTTCCAATTCGTTTTAAGAACCCATCTCCTCTTGCTTTTGCAGTTTGATGATTTTTTTCCATCTCTTCTTTTAACATTTTATTTGTTAATTGAGCAACAAGGATTCCCTGGTTTGTGACTATTAGATTATATGCTTTATTTCCAAATAAACCACTCTGAACATTTGGAATAATCCCTATTATTTTTTCTTCATCCATAAAAAAGTCTAAAATGATTTTTCGAATTTAATTATTTCGACTGTGATATCCTGAATTAACTTCCTCCTGGAATTAAAAAATTATTTCTTATTTGTTTTTTTTAGCTTTTTTAGCTTCTGCTTTTGCTTTTTTCTTCTCTAGTTTAAGCCTTTCTTTTTCAAAATCATTGGAGTTTACTTTTACCTCTACAACATTTTTTGAAACAGAAGAAAGCCCTGCACGGTATTTATATGTTAAAAAAACAGATATTAGTACATAAAAGATTAGTATCAAACCTATTGCTACTATTATCCAGTCATTAATTTTTATATTAGTTAATTCAAGAAAACCCCTAGTTGCAACAATTACTGCTAGTAGTACTGATCCTGCCCAAGCATGATGACGGCTGATATCATATTTTCTTTTGTATTCTGATAAATCTTTGTTCATAAAAACTCTATTCCCTCAGGAAGTTTGTTTAAATATTTTTTAAAACCTTCTGGCCAGTTATCTGGGTCAAGTCCTTTTTGTGCTAGAAAAGCAGTTGTCCATCGCTCAAGACCAATTCCTGAGCAGCCACTCCAAAGCTCAGATTTTTGTGCTTTTATATTGAATGCTTTTATGTATTTATCACCAAGAATAGAAAGATTTTGAAACTCTAGCCATTCTGATTTTTTCCTGTCTCCCCTGTATGGCATGTATGCTTCAAAATCAATTGTACCTGTGTCTTGTGTTTCTTCATCACCTATTTTTCCTGCTTGTTGCATATACCAGGGTGTTACCCATGCCATACGCCATTCAAGGTCGAATATATCGTTGAAAACATGTTTGTAACGCTCAAGTAGATCCTCCCGTAGTTTTAACAGCTGCTCACGGGTTCCTATATAAACTGGTTCTATCCTATGAAATTCATCCACGCGTTCTATCCCATGTCTTCCACCTGATTCATATCTATTTGATATAACCGTGTTGTCATATACAAAAACAGGTAGGCTTTTTTCAGAGATGGTTTTTCCTTTGAAACTCCAGTAGATCAGTGGGCATTGTGCATAGCATATTCCACCAACTGGATCACCTAGGTTTTTTTTCAGTTCATCAACGTGTATTTCTTTTGTAATTTTTGTAAGATCAACGAAGCGTTCCCATTCTTTTGTATCACGTGTTACAGGCTCTGTTACATAATAAAATTCACCGGGCATGCCTTCCATATGACCTGTTTTTAGCCATACATCAAAGGGAACCAGATTGGATTCGATTATCTCCTGGAAACCTAGTGGCCTAAGTACTTCTTCTATTGCTATTTTCTCCATTGTCTTTAAAATTGCTGCGGCTTGTGGTCTGTAGAACCATTTACCCTTTGTAGGTCCTTGTTTAAGCCAGTCTTTTTTTATCATTTCTTCAGTTGGGTCTTTTTTCCATACTGGTTTTTTTTCACCGGATTCCCATATAGATTTCCAGAATTCTCCTTTTCCTTCATAGTATTGATTATCAACTTTTTCTTTTACCCTGTTGATAATGCGGTCGATATAGTTTCTACGTAAAAATTCTTCATCAACATCTTTTAGTAAAACTGTTGCATCTTTATCCTTAAGTTTTACTTCTGCAAAGGGTATTTTTATTTTTTTAAGTGGTTTTTTTTCTAGTGTAAAGCTGATATCATAACTATGGATTTTTATGTCCCTGACACCAACATGTTGTTTTTTTCCGTATTCTTTTGAGATATTGTTTTTCATTTGAAGCAGTGCACTATGTGGACGCAGTATTCCTTCTGCTTTTATTGTAAAACTAAGTTTGTTTTTACTAACTTTTATATCTTTTATTTCAAAGGTTTTGTCTTTTTTGTTGATTTCTTTGTTGTATTTTTTTATAAAATCAGCTAACTCTGTTTGAAAACTTGAAATGTCACCGCTGAATGTAAACTCTGATTTTAGTTTAAATCTCATAATATCTCATCATCTAGATAAAGTAGATAATTATTAATCTTTATCCAAAATTTTATTTGCAACAGAAACACATGCTAGGTAATCATCGATTGTGTGAAGAATACTTGGAATTGAAATACTTTTGATTTCTGCTAAGAGTTTTTTACCTGATATTTTTGTTTTTACAAAATCAAAATCATCTACGCTTACTGATTTTACTATTTTTTTTACATCCTCTGTTGATTTGAAATCTATTTCAAGGCTGCATTCTACTTTCAAAACTATCACTTCTTTATTTGTTTTGTAATTATATTATCTACTATTTTTAGAAAATCTTTTTCTTTTTTTATATCTATTGTAGCTCCACTTGCAATCGCGTGTCCTCCACCATGTCCATCTAGTTTTTTTGCTGCTTGTTTCATAGCAGCTCCCAGGTCAAGTCCTTTGCTTACAAGGCTTTGTGTCCCTCTGCAGGATACATGTATTTCACTGTCTTTTTTTACTATTGATATTAGTGGTTTTGTGTTATCTAGCATGAAATTTGTTGCAATTCCACATATGACACCACCCATTGAAGAATTTTTACTATAAAAATATCTAAAGTTTTTTGTCTCAAAAAACCCGTCTTTTTCAAGTCTTAAAAGCTCACCAAGGATGTTTTGTTTAAAGTTTTTTTCAAGCTCTATTGCTTTTTCCAAAGATTTTTTATCACCCATCGCAGTCGATAGACCTATTCCCCTGTTGCCTCCTTTTCCACATGAGTCAAGTAGATCTGCAAATCTTTCGAATTCAAAGGGTATGTTTTCAGATGTAAAACGTGGTCTTATAACTGTGTCAAGAATGTTTTTTTCGCATCCTTTTTTTATGAGATTAAGCATTAGATAAGAATTTAGTTTTTTAGTTTCTTCATTATTTAGATCAATTATTTTATCAGATTTCAACCCTATTTTTTGTATTAATTCAGAGATTACTTTTTTATTACCTGATATTTCTGAAAAATATGGGTCAACTGAGTAATATAGGGAATCAGAGACTGTATCTGATGTAAACTTTATACTTGTTTTTTGTTTGATTAAACCATTTTTTAATGCATCATCAATTAGATCTTTGTTGTATCCACTAAAACCACCGATGTATTGTTTATCACCTGTGGCACCGACAAGTGCAAGTGACACAAGATCAGAGTTATGTGAATCCAGTGTTTTTGCAAGTCCATATGATAGTGTCGCACCACATGCCTCATAGTTACCATTTATACCACAGAGGTTGGCATTGATTTGGATAATGTTTTCCTTTGTTTTTTCTTTTAAAGCCTGATGATGATCAATTATAATTGATTTAGATTTTATTTTTTCAATTGTTTCAATCTGCCCGCTACCCATATCGCAGAAGATAATGAGTTTGTTATCTTCCTTTGAAACACGCTCAAGACCTTTGTCAAAAGGATTTCTCATAAGTGTTGCATGAAAATTATAGCCTTTGTGGTAAAGTGCTTTGCATATTATTGCTGCAGCAGTTATTCCATCGGCATCATAATGAGAGATTACTCTAACTTTGGTGGATTGTGGGAAGGAATTTATTAATTCTGCTGCTTTTTCAAATTGTTTTGATAAATTTTTTGTCATTGCCCGTGTGCCTAATACAGGATGTTTTATAAATATGTAGACGTTTCAAAAAAAATAGATAAGGTGGTTTTGTTTTGACTAAATATTGTCCCGAGTGCGGTCGCTTAATGCCTGAAGATGGTATAAGATGCCCTTATTGTGGAAAACTAGTAGCAAAACATGAAGGTATTAAAGTTGAGCCTCCTAAAGAGCTGAAAAAGGAAAAGAATATCGGGTTTATTATAGCTGTAGTTTTGATAGTTTTAATAATAATCCCCGTAGCTATTGCTGCAACTGTTTATGTATATGTTAGTGGAATGATTGATTCTAATCCAAGTATGCAGGTAACACCAACTATTGCTGCAATGATTAATTCTGACTCTGGAAATAACGCTACTTTGTTTATAACCTACATTGGTGATGATTCTATTTATTGGTCAGATATCTCTTTTGAGATATATGATGTAACTGATGGTGAGACACTGACAGAATACACTGATTATACAACAGATGCAGGTTATGGTCTTGTCAAAAATTCAGAAAACATTAGATTTACAGGTTTAGATGATGAGTTCGAGGATGGAAATGAATACAGGTTAACCGTTATTTATAATCCTACAAATAACATAATGTACTCAAAAACTTGGACTCAGTGAAATAAGGGCTGTGCCCTTATAATCCCCTATTTACGCCTTCGCTTCCTCGG
>CAZQEU010000036.1:0-15229 GCA_964592335.1 uncultured Thermoplasmatales archaeon
ACAAT
Organism: uncultured Thermoplasmatales archaeon; assembly: GCA_964592335.1. Lineage (GTDB taxonomy): Archaea > Thermoplasmatota > E2 > DHVEG-1 > DHVEG-1 > CAZKUB01. Next base: position 6 of record CAZQEU010000036.1, read on the forward strand.
ATTTGGGTATATGCAATAGATGATTACGATAATGGCAACGGTACACCATCAGCAAAAGAATATCTTGAGATAAACATTGATTCTCATAAAATAAACACAGATGACGTGGATGGATACTTAACTGATGACGATGGCAATGGAACATATGATAACTTCCATAGCAACGATGGCGATTCCGATTCAGGTGTTGGTACAGAAGATGGCTCATATCTATTGGATACCGATGGAGACGGTGAATATGACTACAAATACGATCCAGATACAGGCACAGGTGAGACAATAGAAGATGATACAGAAGAACCATCTAGTGGCGATACAGAGCCAACAGAAGAAGATAACACGTTATTGTATGTTGGAGCAGCTTTAATTATAATATTTTTACTATTGCTGTTCTTTTTAGCAACAAGAAAAAAAGATAAAAAATAATTTTTTCTTTTTTTTATTTTATTTCAAACAAAATATAGCCCATAGATCACATAAATAACCAACCCATTATTTTATATATTATCACTTGTATATAATCCTAAATATATGTTACAAAAAGAGTTATTTTAAAGATAAATACAGGTGGTAGAATAATATGAATAAAAAAACAATAAAAACAACTGTTATGTGTTTTATAATCCTTTTTTCATTTTTCACAGTTTTTTCAAATACTCAAGCAGATTATTCCAGCCCCCACTCAGTAAAAGGAACATTATACATAAACGATGAAATACCAACTAGTCCACCATTTGATTTTGAAGAAATCATTGTAAAACTAATCTTTCCAGGAAATAACATATACTGTGAAGAAATATATGAGTACAATATATATTGTGATTCTACAAACTACAATGTTGGTTTCTGGGGTCATGAAGGAGAAACAGCAGATATAATCATAGAATACTATGGGCAAGATATCACCCCTGAATATAATCAAACAATTTATATTGATACAACAATAGGTTACATCCTAGATTTACATATAACAGCAGAAGAACCTGACATAGAGCCACCAAGCAAAGTCACAGGTCTCGAGGCATCTGATGCAAAAGATGAAAAACTCGATCTAACCTGGGATACTGCAACAGACAATATTGCAGTAGATCATTACAAAATATATCGTGATAATGTATTCATAGATACAGAATACTCAACAACATATCAGGATACAGGACTTACTAATGGTCAAGAATACTGCTACAAGATTAGTGCAGTAGATACCAGCAGTAACGAGGGAGAGAAATCAAATCAAAAATGTGCAACTCCAACTGCTACTATTATTCCAAATCATCCACCTAATAAACCAATAAATCCAACACCTGAGAATAACTCAGCTGATATTGGACTCGGTTCTCAGCTAAGTGTTTATGTAACAGATCCAGACAATGACATGCTAACTGTTAGTTTTTATAACGCGTCAAATGATCAACTTATAGGATCAGTGGATATACAATCCGGCAATGATGCAATGGTCCAATGGAACAATCTAGGTTTTAACAACATATATTACTGGTATGCAGTTGCAAATGATAGCCAATACGAAACAAAATCAGATGTTTTTAATTTTAAAACAATTGAAGAGGACAACAATCCACCAAATGTTTTTTTTGAAAAACCAGAAGAAGGAAGCTTATATGTTTTTGGAAACAAAATATTTTCAGGAATACTAACAATACCATTTATTCTAGGGGAGACAAACATAGTTGTAAATGCTACTGACAACGAATCAGATATATCAAAAGTAGAGTTATCAATTAAAGGAAAATGGTTTGGAAAAACAGATGAGCTGACAGAAAATCCATATACATATGAATGGACTGGTTTTGCTTTTGGCAATTATAATGTCACCGCCACAGCATATGATGTAGCTGGAAACAGTGCAAACACAAGTATCATTGTCCGAAAGTACCTATAAAGCTAATAATTTTTAAAATATTTTTTAAAATAACTAAGTTATTTTTGATAAAAAGGAAAAATTTATAAACTTTAAGTGGCTTTATTTAGATGTATGCGCTATATAAAACGAGATTTGGAAGAAGAAATTAAAAAGTGGCTTTATAGCCCGGAAATACTAGTTATAAGAGGAGCAAGACAAAGTGGAAAAACAACGATTCTTAAAAGAATAAAAGAAATATTAACGAGCAAAGGCATAGAAGAGAAAAACATTAGTTATATCAATTTTGAAGATGACCTTGAAAAAATGAAATTTGAAGAAAAACCAAAAGAATTCATAGAATTCCACAAAAAGCCAGGTAGAAAACATTATTTTCTACTTGACGAAGTACAATATATAAAAGATGCAGGTAAAAAACTAAAGCTGATATTTGACTCGTTTAACGATACCAAGATAATTATAACTGGATCCTCATCATTTGATTTGACAAAACTTGGATCATATCTAGTAGGCAGAGCCCTGTTCTTTAATTTATATCCATTTAGTTTTCAAGAGTTCCTTAGAAGTAAAGGGAGAAAATATGAAACATTATTTAATAAAATAAAGACAGATATCACAAAAGAAGGAAACAAAATAGAGCCAACCATTTTCTTAGATGATCTTAATAAATTATTACATGAGTATCTAACGTATGGATCATATCCAAGAATAATACTAGAAAAAGATAAAGAAAAGAAAAAAGAACTTCTTAAGAATCTTTTTATAACATATGTAGAAAAAGATATTGTAGTTATGTATGGTATAAGATATAGAGAAAAAGTTGTAAAGCTACTAAAAACAATTTCAAATATTTCAGGAAATGTAGTAAACTATGAAACACTAAGCACAAACTCAGGTCTCAAATATCACGAAGTTAGAGAGATAATACCCTTATTGAAAGACTCTTTCGTGATTTTTGTAGTAAAACCTTTTTATAAAAATTTAAATAATGAGTTAAGAAAAAATCCAAAAATTTATTTTCTTGACTATGGACTAAAAAACTATCTTTTAGAAAAATTTGAAAACATAAGGTTTGATAGCTTATATGAAAACTTCGTCCATAACGAACTCAAAAGAAACCACAAAATAAAATATTGGCGTACAACAGCAAAAACCGAAGTAGATTTTATTATAAAACATAAAAACAAGGTTATACCTATAGAGGTAAAAACAAAACCAAAAATAACAAGATCATTCAGAAGCTTCATACAACAATACAAACCTGAAAAAGCGTTTATAATGAATCTAGATATACTTGAAAAAACAGAAATCGATAGTTGCAATACAACAATACTGCCTTTTACATACATCTAGCATCAAAAGATTAAAAAAAGAACAGAGATTTTTAAATAATTGAACCATTATTACAAGTGCTAACATTTAACGCAGGAGTATAAAAAATTTATGAAAAAAAGTAAAAAAGAAAGATGCGTATTAACAGGAGTAATAGAAACAGAGCTAGATATTTTAAAAAGACATGTAGCAATTCTTAAAACCCTACATGAAAACCAGCCACTAGGCATCATTAAACTCTCAGAGCTCACTGGTTATCCTCAACACATGGTTAGATATTCACTTAGAATCCTTGAGCAAGACGGGCTTATCCAACCCTCTCCACAAGGTGCTGTTACAACAGAGGATGTTGAAAAAACAACAGAAATACTTGTAAAAAGCCTGAAAGAAATGTATAAAACAACAGAGGAAATAATAAAAACACTTGAATAATACCTCTTTATTACCACTTTTAAAACACTTACTTTAGCAAAACAATATTGTTGCCGAGGTAACTCAGTTGGGAGAGTGCACGGCTGAAGACCGTGATGTCGTGGGTTCAAGCCCCACTCTCGGCATATTTTTTTTAATTATTTATAATTATAAAGTAGAGACAGAGCCTTCTATATATTCACCTACATATACTGCTACATATCTCCTAAGTTTATTAGATGCATAAAAGATATAAATAAGACGAAATTGTTTTTTAAATATCTCTCTAAGGAGGATGCAGGATGGGAATAATAAGTACATTAAGGGACACAAATATTAGGTTTAACCCTAGACCATGGTTAAATCAAGAAAGTTCTGAAGAAGTACAGTTTCAACCAGTAGAAAACACTACAATGGTTGAGGACAACTCTTTTGTTGAGCTACATATGAAGGTAGCAGAAAAAGTAGATGCGTTAATCGCAGATATGGAAGAACAAGACAAAGTTGGCAACTTCGAGGAAACCGAAAAAACAGTCCTAAAAAACTAATAAAATTAAGAATTCATAAAAAAAAACCTGTTGCGGGTACTAAAATAATTTGATAAATATCTGATAAATTTTATATACTAATTTCCGTTTAAGATTTACAGGGATGCCGGTAAGATATCGACATGGTAATTTAGAGGATAATATGTTTGTTTGTGGAAAGTAGGAAGGGATGTAAGTTTTGTATCTAAAAGAAGTTAGAATGGAGAATTTTAAATCCTTCGGCAAAAAACTAACTGTACCATTTTTCCCAGGTTTTACTGCTATCACCGGACCCAACGGCTCTGGTAAAAGCAATATAGCAGATGCAATACTTTTTGTCCTGGGGCCTAAAAGCTCGAAGGTGATGCGTGCAGGAAGACTCACTGATCTAATATTTAATGGTGGTAAAAAACGCAAGAATCCTTCAAAACACTGTAAAGTCTCACTTGTATTTGACAACAAAGCACGTAAGATGCCAGTTGACGCAGATGAAGTAGTACTAACACGTATGATAAAACGTGCACCAATTAAAAACAACCCAGATAATTATTATAGCAAGTTTTATATAAATGATAAATCAGCTAATTTTTCAGATTTTGAAAACATACTTACTCATGCACGTATGAGCGGTGATGGATACAACATTGTAAAACAAGGTGATGTAACAAACCTTATTGAGATGGGAAGTACTGATAGAAGAAGAATAATAGATGACATCGCAGGTATATCAAATTTTGACAGTGACATAAAAAAAGCAGAGAAAGAAAGAGGAGAAGTAGACTCTAACCTCGAGCGAATCAAAATAATACTAAATGAGATCAGCGGGCAGATACGTCAGCTTAAAAACGATAGAGACGAAGCATACCGCTACAAGGAGCTGAAAGACAAACTCTATGAGACAAAAGCAAAAATAGCAGAAAAGAAAAAACAGGATGTACAATCACAAATCGCAGAAGTAGAAGGACAAATAAAAAACTATGAAAAAGAAAAAGAAAAACTAGATGAAAAAAGCAGAGAACTAAAAAAAGAATACACAGAAATACAAAAAGAACTAGAAGAACTAGAACAAAAAATCGGTGATGTGGGCGGAGATGAGGTAAAAGAAATCAAAGAAAAAATCGATGGTATCCGTGCTGAAGAAATCAAGATAGAAGAGAGAATAAATTATTCAAATAATGAAATAAGAGATCTTACAAATGAGTTGGCTGAAAATAAGACAAACCTGGAGACACTAGGAAAAGAGCTGGAAGAACTAAACACTGAAAAAAATGGTTTTGACGAAGAAATACAGGAGAAAAAAACACTTCTAGGCCAAAAAGAAGAAAATCTTTCAAAGATGAAAGAGGACATCGCTCAAACCGATGATAAATCAATGGATCTCGCGCATGATCTAGCAAAAATGCGTGAGGAGTACAACGAAAAAAACACTGAGATACATGAGCTTAAACTAAAACGTAATAGATTCACAGATAAAATAGAAGCACTTGAAATGCAGATAGCAGAGCTGCAGGAAACCAAATCAACATATGAGTTCGAATTAAAAGATATAGACTGGCAGAGTGAAGAATTCAAAAAAGAAGGACAAGAAAAAAACAAGGAAACAAAAAACCTTGAAAAAAATCTTTTTGAAAAGAAAAAAACAGAGTCAGAGCTCTCCGAGCAACTCAATGACTTGGAAAACGCGATTAGAAAACTTCAGCGTGAGCAATCAAGGCTTCAAGCAGAATATGATGCACTGCAGAACATACAAGGTAAATATAACCGCGGGGTAAACGAGGTTTTAAAAGCAAGAAACCAGGGAAACCTACATGGTATATATGGAACAATAGCAGAACTTGCAAAAGTAGAGGATAAATACAAAAACGCATTAGAAATAGCAGCTGGAGGACGTATGCAGTCCATTGTTGTAAAAGATGATGAAGCTGCATCAAAAGCAATCAAGTTTTTACAAAAACAAAAACTTGGACGAGCAACATTTCTACCACTTACAAAGATGATATCAGGTAAACCACGTGGTAAAGCACTAATGGCTGTATCAGATGATAAATCACATGGTTTTGCAATTGATCTAGTGGATTTTAAGGAGGAATACCGCGGTGCTTTCTGGTATGTATTCGGGGATACAGTTGTAGTACAAAGCCTTGAGGATGCAAGAAGGCTCATGGGTGGAGTACGACTGGTTGATCTCAAAGGAAGCTTAATTGAAGCAAGTGGAGCTATGATAGGAGGTAGTATCTCCAAAGCAAAACTTGGTTTTACAAAAACCGATCGTGGTAAATTAGAAGAAATAACAAAAGAACTAGAGCAGGCTTTAAAAAGCCAGGAAGAAATAACTGAGACACTAAGCAGCCTTAGAAAAGACATAATGGAAATTGAAAACAAACTCGGTGAGATTAGAACCAAGGGAGACCAACAAATACAGGCAAAAGATCTGGATGTACGACGTAAAGAATTTGTTGCAAAACTTGAGGTTGTAAACAAAGACCTAGAAGAGAGAACAAAAGAAAAAGAAGAGCTAGATGCAAAAAAACAAGAAGTTGTAGATAAAATAAATGAGTTTAAAAAACGAATTGAGGAACTTGAGGAAACAAAAGAAGAAAAAGGAAAACTACTTCTTAAAGGAACTAAAAAAGAACTAGCTGGAAAAGCAAGAAACCTTGAAGAAGAAGTATCAAACTTGCATGAATTGGTTTTAACACTTAATTCAAATAGAGAAGCATGTAATAAAAAAATAGAACTATTGGATGAGAAAAAAACAGAGATTAATGATAAAATAGAGAAAAACGAAAAAGAAATCAAAGAGTATAAAGAAATGATAACAGAGTTAAAAGAAAAACGCTCTGGTTTTAGAAATGAACTTGACGCACTTATGCAAGTCGAAGAGACGATGACTGGTAAAATCAAGGATTTAACACAGAAACGTGATGGTATCTACAAAAAAACAGTTACTATAGAAAATGAGCTGGATAAAATAAATACACGTATTGAATCCTATTATGATCTGATATCAAGGGCTAAATATCGTCTTCCCACACTTGAATCAACTATATCTGAGCTTGATCAGGAACTAAAAATGTATAACGTTGAAATAGCAGCTGATGAAAAACTACCTAATGTAGAATCATTAAAAGACTCAGTTAAAGTAACAGAGGAGTCAATGCGCGAGCTTGAACCTGTAAACATGCGTGCTCTTGAAGAATATGAGCATCAAACAGATAGAAAAGATAAACTAGATGAGGATGTAAAACACCTAAAAGATCAGAAAAAGAATCTGATGAAACTAGTCAGAGGAATAACCAAGAAAAAAGAAGAGAGATTCTTTGAAATATTTAATAAAATTAACAAAAACTTCAAAGATATATACGCTGATCTATCTGAAGGAGGCGAAGCAGAGCTAAAACTAGAAGATGAAAACAATGTTTTTGAAAGCGGTCTTACCATTAAAGCAAGACCACGTGGTAAAAAAGTATTGCTTCTAAGTGCCCTATCAGGTGGTGAGAAAAGCATTGCATCCCTTGGATTTATATTTGCAATTCAAAGATATGATCCAAGCCCGTTTTATGTACTAGATGAAGTCGATATGTTTTTGGATGGTGTAAACGCAGAGACTGTATCAAGAATGGTTAAACAAAAAGCAGTGGATTCACAGTTTATAATGGTATCACTTAGAAAAATAGCGCTAAAAGAGGCGAACCATGTATATGGTGTCACGATGCGTGATACAGGTATATCTGAGATGATAGGCAATATTGACCCGTCAAACGTGGGGCCAAAAGGTGAACTAAAGATAGAAGGAGGAAGAAAAATTGAGGCAGCTTAGAATAGACAATGATGTAATCAATCATCTGCTTTTTCATAAATCACTAATCGATGAAAAAGAAGATACAAGTAAAATAAATTATTATGTAAATCTACTTCAGAAAACAGACGCAGGAGAGCATATATCAATCAACAATCCTTTTGAGCGCTCAATTGCAATCGCCTTTGAACTAGTAATGCAGCAGCATCTAAACCCATGGGATATCGACCTGGTGAGTTTTTCCACGATGTATCTCAAACGTGCTAAAGAAGAAAAAATAGATTTAATCACCGCTGGTAAAATAATTTATATGGCCTGGAAAATACTTAGGCTTCAAAGCAACAACCTAGTAGATAACATGGAAAACACAGAAGAGGTCTATGAGCCTTTTGGCTGGGGGGATATTCCAACTGAGATGTATCTTACAAACGATGATGCTTATTCATACACTAATCTAGTGATGAACATGCCTGAGCCACCAATAAAAGAACCTATGCGTCGTGACCCAAAAAGAAAGGTAACACTAATGGAGCTACTGGATGCCTTTGATCTGGCAAAGAAAGAATCTGAGGAATACCAACTAATAGAGCAGCAGAGAGAAAAAGAAAGACAGAGACTTGCAATGCTTGCCAGGAAAAGAATGAATGGAACCGCACATGAGGATCATCTGGAAGAAGATATAAACAGTATATGGGAGAAAATAAAGGATATACCCAAAAAAACAATGACTCTTAAAAACCTATGTAAAAAACAAAGTCGTGAAGAATACATTAAAACCCTTATGAGTGTATTGTTTCTTGCAATGGATGAAAAAATAATTGTGTATCAGAAAAAATTTCCATATGGAAACATATTTATTAAGAAAAAAAAGATATAAAGGAAGTTGATTAAAAATGGGTGTAAAAGAAAAACGCCTGGTAGAATCCGTGCTTTTTTCAGCAAGTGACCCTGTAAGTATAAAAGAGATAAAACAAGCAACTAATCTAACTAAAAAAACTGTTAAAAACACACTTGAAGAACTAATTGATGATTACAATAACACACGTAAGAATCAGACAAGTATGGAGATTGTAAAAGCAGGGGATAAATTCACTATGCAGGTTAAAAAACAATACGCTGATCAAAGTGTTATGGTTACAAAACCTGAAATTGATGACACTCTTTTAAAAACATTAACACTTATTGCTTTTCATCAGCCATTAAAACAGAGTAACCTACGACGTATGATAGGGGCAAAAGCATATGATCATGTAGATGACCTATCTGATTTAAAACTGATACATACTAGAAAACATGGGTCAACTGAGATGCTTACAACATCTAAACTTTTTCCAGAGTATTTTGGTATTGAAACAACAGATCCTAAAGAGATACGCACTATTCTTATGAAAAAAGTAGCGGAAAAAAAATAAATTAGTGTGCAAAGAGTAAAATTTAAAAAAATATCTTTTTTCAACCCATATTACGACATTTATCGATGTTTATGACGACATATTAATATACTAATATCAGCTATAAATAGTGTATGGTGAGAGGTGAATTTTAAAAATGTGGGGTAAAACAAAAAAAATAATTTTAGCATGTTTTTTAACAATAATTATGCTGATGGTCCCAGTTAGCAGCGCTTTAAACACAGTTAAAAATACTGAGCAAAAGAATATTTATATGACAAGTGAAGAAAAACCAGAATTTTATATTACATCTATTCAACGTGATGCAATTGATAATTATATCGAAACAAACTTCGAAGGAACTGAAAAACAAGAAGCAATAACTCTTATAGAAAGCATTATTAATTCAAATTTAAAAGTAGATCTAAACGAATTATCTAACTCTCTTGAAACATATGTTTATACACCTATAAACGAAACAGTATTATCAGAAGTTTCAACGATGACTGAATTAGATAATTTAATTCTCCAGTACTGGGGATTTAATCAATTTGGTTTCATGGAAAGTCTTTTTGGAACATTACTACTAAAGATTGTAGAGTTTATAAAAGACAGATTAGGATGGACTTATGATTTATTAGACAAAGGCATAGTTTTATTTTATAACAGTATAAACCTTTTAATTGATATAATAAAACCTTTTGGTTTAGAACTTACCAAAAAATTTGTGGGTCTGATAAACATAGTGCTTACTGCACCTATAGTGTTTTATGAGGCTTTAAGATCAATATTTGAACTTGAAGACCAAACGTTCTTTCAAATTTTAGATAATTATGTAAATAATTTTGCATCAAAAACCTCCACGTTTATTAATTTTATAACTAGTTTTGTCCAAAATCCTACCCTTTTAGATTACTTCAATCAGATAGATGATTTCAATACCTGGCTTAATCAGAAACACTGGGAAGACAGCATTCATGTAACAGGTTCTGTAAAAAAATTTTTAGTCGAAGGATATGCTGGGCTAACAATTACCTGCAGAGGACAAACAACCGTGACAGACAGCAACGGAGAATACGAATTATTTGTAGATCCAATGCCTGATGAAGATTCTTACCCACAAAACGAGTACTATGGGATACATAACTGTCAGATAACTGTTACAAAAAACGATGAAATCATTAAACAATCAAACGAACTGCTATCATATTCATTTTCAGGGGGTAAAATCCAAAAAAACTTCATTGTAACACAAAGCTTGATAGTAACACTACTGGAAAAAATAATCGATATTTTCCCTTTCCTTGAGCCAATATTACAACCAATAATAGATCAGTTTCAAACATAATCTTATTTCACCCTGGAGAGAGCTGTAAAGAAACTTGACAACAATTGTACAATAAAGCCTTTTAAACCCTTTTTACAAAGTAAGTAGTAAGTTGGACCGGGGGAGAAAAACCAAATTTTTTTCTCATCCTTTCACCTCCTCTCCTTACCACCTTCCTAAATTCCCCGGCCAACATTTTTCTAACAAAACAATTTTTTCCTCCAATAAATTTAAACAATACATATACATACCTTTCTCCAAGGATGCATATAAAAAAAGAAGAACTTTATAATAAAATAAAAGACATAAAAACTAAGGAAGAGTTTGAAAAAGAAATAAAAAAATTAAAAGAAGAATATGATGATTTATTTGACACGGAAACTCTTGCCCTCTTAATTGTAGATAGCCTTGGTAGAAACACTGAGAACATCTGCAAAATAAAAGACATAAAACCAGGGGAAGAATGCACTGTTTTTGGAAAAGTAACAGATATAAAAAAAACACATAGTTTCAACCGTAAAAACGGTAAAAGCGGACGAGTTATAAACCTAAAAATATCTGATGAAACAGGAGCATGTGGCCTTGTTCTCTGGAATAGAGATGTAGATCTTGTAAACAATAAAACAATAAAGAAAAACTCAAACTTGAAGATAATAAATGGTTATGTAAAAGAAGGCTACAGCGGAGTGGAATTAAATCTTGGCAGATACGGCCTCATTGAGACAATCGATGAAGAAATAGATGTAAAAAAACCAAGAGAAGAAAAAAACTGTATAACTGGAGAAATAATAAATATAACACCCTCTAAAGCATTTTTTAAAGACAACGGAGAGTTTGGTTTTGTAACAAAACTAAAAATCAAAACCAAGGATGAAACTAGTGAAATAACTATTTGGGATGAAAAAGTAAAAGAGATACAAAAATACAAAAAAGGACAAAAAATAGAGGTTTCAAATATTGACAACAAAGAAAAAAACGGGGTCACAGAACTGCATTTAAACGGTAGAGGAAAAATAAATAAAATATAATTTTAGCATCCACCTTGCTCATATTTTTTATTGTTTTCAAGTGCATATTGTGCACGTTGAAGCTCTCTACCCAGATACATATAATGCTCTGCTTGCAAGGCTGGAACATTTTTTACAATAGTATCAGAGAGAGCATCTGCTTTTTTACCTACAAATACTTTTTTTAGATTACCTGATACAATTCTTTGGTTTTTATAAACATTTGAGTAATACTCAACACGAATCATGTTTTCTTTTTTATCAAGCTCTATTACAAAAAAACCTTTTGAATCAAGTTGCACATCTTTCTGAAGAGTTTTTTTTGCTTCTATTAATTCTACTTTTTTTTCAGCCATATACTCTTTCACCTGCCTTGACAAGATTTACAAGTTTTTCAAAGGCAATATCTCTTGGCATCATTTTAAGACCACAATCTGGAGAGATTTGAACTATTTTATTATCAAATACATCTATTCCTTTTTTAATATGATCTGTGATTTCATCAACACTTTCAATTCTTTTATCATCTGATCTAACAGAGCCGAGACATATATTTTTAGAAAAACTATATTTTTTAAATGAGTCAAATAATGTGGGTGTTGCTTTAAACTCATGGGAAAGAATACCCACTGGTAACTCTATCAGCTCTTCTACTATATCTGATACATCTCCACATACATGCAATCTCTTTGAAACATTAACATCTTTAAATACTATCTTTAATAGATCATTGGCATAACCCGGCATTTCAACAGAGTAAAAAGGCTCATCCACGCTTATTAAATCCACATGTTTTTCAAGGTTTTTTGCTTCAAAATTTAAAACATTTGCAAGATCAAATGATAATTTTTCCAAATCATTATAATATAAATCAACACATGATTTTGCAAGGGTATAAGGACCTGTGATAAGACCTACCAACTTAGTTTGAGTAGGAACTATTTTTTTTACATATTTGATTTCATCAACTGTTATAGGCCCAATATAACTAACCTTATCAATTACTTCAGGTCTATCACGTATCCTGCATCCACCAATATCTCTTAGAAAAATATGAACAAAAGGATCTTTTGTCTGTCCACTAGATACTCTTTGTATTCCTGCTTTAATCATGTCATTTACTGCTACATCAACATATTTAGTCCATGAAACCTTTTTGTTTTCAAAATAAGAGTTCATAAAATCGATGTTGTCATAATCTGCAGGGTAACTACCGATAACGGTGGTCTCTGGTTTCATTTCAAAAGATTCCTCCGTGGATGAAAATCAACAGGTTTTATTCCAAAATAATTCTCCGTGTATTCTGCAACAAGTATATCCTGCCATGCAATCATTGGAAATACTAAATCTGAGTTTTTAGCAGGGCCATATATAGCAAAATCACCGCCAAATATAGATATGTTCATATTAGATGCGGCATCAACAGGAAGTTTTGAAAAACCTTTTTCTTCTATCCACTTTGATTTTTCAACTACATTATGAATCGCACAACCAGTTGGAAGACCATATTCTTCTTTGATTACAGGAATTGCGGCAATGGATGCACCGCTATTATCACCAGGTGCCATTGCAGCGGTATCCACAAGTATTTTTTTGATACCAAGTTCTTTTGTAAGGCTTAAAAGACCCGTGTCAAGAAGATTTGCTCCGTTTTCAAGTACCTCGATTTTTCCATCTGGTGATTTATCCTTTGGGTTAAATGCAACGATTATTGCCATCTCAGGAGTATGTTTCTTTAATATCTTTCTTTCTTCATCAGTTATACCTATATGAACTGAGTTGTAGATTGTTTTCTTAAGCAGTTTTTTTTCAGCTAATATTTCTAATGTTTTAATCTTTAAATCAGGTTCAATTATATCAACGGATACTGGTTTATCACTGGGAACATGTTTTAAGATAAAACTTACAATATCTTCGATGTATTCTTCTTTTTTTATGAAAAAATCAGGTATAGCCATGTTTCCTGTTTTTTTTGAAAAAGAATACATGTCCATTAGATCTTTTTTTGCTTTTGTGTAATCAGGAGTGCCTTTGAAAAAAAATCCTCCGAAAAGTGTTGTTGGATATTTACCGGGTTGTCCACCGATTTTTATTCCTGATATATCAAATACTTTCTGTTTTTTTGTAAATGAAAACAAATTAACCACCTCTTCTTTTTATTTTCCCAAGATAATCAATAGTTATATTTGAATGAAGTGCGCGTTTATCATCCAGTTTTGCTTTCTCAGGCTTTATCCTTATTGCAATGTATGATTCCCCGAAACAAGGGAGCGGGTTTTTTAAACAATTCTTTATTTTTTCATCGATTTGTTTTTTGGATGTGACACCAATAAGATTTACTGTTTTTATTTGTTTTTGAAACCTTTCTATTGCTTTATCATCAAGGTTTTCTATATATGGGATAGCACCGGGTGCATCAATTATCCTATTTGTATTATCAACACCATTTTTATTTAGACAAAGTAATGATTCCCCGGATCTATGGCCCCTGATTTCTTCGCCACATACAACTAGATATCTGATATTTGGATTTGAAATAAGATTTGCAACTATTTTTTCTATTCCTATATTCTCTGTTTTAAGAGGGCCATATATTGCAACTTTGTTACTGGGGCAATACTCAACGTTTAATAGTACCACTGCAACACAGCTTTTTGAATCACAAGTGGTAAATTCACCACCCCAAGGATAATATTCTTCATCCATTTATTTTCAAACCCTAAACAAGTGTCATTAATAATAGTTTTAGTGTACCCTCCCACACCTTTATAAATATTTATCAATTACCTAGATACAAGGGATTTTCATGGTAAAAAAAGATAATAATGAAGAAGAGGACCTGATAGATAAGCTTTCAGGGGTAGGACCAGCAACTGCAGATAAACTAAGAGATGCCGGATATGTTGATGTTATGAGTATTGCTGTTGCATCTCCTTCAGAGCTTTCTGATGCAGCAGAAATCGGTGAAGCCGTTGCTTCAAAGATAATAATTGATGCTCGCAAACAAGCAGACATAGGTGGTTTTGAAACAGGCGCGAAACTCCTTGAAAAAAGACAACAGGTAGGGCATCTTTCATCCAACTCAAATACTTTCAACGAACTTCTGGGTGGCGGTTTTGAAAGCCAGTCAATAGTTGAGCTTTTTGGAGAATTTGGATCGGGTAAAACACAGGTTGCACATCAATTGTGTGTAATGGTACAGCTTCCAAAAGATAAAGGAGGTATGGACAGTGAAGCATTTTATATAGATACAGAAAACACATTCAGACCAGAAAGAATTAAACAAATGGCAGAAGGGCTCGAACTTGATCCTGAGGAAGTATTGTCAAAGATTCATGTTGCACGTGCATATAACTCAAATCATCAGATGCTCTTGGTTGAAAAAGTAAAAGAGCTCTCAAAGGACCTACCTGCCCAGCTTTTAGTAGTGGATTCACTCACAGCTCATTTTAGAGCAGAATATGTAGGACGCGGGGCACTTGCAGACCGACAACAAAAACTAAACAAACATATGCATGATCTCCTGCGCTGGAGTGATCTTTTCAACGGTG
>CAZQEU010000037.1:0-14761 GCA_964592335.1 uncultured Thermoplasmatales archaeon
TAAAACTCATATACCATATTTCTTGATCAACAAGTTCAAGTTTTCCAAAATCAGGTTTGTTCATTGTTGTTCCTCCTCAAAAGGTGTATTATCTGATCTACCAAAAAAACGAACCACATCACATGCTTTTATTGTATTGGGATGATTAGTAGACTCAGCCAACTCAGCCAACTGCGGAGTATTAACCTCAATACCTGCTTTAATATAGCTTATCATTTCCTGCACCGCTTCTGGTGATACACGGAAGCGCTTGATTTTCCTCTTGCCTTTTTTCAACCATGCCTCAGATCGCATGATTTTGCCAATATTTATTGTTTCGCTTGCCATATTATATTCCCATACCTATTATTTTATCGTTTGTCATACAAACGTATGCATTATGTGTATATAAATGTTTTGTGCATGTGATTTGGTGAAGGGTTTTGACTGAAAAGTGAAGGGTTTGGTGAAGGGTTTGGTGAAGGCTTTTCTTCGAGAGGTGAATACTTGTGAAGGCTTTTTGCGCTTTTATATACTTTATAATATCTATAGTTATTCTCGAATTGAGAGATGTTAAAGAAAAAGAAAAGTAATATAAAAGAAAAAGAAATAATAGAATATAATATATAATACCCGAAAAAGCCTTCACAAGTATTCACCTCTCGAAGAAAAGCCTTCACCAAACCCTTCACCAAACCCTTCACCTTTTCGCAAAAAGCCTTCACCCATCGATTTATACCTCATATCGGCGGTATAAATATTTCAATCTATGTGAGTTTGTTCCAGTGATAGGTACAACTACACCATCCTTTCGTCTATGTTTTTTTAATCCCATGTTTTTCAGAATATATCCTAATTTCTGATTTGCTCTTTTTTCATTTTCCCAGTTTATACCCTCAACAATATCTTTTACATATACAACTTCTGGAGCATCGTCAAGTGTATTGTTTTCAGATCTTTTTTTAATTATATCTAGAATATCATGCTGTATACTAGTTTTCAGTTCTTCTTGTTCTTCTTCTTCTGTTTCTTTTGCAAATTTAATTATATCATCTGTTTTTTGACCTAGATGCATCGCTGTACGAAGTATACTTTCATATACTTCTCTAAGTCTTCCTTTTAACTCAAACGATTCACCTAGATCTGGTGGAGCATCTGTTTTGTATTTGTAATTAAGCAATCTAGTTCTAAGCTGTTCAAAATCAAGTATCATATATTTCATTTTTGAGCATGGAGGATCTCTTTTTTCCATAAATATATCTATACCACGGCTGACTAGTGCGGGGTTAAATGTTTTCTCTCCAGCGAATGCTTTGAATCCAAAGTTTTTACGAGCTATTACTTCTTCTCTGTTGTCTATATCGCTTACTACATATACTGATCCTTTTTTGTAGCTTTGTTTTATAAAATCAAGTAATTCAGATCCTTTTTCATGTCTAGGGTTCAAACGGTTATCAGCCTCATCAATCGTAAGTGTTACATCCCAATAATGGGAGAGTGTTGCTATTGCTGGAAACGTAGCACTAGATGCTGATACAACACGATAACCGAGTTGTGCTATTATATTAAGCGCTCTTGTTTTTCCACTACTTATTATTCCACGGAATACTGGAAACCCCACAGCATCCCAGCTCTCTCTTTTCCATGTGCTTATTATCCAGAGTGCAAATAGTTTATAATGGATTTCTCTTGGAAAAACTATCAGGTTTTTTATAAGATCATGTATTTCTTGATATAACAATATCCCATCTACTTCAACATCTTCCCATATTGGCAATTGCCATATGTCATCTTTTATTGATTTTGTAACTGGTCTAAATTTTGTTGTTCTTCCACATCCACCACGGTCTTTAAAACATTCCATAGGGGGTTCTGGATTTGATTTTAATACACAGCCACATTTCAAACATTCCCATAAACTAGGATCTCTCAGTTCAAATGTTTTTTCTATTTCAACATAGTTTTCACTATCAGGTTTTTTAACTATTTCCTGTGGCGGTCTAGGATCATTAAATACTTTTTTTTCTTTTATTATCAACCATTTCTTTTCACCATCTTTTGTAAGCACTGGCTCCATTATTTCTTTTGTTGGCTTTATGTCGTTAGACATTTTTACCAGCGCCCCCTATTATTGGTTGTTATTTCTTTTATGTTTTCAAAATCAATTACTGATTCAGCTTGTGTTGTTTTAAAAAAAATACTACTTTTATTTATTTTAATGATTACTCCATATAATACAAAACCATCGCTTTTTACTAGTTTTACTTTTTTGTTTAAAAAACAGATTATATCTTCTCTCTCTATCATCTCATATCTCCTCAGCCGACAATTCAAAAATCGGGAAATAGTTGAATGTTTTTTCTGCTTTTAAGTTTTATGTTTTTTTCAAAAAAGTTTATTAACATGTGTTAGTTATGGCTGAGGAAAAAGGAGAAAAAAGCCCGGTGAGTGACACATTTCCTCCTATATCCCTATAACATGTATAGGTTATATAGTTTATTTATTTTTCCACTCTTGGTATTGGTCTTTTCCTTCTCGTATTTTCATCCAGAAACAATGCCGTATATCACGTAGTTTCTGTTTAACATCTATTACCTCCCGGAGTCTTCTATCACCATTTTTTGTCACCATCATCATCACTATATAAAAAAACAAAACAGGTGGTATTACAAAAACAGCGCTAGCTCTTTCATATCCAACTATTAACTTACCCGTCTCTGGATCCAGCTGTGCATTAGATGGCGGTGGCACCCTAGCGTTTTCTTCATAAAACACAGGTGTCGGTGGTATGACAAAAAAATAATAAATAAAAACAACTATTCCAAAAAAGAAAACAACAATAAATGTTTTTTCAGATTGATTCATCCGGCACTCCTTCTTCTTTAAGGATCTGCATTTGTGCATCAGCACGTGCCTTCAAATATTTAGCTTTTCGATAAGATACATGAAACTCTTGAGCAATAGTGTTTTCATTAAATTCACCTTTGTTGTTTATAAAAATAGGGTTGTTTCGTTCTGCTATACAGTGATCAACGATTTCGTCATCAGATAGATACTCCTGTTTTCTTTCCTCTTTTGCTTTATCTCTCATATGTTGTATTGTCTCAGCGTTCTCACGCATAAGGTTTGCTTTTCTCTTTGTACTATGTGCATCATATCGTTCTATTAGTTCATCTGGCGGTTTCATTAATCTAAGTGGTTTCATTTTTAGTACCTGCCCACCGCCACGACCATAATTTCTATTCATTTTCATACGTGGATAACTATAGAACATCTTTCCAGATCTCTTATTGATAGCTACAAAAAACGGTCTGATATTAGAGTAATCATTATTTGTCCTGTTTACTTCCATAAATGAATGAAATAGTTTACGTGGCTGGCTATCTATAAAAGTGACATCCTGTGTAACAAAAATAACTATTGGTCTGATATACCCAAATGCTTGTACTGTGAAATTAATGTGTTTATTAGCTTGGGTGTACCAATCTCGGCTACTTAGACCTAGGTTTGCTTCATCCCATACTACACAGCCACCAATTATTTTTGGTTTGCTATTAGCGATATTCTGAATTGCTACACTAAACTCATATGGTGTATAGACAACTCGTTCTTCCAGGTTATCATAAAAAGTTGGATCCAGCAAGTCTCCTAATGCCACAGCACTTACACTTTTTCCTACTCGGTGTCTGCCTGTTACTGTAGCGAGAAAACTAAATTTTTTAAGATGAACGCTTTTGTATATATCTCTCAAATAGGCTTCAGCTATTCCATGATGATTTGGTTTACCAAAATAATGCGGGTTATTATTTATTGGAGAAGGAAAATGCACTTTCACCCTCCTCAACTGTGTCCTCTACTCTTACAACCTCTGCATCGGTATCTGGTTCTAATCCTTTTCTATCACGTATTGGTAGAGCATGTTTTTTTCCACTGATTCGTTTTTTTATATTTTTATCATTCATGTCGATTATTCCATGTGCCTCTACTTCTACTATGGGGCTGTTCTGCATCAGGCGTATGTTCTGATCCAATACCGGGAGCATATACTCGAAGCGTAAATTATTGATATGGTTCTTTTTTGTTTCTTCATTAAGATCTGTTCTCTGTTTTACCTTAGCTATGTCTTCTTCTAGTTCTTTAAAATACTTAAATGTTATTTCCTTTACAGAGTCTTCCATATAGTTCTCTAGTAATAATGATAATGATCTTGTCTTGACAGCAAATGCATATTTTTCTTTTTTGCTATCTACGCTTTGTGATAAATGATCTATGCATTCTTTTGATAACTGCACGATGTATCGTCTTATTTGGTCACTAGGTGTTACCTTCCAATCTTCATTAGGTGCATTGTCTTTTTTTGAAATTCTCTCCTCACCATCCTACATTGTGTAATGGGTTTTTACGCACAGAGGCATATGTTAGACACATATACACAGTGAGATATAAAACTTTATTGTATTTTGTGCCTAAGGAGAACCTATCTATACATACATTCGTGATTTACCCAACATTAATATTGTTGCGTAAAGTATTTATGCGCTGATGACATTCATGTTGTTTGTTGTAAGGAGAGGAGCATTTAGATAAGATAATCCTGGTCTCACCCTCGAATATTTTTCTAGGGCTCCTATCCTTGCATCTGGATGTGTATGGGATCAATGAAAAAACAAACAGTATCATCGATTGTATCTGTCACGGGAATATTTTTGTTATTAGCTGGTGTGTTAGTATCAATGTTTTTAGAACCCGGGCTTAGATATGTTCTCACAGCTCCGTTTGTTGCAACCGGTTTTATACTAGCTACCATTGGTCTAAATTATGAAATTAAATATGAGGAGAAAAAAAAGCATGATAACAATAAAGACTGATTTTTGGAAAAAATGGGAGAAAGCAAATGAGTTGGAGAAAGAAAAATTAGTAGCTGAGTTACCGATTTTTACGAATGCCCGTTGCCCGTTGTTTACGCCGAATGTGATCAATAGCTATTTTGAGGATCTATTTTTGTATCTCAAAAACAAAGATGGAGAACTAGAGAAATAATAGGTGTGAACTATGGGTTTTGCATGTATGAAACTAGTGGGAGTTGATAATTTTTGGATTTGTTAAAACTATTCTTTATATTTATAGTATTTACTTTTACTATACTGTTACATGAATACGTACATTATCTAGTTTTGAAAAGATATGGCGGTAAGGGTAAACTAGCTGTGCTCCGTGGATCTTTGCGTATTCCTACTATTGGGATTAAATACCTAGGCGGTTTGAGCAACTGGCGCCAGGTGATCCATATGAAGTTGGCTCCGTTGCCTGTGACTTTTTGTATGTTTTATTTCCTAGCGATTTATATGGTTGAGCCTTATGATTTCAATGGGTATCTTGTTAGTTTTCTTTTTGGGATTGCGCTCACATGGATAGCTTGTTTGAAGGATCTACGGGATTCTATGATGATTCTTGTACATGGTGATGACATTAATTTTAATGATAGTTTTAAACCAGGGATGGATGAATAATGAAAGGTAGAAAGATTAAGTTTTTTAACTTTGATGATGTTGT
This sequence comes from uncultured Thermoplasmatales archaeon, assembly GCA_964592335.1. Classification (GTDB taxonomy): domain Archaea; phylum Thermoplasmatota; class E2; order DHVEG-1; family DHVEG-1; genus CAZKUB01. The sequence continues at coordinate 5,533 of CAZQEU010000037.1, forward strand.
TCCACATGGCGCTATTTATCTTGACACTATAGCTAATGCTAATGCTTTTGGAATTTATAAATATACATTTGTTTTTCTAGTGGAGGAAACTGATGAATAACTCTGTTGATAAAGATGGCTATGATGAAATAGACCGTATTATATTTGAATGGATAGAAGACCTTGAAAAAAACAATACAGATCGTGTTTATCCACCTGGTCTTAGTGGTGATTTTGGCTGGGAGCATCTTAAAGATTTCTATGGTTTTGTTATAAAAAAAGAAAGAGAACGTGTTGTTGATTCCCGGTCTAAAAGTATTTCGGATGGTTTATCACAGGAGGAAAAGGAGAGATTTTATTGAATTATAAGAAACTATGGGATACATTAAAAGCAGAGAGTGGGCACCGTCAAACAATCACAAAGTTTGTACCAACTGGTGAAGACGATGTAACAATCCGTGAACTAATGGAACGGCTTGAAAAAAGAGAAAGGAGAGTGAATTTTTGATTTTTGTTGCTAAAAACGAGAAAGGGGTTCCTAGTTGGAAACTAGTGCTTGACAATAAAAAAATTGTTACACGCCGTCTTAAACCAATATCTGTTGGTAAAGATTTTGCTGTACAGCCTGGGCGTGGTAAATATGCTGTTTGCCGTGCTGTTGTAACTGATTGCCAACGGAGCACTAATCATTTTCAGAAATATGCTTTTAACACTGAGCTTTTTAAAAATATTTCTGAGTATAAAAAACATGAAGCTGAGTGTGAAGGATTTAATAGCTGGGATGGTCTTATGCGTTGGTTTCAGGAGCACAACATTCAATATGTAGAGACTTATAGGATTGAGTTTCAGGTGATAAAACAATGAATAGAGATTATTGGCATGGTTTATTAAAAAAACTTGAAAAAGTGTTTTTAATTGTTAGAGAGCAACATTTCAAATTCAGATCACCTAAGATAACAATTCGTGTTGGTAGAAAAACGATATGTGAACTTTCTAAACGTGAAATAGATGATCTTTTTTTTCTCTGGAAGTTAAAAGCTATAGTTTTTTATGATTTTGAATATCCTATGAGCATCAGAAGGGATGTAAATATGGTGCTTGATCCACGTATTAGAGACAGACCGTTTTTTGTTCTTAAAACATGTGGTAATCGTAGATATGCAAAGAATTTTTTTATGTTGAAACATCTGGTTGAGTATGCTGGTTTTAAACCTGTTGAGCCATCAGATGATTTAAAAGAAGCTTTTAAGAAATTAAATGATGATAAACACCTGGCTCTTTTGTTAGAGATTTATGATGAGGGAAAACGAATGAATAAAGGAGAGAAAAAGGTATGGAAGAATACAAAATAGAAATAAATGCAGAATATAGAATAAAAGTAAAAGACAAAAAAGAAATAAATAAAAAAGCAATAGAATATCTACAGAAAAACAAACTAATAAAAAGCGAAAGACTAGAAGAAATACATTTTAAAATCAATGCTAAAACATTCAAAAACATAATCAAAGCACATGGTGAATGGTATAATGAAATAAGGTTAGATTTCAATAAAAAAGGAATGAATATTAAAACAGTGGATCCAGCACATGTAGCTATGATATGTGAAAAAATACCAAAAAAAGTTTTTGACAGTTATCAACTATTAGCTGATAAAGACATCAGCCTAGGTATCGATTATGATAGGCTTAAAACAATACTTCGTAGTGTTAAAGTAAAAGATGTATTAAGTTTTGACAGTAGACTTTCTGACTACAAAATAGATATAAAAATCAATAATTTTAAACACACAACTGGGTTGATTGATACAGCTGGTATGCCAGATCCTAAAATCCCGAAACTTAAACTAGATGCGTTTTTTAGCATCAAATCAAAATTACTTTATGATTTTGCTAAACAAGCAGAGAAAGTGTCTGATCACATAAAAATAGAGATTAGTAAAAAAGATTTAGTTTTATCAGCCAATGATGATAAGGACAATGTAATAGTATCTATTGATAAAAAACAGCTTTCTAAGCACAAATCAGATAAAAAATATATTAGCCTTTTTAGTGTTGATTATTTTTTAGGGATGATTAATCTTATCAGGGTTTATAACAAAGAACTCAGTGTTCGCATGGGTACAGATAATCCTATTGAAATCAAAGGAGATGAATTAACGGAGTTATATGTTCTTATAGCACCACGTATTGAGAGCGAATAGATATGGAAATAGATAGAGATGATGAATACCGTTGCAGATTATGTGAAAAAAAAGCTAGCCTTAGCTACAACTCTTATTTCCTGAAGATGTCACCAAAATATCATATACGTGTCTGTAGACATTGCTGGTTGATGATTACAAAATATATATCTCTCTATAAAAAACTCAACCCTGAGTTATATAAAGACATTATGAAAGAGGTGGAGAAATGATCCAGTATGTTATAGTTGGTTGGTGCCTCGGTATAGGCTCTATGATTCTCATTAGTATTTATAAAAAAATATTGGAGATGATACAAACATGAATATTTGTGAAGAAGATTTTGAGGAACTAACAAAAAAAGAACGAGCCCTGAAATATCAACATATATACACAGGGGGATATTGATATGAAAATGAAATTAAGCGAGTATCGTAAGACAAAAGATTTTAGAAGCAAACAACTACGCCGTGGACACATGATAAAAAATAATTTGGAGGAAAAAGAATGTTTAACGGTTTAGAAGGAAAAATAGAGGCGATTGAGAAACAAACCCGTTATGGTATATCTGGTTTACTTCTCACTATCTGGGTGCCGAAACCTCGTCATATATTACCATCTGAAGCAACTGAAGAACAAGCAAATAATAGGCTTAGAAAACACTGTAGTTTACATATTGGTAAATGTACTATTGATCAGGATTGATTTTAATGGTTGAATATAAAACCATGTGGAACCAGTTGAAGGGATATGCAAAATTTGGTGATGAAAAACTTTTGCATAAAATGGAATGTATTGAAAAAATATTTAAAGAAAAAGAGGAATAAACATGAAGGAAACAATATATCTTGTATGTGATCAGAACCAAGTGGATCGCATGAGGAAAACACTACCGAGTGTTAGACGTGGGGAAATCGTTGTTAAATTAGCTGTAGAAATCAATCAGAAAGCATTTGGGAGACCAACTATAGCTAAAGAAATTTATGTAGATGATTGGACTAAGGGTATAGACCTTGATGATGTAGAGTTCCGTAAAAACATTATCACAGCTGAAGAAGCTGAGATGATAAGGCAGAAACGTCTTGATAAAATGCGTGAAATCCTACAGAACCAGGGATATATCATTACAGAGCCGGAGGAGAAATAAAAGAAAATGAATCTTAAAAAATTGAGTATTACAATACTTGAGTTTATCAGACATCCGATGCATATAATTATCTTCATATGGCTATCTGTAAAACTCTGGAAAGAAATGCATGAACATTACTGTAGAGAAACAGCATTAGAGCATATGATCTATAGTAAGAGGTAAAATATGAAAATACCAGATTGGCTGAAGCCACTTATCCCAATATATATCATAATGATAATTATTGCAATAGTTGTTGCATTTGGATTACCACTAATATTTAACAAATGATAAAATGACTGAAAGACAACATTTTATTAGGAAATATTCAAAAATAGCTGAGAAACGAATAGCAAACAATGAATGCCCAGTATGTGGAAAACCAAAAAGTGAATGGAACCGCCGGACAGACTGGAGATGCTGTAGCAAAACATGCACAGAAAACTTTTATGAACAACATGATGAAAGCCTTAGCTGGAATTGGGTAAGAGCCCGTGTATTCAAACGTGACAACTATATATGCGCAAAATGTGGTAGAAGATATGTTGTTAAATATGATGGTGTAGAGTATGCTGATAGTTCTAATTTGATATGTGATCATATTGTGCCATTGGCGATGGATGGCGAAATGTGGAACATGGATAATTTACAAACACTCTGCATTGAATGTAATAAAATCAAAACAGCACAGGATCTAAAAAACATTGCTGAATACAAACGAATTAAAGACAAAAAAACTAAACATCGCACATTTGAAGATATTTACACAAAAAAACCTGATGTTACACAAAACCTATAGAAAGGTTTATATAGACCTTTAAAACAAAATGCGAAACGCTTAATTCACTCCATATAATACACAACATATAAAATGTTGGGTAACACGCTGAGGAGAGTTTAATATTTGGCTGGGAAAAACTATTGCCCGAATTGTGGAAACCGAATGAAGCACTATAAATGTCATGTATGCGGTTATCGCATGAACTGGGGTAAAAGACTGAGGAGAACATATGGTAAAAAATGGAAATATGAAGAAACAGAAAAAGAAGGATAGTTTTTGGACTTTTAAAAAACTGACATATAAACAACGCCGGATACTCTATGGTATCACTATGTTTTATAGTTTTCTTGCACTAGCACACATGATCTATATAATAGTCAAAATCGGTAGTTTATTGGTTTTTTTTGGTTTGCTTCTTTGGTTTTTTCCACCAGTTGCTCTGATTCTTTTGACTTATCATCTACTTGTTAATGTTTATCCACCGGAGGAGAAGGATGCTGGAATTAAATAAAATTTATAATATGGATTGCCTTGAAGGAATTAAAAAACTAAAAGATGTAAATATAGATTTGATAGTAACCGATCCCCCATATGAATTTGAAAACAAAGGAAAGGGCATTTATTCTTTGCCAAGATTTGACAAATACATGAAAAAAATAGGAGAGATTAAAACCAATACTTTTGATTTTGACAAATATATACCAAAACTTCTTGACCTGCAGGGAGACAAGATAAACGCTTATTTTTTTTGTAACAAAAAACTAGTCTATAAATATCTAAAAATAGCTGAAGAAAGAAACCTTACAATAGATATCCATGTTTTTAGAAAAACCAACCCAGTACCAGCTTTTAATAATAGCTATATGAATGATTTAGAGTATATTATTTTTATGAGAAGCCCCCGTGTATTTTTTTCAAGTAAAGAAGGATACAAAAATTATACTAAACATCATGCAGAAAATATTGGACATCATGGTTTGTTACATCCTAATCAGAAGCCTTTAAAACTTATTAGAAAATATATAAAAGTATCAAGTGCTAAAAATCATGTTGTGTTAGATCCTTTCATAGGGGGGGGGTACCACAGCACTTGCATGTAAACAGTTAAACCGTAAGTTCATAGGTTTTGAAATAAATAAAGAGTTTTATGAAATTGCTAGTAAAAGAATAAACGATCAACCAAAAAGAATAGATTGGTTTAAAGGAGAATGATGAAATATGCCTGAATATAAAAAAGCTGATATAAGACATACCATAAGAGAAGAAGAATTTAAAACAATAATCAAAAAAACAATACGACCACGTGACCGCTTATTTCTATCATTATTATATTGTACAGGAGCACGACCAAGTGAAGTAGCAGGAGATCCAGAGCATCATAAAAAAGGAATGACATATGAAGATGTTGAGTTTGATTTCAAAAACGGAGCTGTACTGTTTCATGTACCCGTGAGCAAAATCCAGAAAGGAATGTATGCAGTTGATAAACGCCAGCTGATGCTAGAGTTCGATCCAGAACACCCAGACTATGCAGTATTGGTACTCATCCAGAGTTTTAACGATATGGTAGAGACACAGCGATATATACAGGAGACACGTGATATAAACCCAAAAGTACAACTATTTGATTTCTGCCGTAAAACAGGATACAATATTGTTGAACGAGCTGGTAAAATAATAGGCACAGAAATATGTCCATATAATTTTAGACACAGCCGACTAACACTATTGAGCGAATCTGGTGCTGGTATTGAGACACTCATGTATTTTAAAGGAAGCCGTGATATTAAAAGCATCGCTAATTATCTACATGCACGTAAAGTAAAATTTAGTTTATCAAAGGATGGTAGAGGCGATAAACAGAACCTTGAGAGAAAAATAGATAATCAACCTCCTAGTGAGTGAAATCTATCTGTTTGCTAAGAGAATCCCATACCTTTTCCCTCTTAGGGCTCTGTTCGCCAGATCTACCCAAATATCATAAAATATATATAGGTTATAGACATTATAGAATTTGTGAAATAGTAGATGGGAAATGAAAAAACTACGACTATCAGCCTGCACAACTATACAAAAAAACAACTTTTAAAGATAGGTGGGGAATACGCCGTGGAGGATGGAAAAACCTACAGCTACAACGATACAATACAGAGACTGATAAAAGAACATAATAAAGAATGAGGAGAGGAACTAATTGCCAGATGGTGAGTATGAGGACTATGATGAGCATGGGATTGAACTAGCCCGTGCATCTGCAACAGATCAATACAGCGGTATGATGAGGCGGTACCTCGATGAGCTCACCATAATATATGAAAACATGATGGCAAGACTTATTAGTAACCGTGGTTCTGAGGAGGCTTTTAATGCATGTGTCGCTAAAATGCTAAGTATCATGGTGCATCTGTTACCTAAGATAGAAGGCGGTGGCGATCAGACACAGGAAATGCGTAATGAGTTCGAGAAATACAAAACCTGGATTAAACAAGTACAAAAAATGAAAATCAACAAAGAAGAAATGGATAAAGTACCAGATCTCTATAACCTTATCATTCGTGCATATGACAAACTTGGTCTTACAAGTATCTAAAAAAAGAGTGTGTTAATTTATGGTAAATGAGAAACAGAAAGAAAAAATCTATAAAGAAATGAAGAAAAAAAAACAAGATGAATACATAAAAGAACTACGTGAGCGTTCAACTGTTGTATTTGGTTTTCTCATGTTACCCTTGTATATTTTGATTAATGCCTTTATCGCTGGTGTTGGTTTTCTCATGTATCTAGTAGCAAGTAGTGGTGATGTAGTAATCATGGAGTTTGTTAATGATCCGCTTGGTGCTTCTGGTGATATGGCTATAATAGTTATCATTGTTTTTATTTTCTGGCTGATGTTTGGGTTCTATGGGATCGCTCTTTATAAACAGGCTAAAAAACTTTTGAGAAACAATCCTGATAAATATAAAAAACTAAAAATATGGAAGTGGTGAAAGAAAAATGTTTTTACCGATAGGAGATCTAAAAGAGTTTCTAGCTATGCTGGAGACAGAAGAAGATAAAGCAAATGTACCAGTTTTTCTGGATAAAAACCAGATGACTACAGAGACCGGAATGCTCGTTGGAGAGATAATAATACAGTATCAATATGATACAAGTATGCTAGCTGTGTTTAAAACCAGTGATGGTATAGATCCAGTGATGTTACCTAACCAGCAGTTCTTTAACGCTCTTGAATACTATACGGATAAACCAACTGTTGAAAAAACTCAGGCTAGTGCAAAAGCTATGGTTGATAAACAACAGCAACAGCTAGAGGCTGAGTATAACAAAGCAGTTGAGCTTCTTAAAAAAAGTGGTTTTGAAACAATTATCCCGTATGCATGGAGCGAGTAAATGAAGGTAAAGTATACTCTTGAAAAAATGCCGTTGTTGAAACAGAGCCTATGTATCGGGGATTTAATCAGATATTATGGTGAGAGCAAATTTAAACTCATTGAGAGTGTACGCCGTATAGAGGAAAACCGTGGGCTATCTTCTAAGATGCTTAACACCATCCGTAAACATACAAATGTTGGTATGACCATTGATGGGCTTGTTAATAACCTTCAGATGGCAAGTGGTACTGATATTTTTAAATTCAAAATCAATGGAGTTGATCCAACTGAGGTTTTTACAGATGAAACAATTGAGCTGGAGATATATATGAATCCTTTGTATTTTGTTACAAAAGGCGCTATCTCTGGTCAGTTACCAGGTTTTCGTAAGAAAAAACCAGCTGGTACTGAGACAGAGATTGAGATGAAAGCACGTCAGGAGCAGACTAAATGGCTTAAATGGTTTGAAAAAGAGCTGAATAAATATCATCCTAGTTGCTACTGGAAAAAAAACATTATAGATCGAGATAAGGATTAAGAGGAGATCTGATATTTTTGGGATTACTTAGTTCTGAGAGTGAACCGAAGCATACATGGTCTGAGTTTAAAAACAAAGTAAATAGTATGGATACATCTGAGAAACAAGATTTTCTTAAACAATTACAGCTGGAGCGCATGGAGGCATATGCACAGCGTTTTCACAATCCAAATGTAGCACGTATTCGTACATTGCGGAAAAAAATTGCTTATATGAAAACTATTCTTCATATGAAAGGATATAGTTATGTTCCACGGGGTGAAAAAATTTGAAAGATGAAACTAAATATAAGATCATAATAGCTGTTGTTGCATCAGCTGTGGTTGTTGGAGTAGCTGTTGTTTATCGTTATCTTGGATGGTTTTAAAGTTTTTTAAGAATGCTTCTTGTAAAACCTCTAGGGTATTTCAGCCTTCCACCTAGTACATAATAATATTTTGTGCCTTTTATAACATCTGATCCAACTACTTTGAAGGTTCTTCCTTTTAGTGTTCCTTCTTTTATTTTTACTTTATCTCCTTTTTTTAGTTTTCTCATTAATACCATTTCCTTTTTTTCTTTTGTATTATTTGTTTACGTTTATCTAGTTGTCTGTTGTCTCGTACTGTGAATAATCCTTTCAACATGCTTTTAAGTAAACTCAATAGTATATCCTCCAGCGTTTTTTTGTTTTACCACAAAGATGTTTATCATAGTAATCATCAGCTTCTTTCTTGGATTTAAAAACTTTATGGGTTTTATAACGGGCTCCTTCTTTAAACTGAAGTTTATATCCCTCTCCCTTAATCTGAGCAAAAGTTATTCCAATATTGTGTTTCTCAGCTAGTTTTGCAAAATCCCGATCATGTCTTGCATATCCTAAATGTATACTTTCATGCCCTATTAAGTTTTTAAACTGTTTTTCTGGGAGACTAAGCGCTTTTTTCGATATATCTAGTTCTACTTTTGTCGGACATCGATATATACAGTTACCAATAGCCCTTTGTTTGATCCTTGCATCATGTACAAGCTGTGCCATTACTTTTTGTTTCTCTCGTATGTTTACTTTTACTTCTAGTTTATCTACGAAACTTGGTGCGTTTTTCCATATTTTTTTTGTCTCACCGATAAATTGTTTTCTAATACTCCCGATTGTTCGTATTGGTTTTTTCTTTTTTTTCTTCTGTGTTTTTCCAAACTCAGAGAACTTTGTTTGTCTCATAAAATCCCTCCAAGGATACCCAATGTTTTAACATTGGGAGGAATTGGAGAC
>CAZQEU010000038.1:0-14678 GCA_964592335.1 uncultured Thermoplasmatales archaeon
CAAATCATGAATATAAACATCTTCGTCCACCTTTGCAAAACTTTTCAAGAGTTCATATTAATTCTCATTTTGTATTAATCTTTAATATAAACCATACAGAAGAAGTTGTTACAGTTTATTATTTTGGTCACCATGATGATGCTTACAAGTGGAGACCAACTGTAAATTAAGTTGTTGGGTGTAGGCCGTAAGCCTTAACTATTTTTTTTCTGCCGTTTATTTTATAATGTCTTATTTTATACCGACTAGCTAATGACTTTTGATAGGAAGACACTAGTTATACCAGATAATACAAAGTTTGAGGAAAAAACGATTATTACCAAGGGTGATGTTGTAATTGGTGATCGTTGTCTTATACAGTTTGGAATTAAAACAGATGGCCGTATTTTTGTAGGTGAACATGTAGTAATCGATGGTAATCTTGAGGCAACTAAAGATATACGTGCAGATATTTTTAGTAGAATCCGTGGTAATGTAAAAAGCGGCGGTAATGTTTATTTTGGTGAAAAAGTACAGGTAAATGGTAAGCTTTCGCTTAATGGGGATCTAGATGTAGGAGATAGCGTTGAAATCGATCAAGGTTTTGAGGCGAAAGGATGGATTAATATCAGAAGTCCAATACCTGTTGTTATATATATTTTTATATATCTTATGCAGATGATGAAACTTGGTCATAGCGAAGAAATCGACAGAATACTCTCAGAAATAGAGGAAAACGATGGAGATACAATACCTATATCTGAAACATTTCTTTTCATCCCAACTAACTCAATAATAGGATTACAAAAATCAAAAATAGATTATAATATAAGAGTTGGAAAAAAATCCTGTCTACTTGGCAATTACGAAATAAAAGGCAATGCTTTCATCGAACAAGATAGCAAGATACACGGTACTTTAAAATCAACAGGAGATGTATATTGTGGGAAAAAAACAACGATACATGGCAATGTTAATTCAGGTGGCGATGTAAAAATAGAGGATAAAACCAAGATAGCAGGAAATATTAACGCTGCAAAAATCTTTCTTTCAAAAAACTCAGTTATAAGCGGAGAACTTTTTGCAAAAAATGGGATATCATTTATGAATTCTTCAAAAAAAGACGCACAAGAAAAGATACAACGCTTTGAAAACGAGACAGATATAGTTGATGAAGTAGATGATATGTTGGAGTAAATAAAATATGAGTATGCAAATAGGAATAGTAGGAAAACCCAACGTTGGTAAATCCACTTTTTTTAATGCTGCAACAGAGGCTCAAGCAGAAATTGCAAACTATCCTTTTACAACAATTGATGCAAACCATGGTGTAATGTACCTTGCAAAAACCTGCCCATGCAAAGAATTCAATGTAACTTGTACACCACATAACTCAAAATGTATTAATGGAACACGTTTTGTACCAATAGAAGCCATTGATGTCGCAGGACTAGTCCCAGATGCATGTAAAGGAAGAGGACTTGGAAACAAGTTTTTAGATGATCTTAGACAGGCAGATGCATTGATCCATATAATCGATGGCTCAGGTAGCGTGGATGCAGAAGGAAACCCTTGTGGACTTGGAAAATATGATCCAATAAAAGACGTGGAGTTTTTAGAAAAAGAAATCACTATGTGGATACAGGGTATAATCAAAAAAAATTGGGATAATATTGCACGCAAATCCAAACTTGAAAACAAAAAAATAGAGATAATGCTAGCAGATCAACTAACCGGCCTAAAGGTCACTGATGAACATATTCATAGTGCAATTAGAAAACTGGGTTTAGATATAGAAAAACCTCTTAGTTGGACAGATGAACAAATAATAAGTCTTTCAGATATAATTAGAAAACTTAGCAAACCAATGATCATAGCTTTTAACAAATCAGATGTAGCACCAGATGAACTAATTTCAAAATCAGAAGATTTAAAAAAACAGGGATACAAAGTTATTCTAACAAGTGCTGAGTCGGAGCTTGCTCTTGCAAACGCAGCAAAAAAAGATCTTATTGATTACAAACCAGGTAGTAGTGATTTTAAGATAAAAAATGATTCAGACTTAAGTGATAAACAAAAAAAAGCACTCGAGTATATAAAATCAAATGTGCTTAAAAAATATGGCTCTACAGGAATACAAAAATGTATAGAAGAAGCAGTGAAAATGCTGGATTTAATTGTTGTATATCCTGTGGAAGATGAAAACCATTTAACAGATAAACAAGACCGTGTTCTGCCAGATGCACATTTTATGAAAAGGGGAAGCAATGCAAAAGATTTAGCCTACAAGGTTCACACTGACCTTGGTGATAATTTCATACGTGCAATAGATGCTAGAACAAAAAGAGTAATAGGTGCAGATCACGAATTAAAAGATGGTGATGTGATACGAATAGTTTCTGATTCGTAGTTATTTTTATTTTACTATACCTTCTTTACCACAACTGGGGCATTTTATTCTAGTTGTTCCTTCAGGTTTTTTTTCTGCTTCAAAAATGTTTCCACATTTAGGGCATTTAACATTAAATTTACTGATTATGCTTTCTTTATTCTTTGTCATCTCTTTTGATATTTCTTTTTTCAACTCGTCTTTTGATTCAGATATTGTTTTCTTTTCTTTTCCATCTGATTTTTTTTCTTGTTTTTGTGCAACTCCTGTCTTTTTTTTGTTAATTGCATATTCTAAAGCTTTTTCAAAAGAATCAGATACTTTTTCATCCGCTATATTTGTCTCAGTTTTCAAATCTTTAGATTCTTCATTCTTTTTTGAAAAAGGCTGCGGATTCTCAAATGGTTTTATATTATCATCTGTTTTTTCATCTTCTATTATATTCTCTTGTTTTTCTTCTACATCTTGTCTTTTTTTATTTTCAAAAAAATCTTTTACTCTTCTTGAATCTGTTTTTTTATTGTTTTCTATCTCTTCGTCTTCTTTACTTATAACATCTTCCTTTTGATTCAAATCATCTGAGATAATTTTACCATTTGTATCATCATCTATTTTGAAACGTATTGGTTTTTTAACAGGTTTGTTTTCCTGCAACTCTAAGGTTTCAGCTTTTTTTATTTTTTTGCTGATATCTTCTTCTAAAGCTTTAGATTTATTTTCCTTTTTTTTCTTATATCTCTCTAAAAGAGATTCTATAAAACGTACAATGCTGAATGTATAATATAAGGAGACTATAAATAAAATAAGTAGTAAGATTAAACTTGGATGTATAAATCCTAGATATATGCCTACTGCACCATTTGCCTTTAAAACAAAATATATGAAATAAAGAAATGCACCACCAATAAGTCCAAAATTTACAATACTTGATATGATAAAAAGATTTGATATTTTCTTAGCTTTTTCAGATACTCTTATTATTAAACCTAAAAAAGAAATAAAACCCATTATTATAGCAGCTAGTAACAAAATATTAATTAATCTGATGTAATCTGATAAGGAATTTAGTTCTACATAGTTACTATCCTGCATAGATTCAAAATTGTAATACTGGTCTTGTGTCGCGGGTCTGAATGATACCAATGGTAAGAACACATTAAGCATTACTATAAGTATAGCCAAGAATAAAAGCCAAAGATTCTTTTTTTTTAAATCTCTTATAATCTCTGTATCCATCATACTCCCCCATGGTATCTAAAATTAATAATAGATTTATTTGGTTTCTTTGAATCAAGTATGGTCTCTATTTCTTTATAATCTGTTTTTAGAGCAACAAAGCATATTTTCAAAGCAGTAGCAAAAACAAATACAAGTAACATTGGCACTATGAATAATATCAGGGGTTTTGCTAGAAAATTTGCGATTATCTCATAATTTAAGAGATATAAAATAAAGTATGCTAAAAACTTTAATGATATAAGTATAAAATAAATACAAATAACAGCGGCAGTTGTAGCAAAAAAACTATGTAAAATCAATGATTTTTTGTAATCTACATCACGTATCTTAAAAACTATTTCTAATACTGTAAATACAGCTCCTAGTAGTATAAATGCATATGATACATAGTTACTAATTTTAAGGTATGGGGTAAAATCATCGGAGGATACCCCCAGATATTCTTGGCTCTGTATTTCAAAAAAATTGTTTATTTCTTCATCTTCTGTATCAATTAATTGGAAATCTTTATAGTATATTTTTTCAATTGTTGTATTATTGTTTTCTATATCTTCGTATTTAACATATAACCATGGCCCTTGGTTAACCATTACAAAACAAGTAGCACCTATAATCATTAATGCTATTCCTAATAGCAAAAAAGGTTTTTTCCTAACTTTTTTTTCTTTTTTATCTACTTCTTTTTTCCCCTCTTTTCTCTTTGCTTTTTTAAAATCTTCTTCCAAAATTTCTTGTTTGATTTTTTCACTATTTCGTTCATCGATAAAAAAATCATTATCTAGTCTACTCTCTGAGTTAGGCTGCATAACCTCTCCTTCACATTCCTATGATTAATTATTGTTGTGTTATTAAATTTTTTTAAAAGAAAAATCTTATTTTGACTAATCTACAAAAAGATGTACATATGCACCTGCATTGTATGTGCATATTTATCTGCGAAACAGATTTTTATATGCTTTTACCCATGTACTTTATGGGATCACTCAGAGGAGTTTGATTTTAATTTTCAGGAGGAAAAAAATGCGTAGGAGGAAGCTGTCGCAGCGTAATCTATCAAAACTTATCGACAATAAAAAAATTTCATTAAGCGATATACCAACAAAAACAATGAGAGTAACAATTCATGCACTAAGATGGGTTTTTTTGCTTATTTTCATATTTATGATAATAGGCATACTTGCTTTGTTTTTAACAGGTGGAGAAAATCATATTCAAAATATCCTTGGTTATAGTATAACTGGTTTTTTCACCTTTTTTATGGGATACTTTGGATGGATTCTTGCTCAGGGAGTCATAGAGGTTTTATCTGGTAAACACCAGGAAAGTATAAACGAGTTTTCATATTATATGCGAAAGGATAGTAAGAGATACAGATATTAAGATTTAAGCTGTGATACTTTTATATCCTCTTTTTATTTTCATATAATCTATACTACTCTTGGGTAATAAAATGATAATATTTGATAATCATATGCATCTTCGCCGTGATGGTATGTTCTTAGATGCTGTAAAGGATTTCAAAAAATCAGGGGGTACTCATTTTGTTTTATGTCAGTATCCTATGCCTGATTTAGTGATAAAAAACAAAAGTTATTTTTCAGCATACAATGAAACACTGAGGATGGCTGAAGAAATACGTTTAAAATTAGATATCGGCGTTTTTGTAACAGTAGGCCCTTATCCTGTTGATTATCTAAAATTAAAAGAAGAGTTTGGTAGAAAAACTGCGATAAATATTATGAAAAAAGGTATGGATGAAGCAGCAGAGCTTTGCAGAGAAAACAAATGTGTTGGAATCGGTGAAATAGGACGCCCGCATTTTTCTGTTGACGATCAAGTTATAACTGATTCAAATGAAATTCTTTTTTATGGTATGCAAAAAGCAAAGGACGCTGATGTCCCGGTAATCCTTCATACTGAGAGTTCGACTGCTAAAAACTGTAAGGAATTTGTTGAAATGGGTAGTAAAGCAGGTTTAAAAGCAGATAAAATAGTTAAACATTATTCTCCTCCTCTTGTTTTGCAAAATGAAAATTTTGGTCTTATGCCATCGGTTCTTGCAAGTAAAAAAAATATTATTGAAGCTGCAAAAAAAGGATCTAGATTTATGCTTGAAACAGATTATATCGATGATCCTAGAAGACCCGGTGCGGTACTAGGTCCTAAAACAGTTCCTAAAAAAACAATATCTTTCTTAGAAAAAAATATTTTAACAGAAGATCAGGTTTATAAAATACATAAAGAAAACCCTGAAGAAACATATAATGTTTGTTTAGATGGATAGCATTATTAATGAGAATATTATTTGAGGTTGATGTGATTTAAAAATGGTTGCAAAAAAAACAAACTTTGATATGAAAACTATTTTAGTAGTACTTCTAATAGCTCTTATTGGTATTGCAGTTGCTTATGTTTTTTTAAATCCTTCAGAGGAGACGGAAGATGTCTTATTAATTGAAGAGCTACGTCTGAATAAAGACAATTACGATGGTAAAACAGTTATGGTAACAGGGACATATCACTTAGATGGAGATCGTCATACTCTGACTACCCCAACAACAGATGCAGATCCTAATTCTGAGGAATATATCTACTTAGACCTCTCAGATATAAATTTAACTGAAGACCCTGCAATTGAAGGTGATAAATATAAAGTTAGAGGGGAAGTAGAAGTTGTAGAAGAAGGATTTGCTTTTGAGATCCAAATTATTGCAGAATCATTTAAAAAAGTATAATTATAGGTTTTTTTAACCTATATATTTTAACTCTTCTGTTTTTTCTTTAGACATACCCTCTATTTCACGAAGTTGATGGGCGATATGTTCTATTTCTTTTGCTTTTTTCTCAAGTGCTGATAAACCAACTTTAAGATTCGTTGCTTTCATCAATATTTTTAAAACTGCTTTAGCACTTTTTGGATCTACTAAATACCCTGGTGTTTCACCCATAAAACAGGTTCCTTTAAAACCGCGTATCTTGCCTATTCCCAAGAGTAACCCACTTGCTCCAACTATTCCTCCGCCTGGCTCGTTTTTCTTAAACACTGCCCCATGTTTCTTCATGGTTTTTACAAGGCTTTTATCTGTTGTAGCACATAGGACTTTTGCTTTTTCTATGTCATGGCCGAGTCCATATCCACCAAGTGTAAACATTTCTTTTACACCTAATTCTTCACATACATCAAGTATTTTTTCAACAAGTTCATATTGACCTTGAGAAGAGAGACCTTGGTAATCTCCAGTTAAAAAAACAAAATCTCTTTTTATTTTCTTATTTGCTTTTAAATAATAAAACTCGTTGTTTACAAGTTTGACTGTTCCATCAGGGTTTATAAAAACCTGTGGGGGAAAATCTTTTGAATAAACCTCTGCAAATTTTTTTGCTTTAGTTTCTTCTATTAAATGCTCAACTGCAAGTTTACCAACATTTCCAATACCGGGTAATCCTTCTATTAGAATTGGTTTGTCTAGCTTTGGTTTTTTCGATACATAATTAACAGTTGTATACTCCATTTTTTATCATTCCTTAACTTCTTTTTTTAGTTTTCGTCTATATCTGCCATATGGGTCTTGTGGAGAAAACCTTGGTGGATTTTTTGAAATAGTTTTTTCTTTACAAACTGGACATATCTCATCCAGTGTATACTCACAACATTTCTTACAATAAAGTATATGGCTCATTTAATCATCAAGTTTTCTATGAAACTCAAATTCTCCGTTGTTGTTTTTTACTGATTCTTCTAAATTTTCAACAACTTTTTTTAATTGCTCCTCAGCTATTTTATAATCCGGAGCTGTGATTCTGATTATATACTGGGGGGCACCAATACAGTTAATCTTGATGTCTACGTCTTCATATTCGCTTTTTTCAGAATCCTGTAAAACTTTTTTGATGTAACTTATTCCATCAGGAAGCCACGAAGTAATGCTGATGTAGCCTTTTATGTCTACAAAAGGAATAGTTATATTTGATTTTGCAACTTCCTCTAATTCTGAAATCCATTCTCCTTTGAAACCATCTTTTTCTAATGTTTTAATATCATATGCTGCTTCTTCGAATGCACCATATAAAGTACCATATTTTTCTGTTAGTTTATTTCCAAAGTCATTGTAACATTGATCAAGTGATTTACCGATTTTTTCTGCAACCATCTCAAGTAGTTTTTCAGATTTTTTACTGTTTTTCCATTCTTGTATCTTATCGCGTTTCTGATGCTCATTTACCCTTTTAAGAGAAAGATCGATGTGTTGTTTATGTTCATCAACATTTAAAACTTTACAGACAACTTTTTGTTTTTCTTTTATATGGTTGCGTATACGTTTTACCCATCCAGTTGCAATTTCTGCTATATGTATAAATCCTTCTTTGCCAGGATATTCATCAAGGCTTATAAATGCTCCAAAATTCTGAACCTTAATTGCAGTACCTACAACAAGCTCTCCTTCTTCCGGGTACTCTTTTTTTATCATATTCTCATTAAACCTACTTTTGGTTTTTTTTATTCAATTACTTCTAAAATCTCGGCTTTAATCTTTGCTTTTCCACCATCTGGAATTGCAAGTTTTGCACCGCATATGTGACAAGACACGATTGTACTTGCATTGTTGAATAATATCTGTTCATTTTCACAGTCTTTACAGCGAACTTTTATAAATTTACTCTCAGTTTTTCTCATATTTATTTACCTACCTCGACTTTTTTTGCTCTAATACTTGGAGGTTGAATGCTTTTTTTGCATTTTGTACAAGTATATTTTAGATTAGATCTTCTACTGGTTTTTTCACGTCCCTCTGGTTTGGGACGAGGGAAACCACGGTATCCTTTCATTACTCTTCTGAAGCGACGTTGTCCTTGTTTAAACTCGCTTGCTTTTTTCTTTTTTACTTTATGAACTTCATGTGTGGTATGTTTTTTGCATTTGGCGCAGTACATCTTGATTTTACGTGGTTTTAACATATGAAACTCCTTTAATTTAGCTTGTAGAGTGAAAACGTAATAAGGAGGTAATATATAAAACATAATGTTACAGTAGTAAGTCCCGAAAGTAGCATTAGATTTTACAAAATTAGGCATTAAATAGGGTTGTATAAGGATTTCTATATGTTTTTTCTCTTTAGAAATGCTAAAATATGTTTGAAAATGTTGATTCATAGAAAAATATATATAGTTATTATAACTATAATAGTTATGGTAACTATGAGTTATAAAACAATTAATGTAACATCTAAAACATATGAAAAACTCGTTCTTTATAAACATGGCAATATGAGTTTTGATGATGTCATCAACGAATTTATGAGTCAAATCGAAGAAAAAAAATTTTATAAACATGTTCTTAAGGAACATAAAAAAAGGATGCAAAAAATTAAAGCCAAAGAGTATGTTGATTCTGATAACATAGAAGATGCATTAAAAAATGCTTGAGGTTGTTATTTGAAATTAACTAAAAAACCAAATTCTTATAAAATTTTCCAAGGTAATGATTTTTTAAAAGATGTTAAGAAAATTCTCAAGAGTGGAGATAAATCAGTATTATCTGAGATACAACGAGTTATAAATGAATTAAAAATTGATCCTCATACGAAACGTCCTACGATGGATATAAAACTTATTTCGCCTAAAAAAGAGGCGGTATATAGAGTAAGATTAGGAAAATACAGGTTAGTATACGAAATTGACGAGTCAAATAAAACTATAATTCTTACAATGTTTTTTATCAGAGGAAAAGGGTATAATTAAGCTTGTAGTATTTGACTTATGTTTAATTAACAGGGAAATCATCAGTTCTTTGGAATTTTTTATATTTGAGATTATAATATTTCCAGTTTTTTAACTGTATCTCTTTTACATAGCATATCTGCCATGTCTTTTGGAGCTGAAAATACATCATGCTCCTTTAAAGTATATTGTTTTTCGTCTGTTCCAACAAACTTTGGAATATCTTTTGTAGTTTGTAAAATAGGATTTGTGTTAGCAGTAGATTTTTCACTATTTTCTTCCTCTTTTTTATGTTCTACATTTTCTGTTTCTTTCTTTGTTTTATTTTCATCTAACTTAACTTTTTTATCACTTTCTTTGTTTTCAAATATTTGACTGCGGGATGTCTTCATATGATTTAGTATGCAATCAAAAAGCTCTCTTTCGATAGATAGCATGTTTTTTAAATCAGGATTTCCACCTCTTGCTTTGGAAACGGCTGCAAGAAGTATTTTTTTTTCACGTTGCTCATATATGTTTACTGCTATTTTTTTTGTATTTTGAATTTCATCCTTCAAAAGTGTTTTTTTCTGTGAATCTGATTCTTTTTCAAACCTGTTGTTTAAAGCCTGTATATACTCTGATAGATTGATATAAAAATTGTTTTTCAAATCAGTTAAAACAGGGGATTTTCTTTCAAGTTGTTGAATTTTTCTAAGCAGTCTATAGTTTATTTCTTCTCCGTCCATATTTTCTTTTCAAATATTTTGTATAGGATATTTTTTTAAATATATTTGCTATAACAAAAGTTTGGAAGGAGTATAAAGATGCCATTTGTAAAGGTTGATAACGTTAAAATAAACTACCATGTCTTTGGGGAAGGCAAGCCTCTTGTTTTAATTTCAGGGCTTGGCACTGACCATAAAACATGGTTTTTTCAGATACCTATCTTCAAAGATTATTTCAAAGTAATTGTTTTTGACAACCGTGGTATGGGTAAAAGCACAGGGTCTATAAAGCCTTATACAACTGATTTAATGGCAGAGGATACAAAAAAACTAATTGATCATCTGAAAATTGATAAAACCCATGTTTTAGGTTCTTCAATGGGTGGTATGATAGCTCAAAAACTTGCTATAAACTATCCAGATAATGTTGACAAACTAGTTTTGTGTTCCACATCAGCAAAACCCGGGGATAATCTTAGAGAGATCTTAAAAGAAGGGCTAAAAGATATAATCAATTACGAAGGCCATGATGATATATTTGATGTAAAGCCACGCATTCGAATAGTTAGAAGAATCCTAGGTTTCTTTCTAACACAAGTATTTTCAGATGAATTCATACATGAAAACAAAAAACTCATAAATGAGCTCATTGAGGACTATGTATCAAATCCTAGATACTATGAAACCTTTGTAAAACAAGTCAGAGCAATCCATAGACATAATACTTTAAAAGATATTTCTAAAATTAAATCTGAGACACTTGTTTTTACCGGATCAGATGATAAATTATTACCAGATACATCATCTGATATATTAAAAAAGGGTATATCAAATGCTAAACTAGTTAAACTAAAATCTGCAAATCATGGTATGCATTATGAAAACGCAGAGGAATTCAACAGAATTGTACTAGATTTTCTAAAATCTAATTAGAAATAGTAGCAATTCTTCTAGCTACTAAAAAAACAGCTAAAAACTTTGGTACTTTTTGTTTTCCTTGTTTTAAATCAAAGCTTTCATCTTTCATTACAATACTAAAATCTTGGGTAAGGTTTACATCAACTGGTTCATCATCAAAGATTACGGTCTCTTTGAGAGGATTAAAACTCTCCAGATTTTTAAAAGATATTTTTTCAACTTTAAAACCTGTTTTACCATGAAGTGACCCAGGTAGTCTTATAAGACGCTTTATATCACATGTCACCGGTTCATCGGTTTCTCCAGATGAAATTGAAACAGCGGTTTTTCTAAGAGCATTATTTAAAAAAAACTTGCGTATTGTTTTTGTCTGATCAAGCCTTCCTTCTTTTATCCTATTTACTCGCTCCTCAGATAGATCCTCAAGTAATTTCTCGGCATCAGATTTTTTAACACCATACCGCTTTAGTTTTTCTAAAGGATCATCGCTTTCTATTATTTCCTCAATAATATCTATAATTCCTCTGCTAATCCTTCCTTTCCAACCAGGATCATCAGGCTTTGGCATCTTTAAAGTCTTGCCACTTGCAAAAGTTCTACCACCATAATTTTTCTTACCTGTTGCCTGATCATGAAACATGATGGAGTCTTTTAGATCACGACCCGTTATATAATCAACAACTTCTCTTCTCTCGTTGCTATCAAGTGATAAAATCGCAGGATCTTTTACATGGCAGTGATATCCTCTTCCACCACTAAAATAAAGCTCAATGTATTTTTTGTTAAAACCAAAATCATTGATTAAAAAATCATTGACAAGCTTGATGAACTCATCTTTTACTAAATCAAGCTGCTCTGAATAACTATATTTTTCAGCATTAGGCAGATGATCGGAATCAAGATCAAAAATAAGCTCTGCCCCCATCCAATCTTTTTCCTGCATCTTGGGTGCATCAGGAATCTTGTAATATGCAGAAGAGTAATATGCATGCATGGGAACCTTGTTTTTGACAAAATAATCAAAGTTGTATTTTTTGTCAAAGCCGATATGCCTCATCATACCGCGTCCGCCAAAAAAAACAAAGGCATATTCTCTTCTTCCAAAACGATCAGGTAGGACTATATCTTTGGATTTATAATAATCACTAAAACAGTTTTTTAGAAACTCCAATGACTCGTTTTTACTTTGAAAACTCCCCATAACAAAAAACCTAGAACAATTTCAAACGTATAAGATTTA
This sequence comes from uncultured Thermoplasmatales archaeon, assembly GCA_964592335.1. GTDB lineage: Archaea > Thermoplasmatota > E2 > DHVEG-1 > DHVEG-1 > CAZKUB01. The sequence continues at coordinate 12,191 of CAZQEU010000038.1, forward strand.
TCACAAAAAAATCAGCTTATAACTATAAAATTTTTAGATAAAGTTTTAACAATGGCAAAACATTACAGTCTTCAAATGAAAAACATCATTGAAGACGAACTACTTTCATCAACTGTTATAAAAAACCCTGATGCACTGGATTTTGACTATATCCCAGATGAGATAATACATAGAGACGAGCAGCAGAAATTTCTTGCACAAATGTTCAAACCTCTTCTTTCAAAAGTACCACAAAACGCAGTACTCAAAGGACCAGTAGGATCAGGTAAAACACTTATTGCAAAAAAATTCTGCAGATCAATTTCAAATATAGCAAGAAAACAAGGGAAAACAATAGAATACGTTCATATAAACTGTAGGAAAAGAAGTACAGATGCAATGGTGCTATTGGGTGTTCTTAATCATTTTGATCCAAGATTTCCAGATCGTGGTTTTTCAGTTCAAGAAATGCAGCAGGTCCTAAAAAAACAGCTAATAAAAAGAGATGCACAACTGCTTTTAGTACTCGACGAAGCAGATGCACTTCTTAAAAAAAGTGGCCCAGATCTTGTATATGATCTTACACGTTTTTCAGATGAATCCAGTCAAAACAAAACACCAGTTTCATTGCTTTTAATCTCTCAAAAAGATATACTACCAATGTTTGACTCAGCATCACTTAGCACATTTAAACGAAGCAATGTACTTACACTTGATAAATACACAAGAGATGAACTATATGATATTGTAAATCAACGTATCATACTTGCTTTTCATACAGGTGTCGTACAAGATGACTCAACAGAATTAGTAGCAGATATAGCATCAGAGTGGGGTGATGCACGATTTGCAATAGAGCTACTCTGGAAATCAGCAATAGCTGCAGATAATCAACATAAAGAACTGGTTACACCCGAGCATGTCCGAGCTGCAAAAGCAGAAACATATTCTGTGGTAACAGAGACTAAACTCAAAAACCTTGATCTTCATCCACTGCTGACACTTTATGCTATTGCAAAAAGACTAAAAAAAGACCAAAGTGCATATGTTAAAACAGGTGAAGCGGAAAAAACATACAAAGTAACATGTGAGGAATACAAAGAAAAACCACGTACACATACAATGTTTTGGAATTATTTAAAAGAAGTAGAAAACGCAGGCTTCATACACATTAAAACCTCTGGTAAGGGTCAACTTGGAACAACACAACTCATATCACTACCCGATATACCAGCAGAAATAGTTGGTCAAAAAGTAGAAGAAATTTTAAAATAATTTACTGCACTGTTTGAAAAGCGGACAGTTATCACATAATGGTTTGTTTCTGCAGAAGTCTTTTGCAAGAAAAACAATTTGTGCATGAAAATGGTTATAGATTTTAACTAATTCTTGCCCGCTGTATTCTTTTGACAGTTCCTCTTGAAAATGTTTTTGTATGCTTTCATAACTAAGCTCTACTTTTATTGGCAACCTCTGACAAAGTCTTTTAGTATAAGCATCTACAACAAAGATGGGTTTTTCAGCGGCATATAAAAGAATTGAATCCGCGGTTTCAGGTCCAATACCATTTAAAGATAGTAGTTCTTCTCTAAGTTTTATCATATCTTTTTTGAAAAAAACATCCAAGTTGGAATTATAGTTTTTAGATAGATACAGACTTAGTGTTTGTAGTCTCTCTGCTTTTTGATTGAAAAAACCAGATGGCTTTATCATTTCCCTTAGTTCATTTATATCTGATTTTTTAATGCTTACAATATCAAGTTTGTTTTTTTCTTTGAGATTTACCAGTGCTTTTTCTACGTTTGACCATGCAGTGTTTTGTGTAAGAATCGCACCGATTATTATTTCAAAACGAGGATCTGTTTTGTTTTTTCTATGGTACTTTTTGTCTACTGGCCACCATTTTAAATCCCCGTATTTTTTTGAAAGTAGGCTGTGGATATCTATAACTTTTTTCATCTCTATCTTTTTGTAATATGTATTATAATCTATCAAATTTTTGATTTAATTATTTGAAATATTATTTTAACATGTTTTGTTATTACAATTTTTATAAAGGAGTTTGTATATGTTTCAACAAGATAACAACAGATCCCTTAGGGAACATAAGGAATTAGAGGCAGCCTTACACAGAGAATTTATGAACTGCAGTCGCAAGTACCTAAACAAGTTAGGTATTGTATCAATAGTAGGAATCATGGATATTGTCAAACAAGAGATAGTAGAGCTTGAAAAGGCCACAAAAAAATCTGTTGACACTATGCCAGGTAATGATGAAGATAATCAAATAGATGGTTTTTAGGAATCCAAAAAAACTACAAAATTATTCGTAAATGCTCTTCATAGTTACTATTTAAAATTATAACAATTTTTATAAAGGGAAAACTGTTTTGTTATCTCAATTATTAAATAAAAATAAAGGGTGAGATGAGAGATAAATCTTATCAAATGTAAGATAGAATATATGTTGTAAATTTATGTGGTGAGATAAGATGAAGAAATATAAAAA
>CAZQEU010000039.1:0-14608 GCA_964592335.1 uncultured Thermoplasmatales archaeon
AGAAAAAAAGAGTCCTAAGGAATGTTCAAATCCCTTCCCCTGCATCTTTTTAATGTTTTTAACTATTGTTAAGGCATATTTTATAAGAGGTTAGCTTCTTTATATTATATACTTGGGGGTTGTGTCTGTTATGCCAAAATCAAGTGAAAAACAGATAAAAATTGATGAAAATAAGGTTATTGATCAACTTCGAAAAAATTCTAATAAAAGTGTTAATGAGATTGCAGATAAACTTGGTTTTTCTCGACAGAAAGTTTGGAGGATTATTAAAAAACTTGAAAAAAACAAGGTAATATGGGGATATGGAGCAGTTATAGATGAAGAAAAACTTGGTTTAGGATACTATATCTTACTTATGAAAAAAAATATAGAGCCGGTAAAAACAGAAGCAGTTGAGAATATCACTTCAAGGGAAATCGAAGATTATGTTAAAAAGATGGGTTGTAATATGATCAGTAGTTTTTATACACATGGATACTATGACTGGGTAATACTTTTTACAGCACCTAATACTATCCAAGCAAAAAAAGTAAGTGAGTTATTTATTAGTAGATATCATGATTTTTTAACTGAAGTAAAAATTCTTGAAACTATTTTTCCAGCAAAAATAAAGGGTAAAGTCAACCCAAATATTGAAAGGCTGAAAGATTTATTTTAATGTTTACCTTGCTTTCAAATTATTTCTTTTTAATTTCAAAAATGATTAATTTTATAACCATCAAGTATATATCTTTTACATACTAGGTGTGGAAAAGAGGAGAGACTGATGCCTGAAACAGAATTTGAAAAAGATGAGTTATGTGTAACTGGTATAGAAGAATTAGATGTAATGTTAGGTGGAGGAATCCCAATAGGAAGCACAGTGCTTGTTGTTGGAAGTAGCGGGTCAGGTAAAACCACCATGTGTATGCAGTATCTGATAAATGGTGCAAAAAAAGGGGAGAGAGGAGTTTTTTTTACGATAACTGAGCCTTTGTTTAAACTTACAAAGAACATGGAAGGATTCAGCTTCTATGATAAAAAACTCATCGAGTCAGGTATGGTAAATCTGATAGATTTAAGGATTATCAGTGAAAGACTTGGTCTTGATACCGAAAAATATACTGTAGAAGATGCAAGTGCTCTTCTTGATATATTAAGAGATATTGCAGATGAGCTGAATGTTAAAAGACTTGTTATTGATTCAATTACTGCTCTTTGTTACCGCCTTCAAACACCTGAGATGATACGTGATTTTATATTTAAACTAGGGTCATCTCTTGCTGCTATGAAATGCACTACTCTTTTAACTTCTGAGGTGCCCCCTCCAAAAGCGGGTGAGATCAAATATTCAAAATATGATATTGAAGAATTTATTTCTGATGGAATTATGTATTTGGGTGATTTTGAAAGAAAAGGGGATTTAATAAGAACATTTCAGATCATAAAAATGAGAGGAGCTGCTCATAGTCGTACGAAATCTGCAATGAGTATATCTTCAAAGAACGGTGTAGAGCTCATTCCATTGTTAAAATCCAGAGAGTGAATAAAATAATGCCAAATGTATTAATTGATGGACTAAAAGAAAGGATATCAAATGCGATATCTATAAACCAATCTATAGGGATTCTTTTACCTGGGGCTAATTATTCTGATTTGATTCAGGCAATGTTTGAAAGAATAAAAAGCAAACCTGATGAAGCATGGGTATATGTAACTGTTACAAAACCATATAGTACTTTACTTAAACAATATGAGTCTATAGAGGATATTAAAAACGTAAGATTTATTGATTGTATATCAAAAGCAGCAGGTATTACAAAACCTGATAAAAACGTTGAATTCATTGAAAGCCCTACTATGCTTGAGAAACTAAGCCTTGAAATAATGAATATATTCAAAGAAGTAGATCCAAAAACAAAAAAATATCTTGTAATAGATTCACTTAGTAACCTAATAGTATATAATGACCCTGAGATTGTAACAGAGTTTTTCTATCATATTATCAATAGAACCAGAGCAAAAGAAATCCACACGATATCTCTTGCAATTGAAGATGAGGGACTTGAAAAATACTTGAATCGTTTGGTTTTCTTAAATGACAAAATTTTGAAGGTACGTGACTCATTTATATAAACTAAAATATCTGAAGAGTTAAAATGTCAAAAAATGAATTTATTAGTACAGGAATTGAAAAACTTGACAAATTACTTGAGGGTGGAACACCAAGAGGATACATTGTTTTAATAATGGGTACACCTGGAAGTAGTATAGAAATTTTAAGTAAACAACTGGCAGCAAATGGAAAAGTATTATATTTTACAACAGAAGAAACTGAAGACGAACTAAAAGAAACAATGGATCGATTCGGATGGAAAAAAAATAACATGGAAGTAATAGATATAGCATCTTTATATTCTGAATCGATTCTAACAGGGGAGCAAAGAAGAGTAAATGTATATCAACAAAGATCAAAAATAAAATTAAAAGAATTAATAGAAATAGGCTCATCAGGTATGCCAAATACCGCAAAAAATACTGAAGATTTCTTAGCTATACTCTCAAATAATATTAAAAGCACAAAAACTGAAAAAATAATAATAAACTCACTTGATTTTTTCCTCAATCAATACACCCAAGATGAAGTAATAAGAACGATACATGCTGCAAAACTATGTATTACACAGAAAAAAGGAATATTGTACATGATTATGACACGTGGGATACACGGTGATGTTTTTGAAAGAAAAATGGAAGGAATAGCAGACTGTGTACTAGAACTAGAAGTACTTCAGAAAGGTTCAACTTTTGAAAGATTTTTAGCAGTAAAAAAAATGAAAAACTATGCAAAAAAAATAGGCATAGCCAGATATGCAATAGACAGTGATGGCTTTGTATTAGAAATGATAGAAAGAATAATGTAAAAAATCCAATAACATATTTTTTATTTACATAAACTCTACAACAGTTCTACTTGTCGTAGCAGGTGCTCTAAAAAGAAATATACCTGCTGCTCCATTTGGTGGTATTACCATTCCTCTTATATCATCACGAAATTTAATACCTTCAAAAGCCGCAGAGACATTAAAGGTTAAAGCTATTTTATCTCCTTTATTTATACCTGGAGCATCCTCAGTACATGAATCATCTGCATCTTCAATTACTATAATCCCAAATTCAGAGGCGTTTAAATCATACATTCCAGATGTTGAAAAGATGCCATTACCTGAAGAACTAGATGCAAATTTTGAATCATCCCAGTAACATGCACATTTTTTAGAATCATTAGATATGGTTACTACAACATCGGATAAATCAACACAACTTCCACCAGATCTAGATGTCACAATAATTGTCATATTATGAAAAGCACTAACAAAAGTACCACTCATATTTCTAGTGCCATATTGTCCTATTATTTGATAAACGCCTAGACCTGAACTTACTTCATCTTTTGTCTCCTGTCCAGATTTCATAGCTTGTAATTGAAGGTTATTGGAAGTTTGTATTAAAACAGATGCTGCTATCCCTGCAACTAGTATCATAGCAATAAAAATAACCATTGCACCAATACCAATAGATGCTTCCTCTCGCTTGAGAGTATCATTTCTCCTAAACTGCTCTATAGCATGCATCCCAATCCTTAACTATATACATTTACTGAGTTTTTAAATGGTTTTTTCGCATTTGAATGTGTATATGGATATGCATGTATATATGTTACAGATTGTCCGTAGAAACAAATTTTTATGCTACAGAATAAGTAAATGAATATGCAGATAATTATCCATTGGTCAACAAGTATATTAATAATAAAAAACATTAATCTATTTAGTTTGGATGTGGATGGGATGAATAGTGAAACAAATGAAAATATATCAAAAAATTTACACCGGCCTCTTGTTGTAAGATCGCTTAGAAGAAGCAACATTAGAAAAAAAATCGCCGAATACCTTTTTGAGATATCACCCAGTTGTAGTTACACCTCAGAAATTGCGTATAATGTAAAAACTACTCCAACAAATGTTTTAGGCGCAATACGAGGGATGGGAAACAGATACAAAAAAGATGAATCTCTAATTGATTTAGGTCTTGTTGAAGAAAAAAAGAGTAATAAAAATATAAAGTTTTATTCTCTCACACCACTTGGCAAAGAAATTGTACATAATATAGAAAAAAAGCATTAATTAAAACCAATTTTTTTACTATTAACCATAGTGCTTAATAAGGAGTTAATTATATCGACTTTTGAAATCTTTAAAAAAATTTGATTGTGGGGGAATTTCCTCTTATGAATGAAATAAATATCTCTAAACTTAAATTTGGAACAGATAAATTAAAAAAAGGATTTGCCAAAATGCAAAAAGGCGGAGTGGTAATGGATGTTACCAACGCCCAGCAAGCAAAAATAGCTGAAGATGCAGGGGCAGTAGCTGTTATGGCTCTTGAAAGAGTACCCGCGGATATAAGAGCTGAAGGCGGAGTTGCTAGGATGGCTGATCCAACAAAAATACAGGAAATACTAGATTCTGTAAGTATCCCTGTAATGGCAAAAGCAAGAATAGGGCATTTTGTAGAAGCACAAGCACTCGAATCTATGGGGGTAGATATGATAGATGAATCAGAGGTGCTTACCCCAGCAGATCCATTCTATCATATAGACAAACATAAATTTACAATTCCTTTTGTATGCGGATGCAGAAACCTTGGTGAAGCAGTGAGACGTATATGGGAAGGAGCTGCAATGATAAGAACAAAAGGAGAAGCAGGAACGGGAAACATAATAGAAGCGGTAAGACATCAAAGAATGGTAACTAGTACAATAAAAACACTTAAACATCTAAATAAAAATGAATTAGAAAACCTCGCAGAAACATATTGTCAAAGTTATATTGATGCAACAAAAACACTTACCGATAGAAAAGTAGATGAAAACACAAATGTTTTTGAAGAATACAACTTAAAAACAATTAAAAAAGGAATATTGGCTGTTTTAGTAAAAACCAAAAATATTCAGAGGCTACCTATTGTAAACTTTGCAGCAGGAGGAGTTGCAACACCTGCCGATGCAGCTCTTATGATGCAACTAGGAAGTGATGGCGTATTTGTAGGATCTGGTATATTTAAATCAAACAATCCTGAAAAAAGAGCCAAAGCAATAGTAAAAGCCGTTTCAAACTATGATAAAGCAGAAATAATCATAGAAGTCAGCAAAAACCTGGGAGAAGCAATGGTGGGAATCAATATAGATACAATACCAAAAGAAGAAAGACTCCAGGAGAGAGGATGGTAAAAGTATCGATAGGTGTTATTGGTATTCAAGGAGCTGTAACAGAACATATACAATCGATGAAAAAGGTTTTAGTAGATACTAAAACACCTGGAGAAGTTTTTTCTATAAAAACCAAAGATGAAATCAAAAATATTGATGCATTAATTATACCAGGTGGAGAAAGTACTACAATATCTCGTATTTTATTTCAATCTAAAATACATCATGAAATAAAAAAAAGAATTAAAAATAAAGATATAACAATAATGGGGACATGTGCAGGATGTGTCATACTTGCAAAAAAACTAAATGAAAATGCTCATGATGTAAAATTATTGAAATTAATGGATATGCAAGTTTCAAGAAATGCATTTGGAAGACAAAAAGAATCATTTGAGCAAAAAATCAAAATAAAAGGATTTAAAGAACCTTATAACGCTATTTTTATCAGAGCACCAATAATAGAAAAAATAGGGGGTAGCTGTGAAATACTTTCAAAAATAGAAAATAAAATTATTATGGCTAGGCAGGATAATATCCTAGCCTTATCCTTTCACCCTGAACTAACAGAGGACTCAAGGATTCATAAATATTTTTTAGATATGATTTTAAGCCTTCATTATAGCTAGTAGGAATATTCCTAAAGCAATAAGAGCTCCGACTAGTGCTCCAACAATTGCTATGACGCCTTGTAGTATAGTATCCATAAAGAAGAATATACTACCTCTAGCGGGCATTCCTATTATTCCCCAGAGCCATCCTGCACCCCACATGAATAATACGAATACTAACAGACCAATTACTACCAATATTCCTCCAACGGCTCTGCTTTTACCTGATCCGAAATATGCAGTAAAAATACCTGCTATTATGCTTGCAATTGCAAAGACTAGCGTCAACATACTCATAAATTGAGCTACTAAATTTACACCACTCATTTCTTTTTTTCACCTCTCTTTTAAAATTTTGTTCCCGTTAGGGTTTTAGTGTCTATTACACCCTCAATTGATCTTATTTTGTCAACAACGATTTTCCCAAGTCTTTCAAAGTCATCTGCTTTTATTTTTGCGATTAAGTCATATTCTCCAAAGAGCGGGTGTAACTCTACGACTGCTGGCACCTTTGATAACTTGTTGTATACATCATGTTCTCGTGCAGGTGCTGCACTTATTAAAACGAAACCTATGGCCATTTGGTTTATCACCTTCAATTTCCCTTATATTTTTTTGTAATATAAACCTTTTCAAAAATTTTTAATAAAAAACACGATATCTTCTATACTAATTCTGTTTTTTTGTTCTTTTAACTTTTTTTTGTCAAAAACCCTATAAACGATTTTGCAATTCCAAACTTTGTACATGTATTCATTAGAACAAGCAAGACAAGAGATTACTCAGAGTCTTAAAAAAACACTTGAAGAGTTGAAATATGATTGCAAAATAAAACTAGAAATACCACCAATAGAACTTGGGGATTTTGCATTTGCATGTTTTTCTTTAGCACCCGTTGCAAAAAAATCACCTAAGGACATTTCACAAGAGATTGCTAAAAAAATAAAAAAGACCTCCTGGGTTGAAAAAATAGAGGATAAAAAGGGTTATGTTAACTTTTTTTTAAACAAAGAAAAACTCAAAGAAGAAACATTTAAAGAAGTACTCAAACGCAAAGAAAAATATGGTTTTCTTGAAAAAAAAGAAAAAAAGGTGATTGTAGAGCATACTTCTGCAAACCCTAATGGCCCACTTCATGTTGGAAGATCAAGAAATCCAATAATTGGAGATACTATTGTAAGAATTTCAAAAGCCGCAGGTTACAATGTGGAATCACAGTTCTATCTTGATGATATGGGTAAGCAAGTTGCTATTCTTGCATGGGGTGTAAACAAGATTTCTAAAAAAGATATTCCCAAACCAGAGTATGATAAAGCAGATCATAAAACAGTAGGATTCTATCAAGCTGCAAGCAAACTTATGAAAGAAAATGATGATATATCTTCTGAAATAGCAGAAATTGTTAGAAAAAGTGAGAAAGGCGATATAAAGACAATTGAAATGGTTCATGAAGCTTATAATCCTGTTTTAGAAGGACTCAAAGAAAGCATGTCTCGTATAAATATAACACTTGACAGTTACATTCCTGAATCAAATTTTTTAAAAGACAAAAGTGTTGACAGGGTAATAGAAGGACTTAAGAAAACAAAATACTCAGCAATAGAGGATGATGCATATTATCTAGATATGGAGCCTTTTGGGATAAAAGGTAGAAATACTAAATTCTTTTATGTAAGAAGTGATGGTACAACACTTTATGCTACAAGAGATATAGCATATCATTTATGGAAAATAAAAAACGCAGATGTACTCATAAATATTTTAGGTGAAGATCATAAACTAGAATCAAAACAAGTAGAAATAGCATTAAATCTTTTAAATGCAGAAAAAACACCTAATGTAATTTTTTATTCATTTGTATCAATGCCTGGTGGAAAGATGTCTACTAGAGAGGGAAGAGTAGTATTTCTAGATGATCTTATAGAGCAATGTGTAAAAAATGCATATGATGAAGTTAAAAAAAGAAGAGGAGAAGATCTTTCAGAAAAACAGATGAAAAATATTGCAGAGATAATTGGCACAGGAGCAGTACGTTATAATATCATAAAGGTTCAACCTGAAAAAGATATAATATTCAAATGGGAAGAGGCATTAAACTTTGAAGGAAACAGTGCACCCTTTATCCAATATGCTCATGCAAGGGCTTGCAGCATTCTAAATAAAAACAATGAAGAAATCAAAAAGATAGATACAACAAAACTTGAACATGAATCAGAGTATGCTCTTATAAAAAAGATTGCTGAGTTCCCGATTAAAATAAATGATGCATACACAGGTTTTAAACCACATCTTATAGCATCATATGTTTTTGAATTGGCCTCTCTTTTTAATCAATTCTATAGGGATTGCCCTGTTTTACCTGAGAAAGATAAGATACTTAGAAACACTCGGTTAAACCTTGTAAAAGTTACAAGAAATGTTCTTAAAAGCGGTTTAGGCCTCCTTGGAATAAAAGCACCGGGGGAAATGTAAGACGATGCAAGTAAAAACAATTAAAACTGATAGGATAATAAATAAAATTACAAAAAAAGACAGTTTTTTTCATGGTGATTACACAGTTGATCCTTATCAAAACTGCAATTTTGGATGTGTATACTGTGATTCATCATATAACAATGAGGTTTTTGTTAAAATAAATGCAGTAGAGCTTCTTGAAAAAAAGTTACAGGAAATACCAAAAGGTAGGATGATAGTGGGTTCAGTTCATGATCCATATCAGAAAGCTGAAGAAAAATATCATTTGACACAAGATATCTTAAAAACAATTGAAAAGTATGGTCTTACATGCCATATACTCACAAAATCCGAGCTTGTTCTAAGAGATACATATATCCTTAGAAAAATAAAAGATAGTATTGTAACAATTAGTTTAACTGCATATAATGAGCAGATATCAAATATTTTTGAAAAAAATATTGTTTCTCCTTTAAAACGCATGCAAATCATTGAAAAACTAAGAAAGTCAAACATTAATGCAGGTCTTTCAATAATGCCTGCAATTCCTTATATTGTAGAAGATCAAATTGAAAAGATAGTTGAAAATGCAAAAAAGTTTAATGCTAATTATTTGCTTTTCAAACATCTTGAGCTTAAAGGTGATCAAAAAACAATTTTCTTTAACGTGATTAAAAAACATTATCCACAATATCACAAAAAGTTTGTTAATTTATACAAAGATAGTTTTTTTCCTGATGAGGTGTATCTGAACAATCTTAACAAAAAAATTAAAGGTATATCTCTTGAAAAGGGTATAAAAAATACAATTTTTTAGAAGAATTTATTTTTCTTCAGAAGACTTATAATTCCTATTGCTAAAATAACCAATATTATTTCAAAACCCTGAATATGGCTATTTTTGTTTAAATAATTTGAATTAACTTCTTGGCTTTTCTCTGAATAACCTTCCCACAATTCATCTGTTATTGTCACACTTACTGCTGTAAAAAGTACAGTTTCTTCATCATCTCCATTGAAAAAAAATGCATCTAGATTTATAGGTGTGTTTCCACCACCAAAACTACTATTTGGTTTTACTCTAATTTTCCATATATGAGTATATTCTTCACCTGCTCTAACATCTTCAAATGCAAGGTTTATAATTGTTCTTCCAGTTGATTCTTGTAGAATCATACATTTACCAGGAAGATTTTTAGCACGTTCTACTACTTCGAAATCATAAGGTGGGCCATAACATGTGAGTTGATATCTTAAAAATTTGAGATCTATTTTTCCCTTTACCATTACCTTGATATAAAAGATTTGACCGAGTTTTAAACTAGTTTTTGCAGTTGTATTCTCCCATTTTTCCCCTTCTTTGCTAAACCATGCATCACATATCCCTCTTTGGTTTTCAGCGGATTCATTTACTGCTACTGTATTTTCTGCAAGAGATATACTCACTATTGTCAGAATTGTTATTAAAACAAGTTTTTGTTTTTTCAACTCCATCCATCCTCTTCAGAGTAATCCCCCCAGTCTCCAACCATGTATCCCCATGAAGGAACCACTGCAAATGAAGCTGTTGTGAATTTGTAGGTTAGTCTGGTGTTTTTACCAAGAAGTGTATCGTTGTTCATATTGTATATGGATTCTTCTTTTCTAACATATATCTGTGGATCATGTCCAAAAATAGGGTTAAAAATTGTTTCATCGCTTGTATCTAAAACCTTGAATTCACAGTATTCTCCTTTTACATCGATAAGCCAGACATTTATTGTAACAATCCATGGTGTAACAGGTGTTGGTGGGAGAATCGGAAGACCTGTCGGACCTAGTGTACACACGTTTTTAAGACCCATAGTCTGTATTTCTTTTCCTTCATATTTTGTTTTTTCAAAAGGTGTTAAATAATCAGGATATTGATCAACTGCAAGCCTTATCTTCTCTTTCCATTCAAGTTCTCCCTTATCTAGTCTTTTAAGATTCATATCAAAGCCAAAAGGTATTGTAAACTGGTTTTTCAAAGCATCCATGCCTGAGTTTTTTAAAGTATCTTTTATATCAGATGCGCTAAAACCTAGGTCGTCAGGTAACGCACTGTCAATTTGTTTTTCTATTTTACTGCTGATTGATTCAAACACATCAAGCACGTCTTGTTGTACTTTGTATACATACCAATCACGCACAAAATACACTGCTTTTTTACCAGTGCTTAAAAAATTTCCTTCATTATGATAATCTGCTTTGTTTAGATAAGATGTGATATTTGCATTATATTTTGAAAGCAAATCTTCTTTTATAAGTTCTAATAATTCAAAGGCGTTAGGATAGTTTTTTGAGTTTAGTGATGGGTCTTGCTTAATATTTTTTATTTGTATAAAAATTTCGTTAAGACTGTCCCAGGCTTCTGTTTCAACCCATGATTTGTAGTTTCCAAGTATGTGCTCGTTATAATAGTCTCCTGAGTATGATTGGATTAATGTATCAATATTTGGATGATAAAAAGTAGTAAGATATGTAGTAAGGGTGTCTTCTAAGTTAGGATCATCAAAAAAAGTGTTTTTGTAAAATATATCTAATATATCATTTTTTGTTCCTTTGTAAAATGAATAAAAATTAAGGAGAACTTCTACTGTAACATCTTCTTCAATTTTTGTATCAGTTGTTGTATAATGATGCCATGTCGTGTTTATTTTTTTACTGTAATAATGTTGTCTTTCCCAGGTTAAATCATATATTTCTGCATACATTCTGCATATAGGATTTATCAGTCCTTTTGCAGGTTTTTTGATGGTACCTACTTTATTCTTTGAAACAAAAGCCCAGGGGCTAGTTCCATTGTTAATTGGATAACCAGTATGACGTCCTATTTTTATATCTGGATTAGGGTCTCTTGTAACCTTTGTCTTCATCTTTGGTTTATAAATTGTTTCAATTATGTTTTTTACCCGGTCCATAGTTGTTTGATTCTTATTGTTTTGAGCAGGTGTTACACTTGCAAAGATGTATCCTATTGATTTGTACTGATCAATAGTATCGCTGATATCTTCTTCAGTAAATGGATAAAATAATTCTTTTCTAAACGTTTCTCCTGAAGGTTTTTTGAAGTTTACATAAACGCTTTTTGAACTATAAAGTGGTTTTTCAGCAATCTCAGATAAGTTGATCTCAGGACATGTTGCGATAGGTTCATTAAAATCATCTCCTGCATCTGTATTAGCACTCCCCTCACATAAATCGGAGGTCAAAAAATCAAAACCATCAGAGCCACCAAGATCCAGGTTCATCAAATCTTTTTCATTTGATTTTTTGTTTTTAAGTGTTTTATAAGTATTATTTACAAGCTGAATGAGAGCCATTGGATCAACACTTGCAAAAGTAAAACCTTTCTCAAGCAAAAGACCCGCATTTACTATAAGTGCCAAATGCTTGTTATCAAAAACATTTTCAGGTTTTCCCGTGCTATAATGCTTATATCCTCTTGCAAGTGAATAAATATTTGAAATAATTGTAGTAAACGTCCAGAGTTCATGAATGTCATTAATTGTTTTGTTAAAATCCTTGTCTACAAGATTTTTAAGAAGCAGATAGCGCGATGTTATAATAGTTGAAACATTAATGTTTCTTGTAGTAATTCTTCTACCCAGTCTTGCATAATCAAGTTTTCTTATCTCAACTTTTATAGGAATATCTAAAACCCAGTATGTCGGATGAGTTACTTTTTTTGTGGGAGTAATAAGAGGGATTTCTATTGGTCTTTCTAGATTCATTGAAAACTCTTTAAAACCAATTTTATCCAATGAATCTATTGGCTTGTCAGAGCCCCTGGCAAGTATTATATTTATTGAATACCGTCCATCGTTGAATGAATCATAAAGATAGTTTGATACAAGATAAAGATTCAGCTCATCCATTAAATATTCGCGGACAAGATTTTTAGAAACAGTATCAGGATCAGATCCATATCTAGTAGCATATGCATCAATAATTGGTTTTTCACCAAGTATTTTTATTGCCTTTAACCCTGCTATATTTAATGCCGTGGACATATCTGCCTCAGCAAACCTTAACAGGTTTTCAACTTCATTAAAATCAATGGTGCTTGAAAGCTCCTCTGCTTTATCTCTTTCAAGCTTTGTTACATATACTGATGTAAAACTACTTCCAAGAATTAAAAAAATACCAATAACTGAAAAAGGAATTCTTGCTCTATCATCTTTTAAAAAACTAATATTTTTCATCCGCGAGCCTCCCAAACCATAAGCCTTACCTCTGCTTTGTTTAGTGATATCTGATCAAACAACCAAGTTAAAACAAAATCATAGAGGTCAACTGCATCTTTTTCTTCAAAAATAAATCCGATAAAACTTTTGATATATGGTAAAATAACTGGGTCTAAACTGTTTTTTATTTCATTTATAATGTAATCTTCCAATTGAATAAATCCTTCAGATAAAGAACCAAATGAGTCCTTTGTAATGTCCTGTATTGTTTTATTTATCTCATCTGATATAGCATTTGCAATAGGATTTTTTACATCTGAAATGCTTCCAAAAAACCCGTCCACATTTATCAGTGATTCACCCATAAGAGCGTTCAGTAAGTCTTCTGAAAAAGTCTCAAGAGCAGACTTTAGATTAGATATGCCATAATCTAGGGCTGCTGAAGCAATCCCTGGGAACAGTTCTTTTTTGTCATCATATATTCCATCAACTAAAAAACCATAAACCAGAGATGTAAGGTTTTCATTTACTGATGTAGTGGCATTCGAATGAGTATCATAAGGATGTACACCATTATTATAATCCTGCACAACATTTGTAATATTATAAACTACAGGTATTTTTTTTAAAACCTCTTCTTCAAACCAATAGCGAGTAAAATTTATTCTTGTACCATTCACTGTAACAGTTGGTTTGTAAGGCATCATAATATTGCATTTGGAAACATAACAATTCACATCAGGTGCAGTTGGGCCAATATTTATGCTTCCTCCAAGACTGATGCCTTTAATCGGATGCCATATTGCTGTAAAATTATAGTTGTATTTATCACCCAGATAATAATCCAAAAAACTCTCTATTTCTTTTTTAAGCTGCCTGTCATAATCTCCTGTAAAAATGTTAAAACGATTAGTTCCAAAAAAAGAAAAAGGCAAGCGAATTTGACAGCCAAGATTCTCAGAAATAAGATTTGAATAGGTTTTATGAAGCTGCTCTCTTGCAAGAAGCCAGCTTAGAATTGAATTGTAAAGCCCATTGGATGAATTATCTATTCCAATAATTCCTGCGGCATCATCTATCAGGTCTCCACCTACTTTATAGCTTAAAACATCTGCTCTTGAAACAAGAAGCGTGTTTAATGCTTCATCTGCAACATGCTCACGGTGTTTATCAATAGAGCCCTCAATTGCAACGTCACTTTGTAGAGCAGGGAGTAATACAACGCCTGAGAGTGAAACCAGTACTATGAAAAAAACAGCATCATACATTATAGAAACAGCATTTATGTTTTTAAGAAAAACTCTTCTTTTCAATAAAAAACACTCCATAAAATAATAGTTAATTTACCAGGTTTGGTCTGTGCTTGGTTTAAATAAATTCCTATGTCTTTTGAAACAGCGATTCTATCCTTAATGTCTGTTGGTAATTTTTCAGGGAAATCTCTTTGTTTTGAGCTCCAGCTTAATCTAACTATAAAATCAAAACCTGATGATGTATATTCCTCTTTCAATGATTTTAATCTTTGTTTCCCCCTGATAGATTCCAACAGATCTACATTTATTATTCTGCCTTCACTTATAAAAAAACAATCAGGGTTTGTAATCTTTGTTGCAATAAAATCTGCTGTTTTGTATTTCTCAAGGCTTTCTACTCTGTTTTCATATGAGTTGTATGTATTTGCAGTTAATAGCAAAAAAATCGTAAAACCGATCATTACAACGGAGAGTGCTGGAAGGGTTGTAAATTCTTCACTTACAGCTTTGTTATTAGAAATTATTGGCTTTAATTTTGTTTTTACAGCCATGTGTTACACTACCAAATAATATATTTGAATTTTAATAAAAACAGGATATTTTTTATTTAAAATCTATGTTATGAATCAACTATTTTAATCGTTAAAACTACAAAATTATACCAAAACATATTTTTTTTATTATAATGTTGTAGCTTGTCTTATCTGATTTATATTTGCATATAGTTTAAATATTTCTTGGGTATTGCCTTTTTCTAAAAAACTATGGCCCGCGTGGTGTAGCCTGGCAACATATGGGACTGTGGATCCTCTGTGGCGGGTTCAAATCCCG
>CAZQEU010000040.1:0-14102 GCA_964592335.1 uncultured Thermoplasmatales archaeon
AAACCAGTCTTTCAACTGGTAAATATATCAGGTTTTTACCACCAACAATTATCTCAAAAGGTGAAGTTGAAGAGTTTTTGAAAAGACTCGATAGCTCACTTAAAAACCTCTAATTTTTTCCCTTAATGTTTTATACTCAGATACTGTTTAAAACCTTGAGTGAAAAAGAGAGCGGGTTTTTTTATATGAAAGCAAAAAGTAGACTTATTGAAACAGCTGGTCAGGCATTACTACCGATTTATCTTAAAAAAGAAGAAATCACTGCATATCAGTGTCCAGAGGAAGACAGCTATGATTTTGTAATATCTGTCAAAGGTAGATTTATTAGAATAAAGGTCAGATCAGTTAATGGTGATGCAGATTATCCTTCTGTAGGAAAGCTTACAGAAAAACAATTTAGAAAATGTGATTTTGTAATAGTTTATCTTTTAGATAATGATAAAAACCGTTTTTTTACAATACCTGTTAAAAAGATTCCGCGAAGCAGGGCTATTAGTTTTTCAAAAAGAAAAGATGGTTCTATAAAAGGTAAATGGATAAAGTATGAAGGTTTTCATGATTTGAAAAAAGAACTGGAGATTCTAGGTTGGTTTGAAAAGAAAAACTGATGCAAAGTTATATAAAAGCTGTAGGTAGATAAAGCCGGGCAGAACATTTGTTGTGTTATTTATGGATAATGAGAATAAAGACGTTAACATACGGCTGCCTATGCCAAAAAAAGATAAAAATGAGGTTTTTGCAGTTGTTGATAAAAAACTTGGTGGATCACGTTTGCATGTTTCATGTGCAGATGGAAAATCTAGAATGGCAAGAATTCCTGGAAGCAAACGCCGGAGAATCAAAAGATTGCGAGTCGGGGATCTTCTCATAGTAAAACCATGGGACGTTCAAGATGAAAAAGCAGATGTGCTTTTCAGCTACAGAAGAAATCAGGCTAATTTTTTAAGCAGGATCAATAAGATTCCTGATGCAATTGATGTGTTTTAATTTGATTTTATTATTTTACTTGAGATGAAAAGGTATTTGCCAAAATATTTTTTGCATCCTTTGTTGAAATTGAGTTGAATCTAAAAACTGATTTTCCACCAGTCCATTTAATTTTTAGCTCGTTTTGATATTTGTTTTGCTCTGCATCAATTGCTCTATATGAAACTTTAATTTTTCTTACCATGTGAGGTTCTATTACAAAATTACCCGGATTTTCAGAAATTATTTGTTCTATTGGAATTGAAAAATATTTATCATAATAATTAGTTCCAGAAAACATAGTCGAGGCCATTCTCTTAAGTAGTCCCTCTCCTCTTGCTTTACTTTCTTCAGAATTTTTCTTTGCGGCATCTTTTATCATTTGGGAAGTAAGCTCTGCTGCGATTAGTCTTTTATCTGTTACTACTAAATTGTAGCATTTGTTTCCAAAAATTCCTGTATGTGTATTTGGTATAATTCCTATAATTTTCTCATCAGTCATTTAAAACCCTCTAAAGCCGAAATAAGAAACAACTTATAAATCTATAGGATTAGCTAATAAATAAAACAATTTTTTTAATACAGATTTTATTATCAATGCATAATCGATTGACCTGTAGCCTAGACTGGATAGGGCGATAGCCTCCTAAGCTATGGATCATAGATAAAAGTTATGGCTTTTCCATTAAGAGTAAAAAAAACACATAACGGTGTTCTAAATTATCTTTTTATACATTTCATCCACATAAAATAAAGCCTTCTGATTTCTCACTTACAAAGTACTTAAAAATAGAATCTAGAAGAATTTTTTATAAAAAATTATATCTTTAACGGTTTCTCTTCCTATTCTTTTTCCCATGTTTTCTTCTAAAAGGTTTTTTATGTTGCTTAAATCTTCTAAAGAAATCTACTTTTTTAAACTTGGGAAAATCTTCTGCTTTTTTGATTTCTAATTCTTCGTTACTCTGCACTCTTCTAAAATTATCATGATCTGGACTTGTGAGAAGTGTTACTGCTTTACCATTCTCCCCAGCACGTGCGGTTCTACCTATACGATGTATGTAATCAGTATCTGTTTTTGGTACATCATAATGATAAACATGAGTTAAATTTTGAATATCGAGACCACGTGCTGCAACATCAGTTGCAACAAGAACATCGTTTTTTTGTTTCCTCAAAGATTCCAATGAAAGAGTTCTTTTATTCTGGCTCATACCACCATGGATAGCTGATGCGTTAATACCATGACGACGCAAGTTTTTTGCAACAATATCTGATTCTCTACGGGTGGCACAAAACACAAGTGAAAGACCTGCTTTCTCATTTTTCAACAAATGCAGTAAAATCGAGAACTTGTTTTCTTTATCATAAATATCATAATAGATCTGCTCAAGTTTGCTACTGTCAACCTGCGATTGCGTTTTGATAATAACTGGATTTCTAAGATGCCTTTTGATAAGCCTGTTAAGACTATGATCAATTGTAGCACTAAACATTAAGGTCTGACGGTTTTTTGGCATAAAACTTATTATTTTCTCAACATCATCAATAAAACCCATATCAAGCATTCTATCGGTTTCATCAAGAACTAAAAAATTTACTTGTCTAAGATCAATAGTTCTCCTACCGATATGATCAAGGAATCTACCAGGGGTTGCAACAACTATCTCAGAGCTTCTAAGGTTTCTTATCTGAGGTGAAATACTTACCCCGCCATAGACACTTGTGGTTCTAATTCCAAGGGTTTTTCCAAAATCCGAAAAAACTTGTGAGATCTGCTGACAAAGCTCTCTAGTTGGAGTTAAAACAACAACCTGCAAACCCTCTCCTTTTTGTATCTTATCAATTATTGGAAGACAAAAAGCAAGGGTTTTGCCTGAGCCTGTCTCAGCTTGACCCACAACATCTTTTCCCTTTAATATATGAGGGATGCATTCCTCCTGGATAGTGGTTAGCTCTGTAAAGCCGCATTCTTCTAATTTTTCTTGTAAACTTATTTTAATATCAATGTTTTTAAAATTCATACTCTATCACGTTAATAATATTTCATTAAAAAGAATTTGCACAATTTTCACAGCTTTTATTGGTATTTGAACTGCTCTTTGCAACAAATAAGGAGCAAACTTCGTGACTAAATACTGGCTTGCTGTGAGTTTTACATCTAATTATATTTGATTTTTTCTTCATTTGATTTCTTCTGTTGTTTCGTCTCATTTTTACACACTTTATTCTAAATGTTTTTTGTCATATTGCTAAAAAAATAAAAAAGTAAACTCATCTTAAATAAAAAAATGAAAATTCAAATTTCTATTTTTTTCTACAGTAATACTAACGACGTGCATAGTTTATAAAGTTTTGTATAGTCTTATCTTAAAAAATAAAGAAGATAAGTTGATTATTTAGAGAAAACTGATGGACTGCAGCTTTCACACGATGGAATTTCAGTAATCATATAGCTTTCATTGACTATATAAACAACATCAATTCCCAGGCCACCAAAATCAACTCCTCTTATTATAAAATCAGATTCGTTGTAAGGATTTTCGATATTATTTTTTATTATTTTACCTTCCACAGGAGGCATAAGATCAAATTGAATTTCAATATCTCCTTCTTGTTGTATTATTGTTACATTTTCTTCTCTGGTAAGATTTCCTTCCCAGTTATAATGATTCAAGTTCCAAACACCTGATATATCAGGGTACTTCTCTATTGATTCTTGTTTTTCAATTGTTATATTTAGTTCATCTACAAAATATGTTCTTGTAGTTTCCCAAGATCCCCAAACTCCGATATTAATGTAGATTTGACCTGAATCATCTGTTTCGACTATATATTCAAATTCTTTATCAAGCCAAACATATCCTTCTGCATCTGAATGATGACCAGTATCCCCTTCATAATTCAAGGTTTCTCTACCAGATAAACTCTTTCCAAGAACTGTTGTTATTATATTAAATAGATTAAGATCTCCAAAATCAGCTGTTGCAAAATTATATGAAATTTTTATATCATAAATCGAGTTTGGGTCAACATCAAACGTTTTTTCCATCCAAATTTTACCTGCATCATTAAAGTTTTCAAGATAAAATCTAACAGAATAATCGCCATCAGTTGATATCTCATCAGATCTTCCAACAGACCAGTTTATAGGAGGATTATCTAAATCAGTACCATTTTTTTCCCAACCTTGCATATCACTCTCAAATGAATAAAAGCCTTCAGATGGAGATTTATCATTTGAATTATTTTCTACACAACCTGAGAAACCTGCAATTATAAAAACCATACTTATTATCGCAGTTATTCCAATTTTTGAGATATTATTTTTTGATTTTAAATTCATTATCCAAGCACCTCTAAAACCCATATTGTGCTTAGAACCATATAAAACTATTTAACAAGTTTGGGAAAAACCGAACAATAAAAAAAATAAAAAGAAGAAAATTAGGATTAAATTTCTTCGAGTATTTTTAATACATAATCATATGTTTTTTCTACAGATTCAATTCCTACTTTTTCTTCTGGACTATGTGGATATTTAATGGTAGGCCCGATACTTACCATATCCATTCCAGGGTATTTCTCACCAATTATACCGCATTCAAGACCTGCATGTATCGCCTCTACAACTGGTTCTTTTTCAAACATATCCTTAAATATTTTCTTGGATTTCTTCAATATCTCTGAATCAAGGTTTGGTTTCCAACCAGGGTATGGTTCATCTTCTTCAACTGTTGCACCTGAAAGTTCAGATATAGCTTTTATTCTATCACGGAAATCCTGAAGCGCTGAGCTTATGCTGCTGCGTGTGCTCATACCGATTGCTACTTTTTTATCATTTATATTTACTGTTGCAAGATTTGTGGATGTGTCAACAAGCTCAGGTATGTCATAGTTCATCTTATCTACTCCGTGTGGAAGACCATGTAGTAAATCAAGTAATCTATCCTGTGAATCTTCTGTCATAGTTGTTTTTATTCCTTCAATATCCTCAAAGTTTACCTTAAAATTAGGATCAATTGTTTTTATCTCCTCAAGAATGTTTTTTCCTTCTTCTTTGAGGGTTGACATAAACTTGTCTTTATCGTTTTTATCTATCACGATTTTTGCATATGCCTCACGAGGAATCGCGTTATGCTTGTCTCCACCTTTAATATCAGATATGTTGAATTTATAATAATGTTCTTTTGCTTTCCAAAGCATTCTAGTTAAAAGTTTTACAGCATTACCACGTTGCTCATGTATATCTACTCCAGAATGCCCACCGCGCAGTCCTGATACTTTAATCATCAGACTGTCCATCGTACCATTTACAGGTTGTGTTTTAAAAGGGAGTCTTATCTGTGAATCTCCTCCTCCTGCACAGCCAACAGTAATAACACCGAAATCTTCACTATCCAGGTTGAGTAGTATTTCTCCTTTTAACAAATCTTTTTTCATTGCAAAAGCACCGGTAAGACCTGTTTCTTCATCAACTGTGAAAAGTCCCTCGATTGGCCCGTGTTTCAAACTTTTGTCTTCAAGTATTGCAAGGCTCATTGCAACTCCTATACCATTATCAGCACCTAGAGTAGTACCATCTGCTGTTAGAAAATCATCTTCGATTTTTAACTGAATCGGATCTTTTGAAAAATCAAAGTCTACATCGCTGTTTTTTTCACAAACCATATCCATGTGCCCCTGTAAAATTACACCTGGTTTGTTTTCCATTCCACTAGTTGCATCTTTTCTAATCACTATGTTTCCAACTTTATCTTCTTCATAATCAAGATTTTGTTTTTTTGCAAAATCAACAACATATTCTCTTATTTTTTCTTCATGTTTGGAGCAACGAGGAATCTTTCTGATTTCATCAAAATGTTTCCAAACAATTTTTGGTTCAAGATTATCAATAACTGACATATATTTACCTCCCTAAACAAATGCAGAAGCAGGTAATATTAACGCCCCTTAAAAGATTTCCCACAAAACCATTTAAATAATACTCCTTCTATTAACCAAAAAAACGAATTATTCGGAGGAAAAAGATTTTTATGGACTGGGGAATGAAGAATAGAATCAATAAAATAATCAACCCAAAAGATGGGCATACTGTAATGCTTGCAGTAGATCATGGGTATTTTATGGGACCTACAACTGGTCTTGAGAACATTAAAAAAATGACTGACCCGCTTTTAAGATATGCTGATACACTTATGCTTACCCGTGGAGCTCTTAGAAACTATATTGACCCTAAAACAAAGATACCAATAGTATTACGTGTATCAGGCGGGACTAGTATCTTAAACAAAGATAACCTGCTACATGAGGGAATATCAGTTGACATTGAAGATGCGATACGTCTTAATGTATCAGGTGTAGCTTTTTCGATTCTTGTCGGCCAGCCTTTTGAACGGGATACAATACTTGGGATGACCGAGTATATCGATAAATGTGAGCGCTATGGAATACCTGTACTCGCGGTCACGGCAGTGGGCAAAGGCCTTGGAAAGGATGCAAGATACCTTTCACTTGCATCTAGAATGGCAGCAGAACTAGGAGCACGTATAGTAAAAACCTATTACTGCGAAGGTTTTGAAAAAGTTGTAGATACTTGCCCTGTGCCAATAGTAATTGCTGGTGGCAAAAAGATACCTGAGAAAGACTCACTTCAGATGGCTTATGACGCAATACAGGCAGGAGCAATTGGAGTGGATATGGGAAGAAACGTATTTCAAAGTAAAGATCCTGTTGGGATGATAAAAGCAGTAAATGCAATAGTACATAAGAAATACACGCCAAAAGAAGCATATGATCTATTCAAATCAAATAAGAAATAAATTTAAATAAAGGGCGTTGTTAACGCCCCCTATATAATAAAAAAAATGAGAGGTAAGATAAAATGTTGCTATGGATAGGAATAATAGTAGTAATCCTTATAGTGTTTTTCCTAATTTTATACTGGGGATTTTTTAACAAAATCATCCGTATGGAAAACAGGATAGACAACAGCTGGGCACAAATAGATGTACAACTCAAGAGACGCGCAGATCTGATTCCAAATCTAATGGAAACAGTAAAAGGCTATATGACACATGAAAAAGAAGTACTTGAAAATGTTACAAAAGCCCGCTCTGCACTTATGAGCGCAGAAACACCACAAGAAAATATTGATGCAGACAATATGCTTACAGGAGCACTTAAATCACTATTTGCAGTCGCAGAAAACTATCCTGATCTCAAGGCAAATCAGAACTTTTTAAACCTTCAAGATGAGCTCACAAACACAGAAAACAAGGTATCATACGCAAGACAACACTTCAACGATTCAGTACTTACATACAACAACACAATTGAGACATTCCCAGGGCTTTGGTTTGCAAAAAAAATGGGTAAAAAAACACGCGATATGATACAAATACCAGAAACAGATAAAGCAGTACCAAAGGTAAAATTCTAAAAAAATATTTTTTCTTTTTTTGATTTATATGGAAAAAAAGATACTTGTCGAGGATCATATTCGAAGAAATAAAAGAAACACAATATTAGTTTGTACTATAATGGCATTGCTATTTATAGTAGTAGTTTTTGCCGTAGGATACATATTCTACCCGGCAAACCCGATAATACCACTAATTTTTGCAATACCCATTGCATTAGTCTATGTTGGGGTGACATATTCATTCTCAGTTCAATCGGTTCTATCTGCTGCAAAAGCAAGACCTGCAGATCCAAAAAACAGAGAAGAAAAACTACTTATTCATCGTGTGGAAGAGATGAGCATTGCATCAGGCCTTCCAATGCCAAAAGTATATGTTCAAGACTCAAATTATATAAACGCTTTTGCAACAGGTAAAACACCCGAAAAATCAGTTATATGTGTCACAACTGGTGCACTTAAAAAACTTAATCAGGAAGAGCTTGGTGGAGTAATCTCACATGAGATGAGCCACATTAAAAACTATGACATACGTATTGCAACTGTGACAATTGGCGTTGTTGGTGCTATAGCCCTACTCTCAGAGATACTATTTTACTCAATGTTTTGGGGAGGTGCAGGACGCAGCCGTGGTAGAAACGATGGCGGTGGAATTCTAATAATACTTGCAATTGTTTTTGTAATTCTTGCCCCTATATTTGCAAGGCTTACTTATCTTGCAATATCGCGCAGACGAGAGTATCTTGCGGACTCAACAGGAGCATACATGTCTCGTAACCCTGAAGGACTTGCAAAAGCACTTGAAAAGATTAAAGCAGATCACCCGAAGGAAAAACCAAAAGGCTCCAAGACCGTAGCACCCCTTTATATCTCAAATCCTTTCAAAAGCATCACTGCAAGCTCGGTATGGGCTACACATCCACCACTTGATGAGAGAATAAAAAGACTTAGATCTATGTAACAATTTTATTTAATTTGATCCTGCAGAAGCCATATAGTCAAACACATCATTACAAAACCCATTCCAGCCATACCTGGAATATAAAAATTGAAAAAAGTAATATCTGCATATTTATCAAAAAAATATCCTAGTATAACAAAAAAGAGACCTGCAAGGATTCCGCCTAAAAGACTTCCGTGATATTTCAAATTTTTTGTTTCAGGCATAACTTTTTGTATTTTTGTTGAAAACAATGATGAAATAACTAAAGAAAAAATGTAAAAAGCTATCAATTTAAAAATATCGTATTCCGATCTTGGAAAAGGATAATATCCTACAAGAAATAATATCCATACTATTAGAAAGATAATTGTTAAAATAAATTTGAACCAATCATCTTTTTGCCTAAGTGAAAAAGTAGTGGATTTTAAACTTTTTTTTGAAAGGAAAAATCTAATTTTCACCATAACTTTTGACTGGAAAAACAAAAAAGTTAAAAGCCATATACTACCATAAAAAAGCATAAACAAATTATCTAGATATGAAATAAATGACTGAAAAACAATATAACCAAATATCTGAAAAAAAACAAGACTTGCTATAGATCCCCAAAACGATTCAACAACAATTTCTTTATAACCTTCGTACATCCAATATGATGAAAACAAAAAAGAGAATAAATAATTAATTGATGAGCTTTTCAATTAATTTATTTCATAACTGTTTCTACAAAATCATTTATTTTTTCTTTATCCTCTAATATTTCTTCTTTTTTTACTTTTAGATTCAAGGTTTTATCAATAGTTTTAAGACCAGCAGATTTAAGATTTTCTTTTATAAGATTACTTACCTTTGCATTTTTTTCACCAGAGGCACTACCAGTTATAAAAACACCAGTTTTTTTGTCTTTTATACCCTCTGCTTTATCAAAAAATGATTGAATATAGGGTGCAGGTTTTCCAGCCCATACCGGTGAGCCAACAATTATTTTATCATATTTTTTAAGATTAAAATCATTGTTTTTAATAGGCATATCTTTCTGACTCATGGCAGCTCTTCCTGCTTTGAAAAAACCAGGTTTTTTTACGTGTTGTATTTCAATAAGGTCGACTTTTGCTTTTTTATTTTTTAGTTTTTCTTCTAAAAACTCTGCTACTTTTTTTGTATTTCCACTTCTTGAATAGTATACAATTCCTATGTTCATATATTTCCACCAGATTGATCTTGTTTAGGATATAATTGGATATCTTGATGAGTTTTTACATCAAATGCTTTTGGAACGTCTAGCTGTGCCTGTATCTTCCATTTTGTATGGCCTCTTCCTACAGTCATTGCACCGATTAAAGAGCCTGCTGAACCTAATTTATCTTCAAGTGCGTTTTGCATTGCTTCTTGTTGTGTTTTAGGGTTTAGTATATCTGGCGGTATTGGTAATTCAAATGTTATGTTTTCTTTTTGATATTCTTTTTCTCCAGAGACTGGCATATCAAAATCATATACTTTTCTCCAATGTGTTTTGTTGCCATGTCTTTCTCTTCTTGTTCCTATTAAAGAAATAAATAGTTTTCTAGCATACGTTGGTTTTTTCAAATTTAAAGCAATAGTTCCTTTTGCTTTTTCTCCAGGGTTAAAAGAAAATTTTTCCAGCGTCAAAGTTATTTTAGGTGGACCAAATAATCCCATATTTATTATCCTCTCCAGATTATTTAATGATAAAGTATAACAAATATTAATAGTTAAATTTTTTTAATTTAAAATAATTTGAGACATTTTAGCATAGTGTTTATTTTTCTTTTATTGCTTTATTAAAACCTATTGATAAAGCAGAGATATTTTGGTCAATAGTATTTTTTGGGACAGTTTCAGCTATAACTTTTTTTATTGACTTTATTGAGACAAATGGATTATGTCCAATAAGATATCCGAGCATGATGATATTTCCAAAAATTGTTTTATTAAATTTTTGTTTAGATAGTTTAAAAGCATTTATTGAATGAGAATTTTTGTTAGGTTTAGAGATATTGACTAGGCTATTATCATAGAAAAGATATCCATCTGATTTTAACCTATCTTTATAGTTAGTATATCCTTCATCTGAAAAACATATGAGTACATCTGTTTTCATGAATTCAAGTTCACAGATTATATTTTTTGAAATGATCACATCACTTTTACATAGTGTTCCTCTATATGCACTTCCATAGGTTTTTGTTTGAACAGCATAGTTGTTTTCAATTATTGCTGCCTTTCCAAGGATATATCCTGCTAGTACGACTCCTTGTCCACCAATTCCACAGAAACGAATATTGATTGATTATACCTCCATCTTTTTCTTTGTAATATTCCACATCATCTCTGAGTATTCAGGTGTTGTTTTTTTGGCTAAGGTTCCAACGATTAATTTATTTTTTTTCTCCTCTGAAGATAAAGATCGAGCTTTTTCAATTGATATAGAGTTATCTTTGAATAATTGTAATAGTTCACTTGGTTGTTTTTTTCCAATAAATTTTCCATAGTTCATAGGGCATTGGGAAACAATTTCAATAAAACTGAATCCTTTGGTTTGAAATGATTCTTTCATACTTTCAATGAGTTCTTTTACATGATAAGTTGTCCATCTAGCTACATAATTTGCGCCACTTATAGCCATGATATCTGATATTGGTAACGAAGATTCCTGGTTTTCATATGGTGTTGTTGTTGTTTTTATTTTTTTTGGCGTAGTCGGTGAGAATTGTCCACCAGTCATTCCATATACATAGTTGTTTACAAGAAAAACAGATAACCCAATGTTTCTTCTGGCTGCATGGATGAGGTGGCTTAGGCCAATACCTGCTAAATCGCCGTCACCTGCAATCACATTTACATATTTTTCTGGTTTCATCAGTTTTATTCCAGTTGCAAAGGCTACAGAGCGGCCATGTGTAGTATGTAATGTATCTCCTTTGAAATGAGGTGATGGTATCCAAGATGAGCATCCAATACCCGATACAGAAATTGTATCCTCTGGTTTTATATCTAGCTGGGATAATGCTGTGATGTAACTATGTAGAATGGTACCAGACCCGCAGCCTGGGCAAAATGTTGTAGGAAGTGTTTCTTCTCTCAGATATTTTTTGAGATTTGGTGGCAAGTAGATTTTGTTCATAGCGGTTCCCCCTCTATTACCGAAGTAATATCTTGTATAGTATGAGGGATACCACCTATTTTTGGTATAGATATTACCTTTGCATTAGTGTATCTTTCAATTTCACGTGAAATCTGACCAAGGTTCATCTCTGGAACGAAAATTCGTTTTACAGATTCATCAAGATTTTGAATGATTTCTTTTGGAAACGGCCAGAGTGTTATCAACTGTATAAAACCTATTTTTCTTCCTTTTTCTCTTTGCCTAAGCATAGCACCATAAGAGGGTCTTGCAGAAGAACCATAAGAAATAATTACGTCTGTTGCATCAGACACATGATACTCTTTAGTTTTACAGATTGATGATCGGTTTTTTACAATTTTATCATTTAAATGCTGAATTAAATCAGTATGTGCTTTCTTAGTTTCAATATCTCGCATCCCGTTTTCAAGATGAGTAGAACCCGTAACATGAACCGCTTTTTTCATTCCAAACTCAACCATTGGAGGTATTGATGAGCCGCCAAAAACATGATTTGCAGATTCGCCGATCTTTCTCTGCTCAATAAAAATATCGTTATTTTGAGGAATAACAATTTTCTCCCGTAGTTGTGCTAATTGTCCATCGATTAAAAGGATGACTGGTGTTCGGTATCGTTCAGCAAGATTAAAGCTTTCAATGCTAAGATCAAAGCATTCCTGAACAGTACTAGGTGATAAAACAATGATATCATGGTCTCCATGTGTCCCCCATCTGGCTTGCATAACATCACCCTGTGCTGGTTTTGTTGCCTGTCCTGTTGAAGGTCCTGAACGTTGTACATCCACAATTACACATGGTGTTTCAGTCATACATGCATAACCAATGTTTTCCATCATAAGAGAAAAACCTGGTCCACTGGTTGCAGTCATAGCTTTTGCACCAGCCCATACCGCACCTATTACTGATGAAAGACTAGCTATTTCATCTTCCATTTGTATATAAACTCCTCCAACTTTAGGAAGAAGTTTTGACATCTCCTCAGATATCTCAGTTGCAGGAGTAATTGGATACCCGGAAAAAAAACGGCAACCTGCTAATAGTGAACCATATACACAAGCAATGTTTCCTTGAACAAATTGAGTGTTTTTACCGAGTACATTACATATTTTCTGAAAATCATAATGATAATTCATGTTTATTCACCTGAGGAAAAAGAGTTGCTTTCATCTGAAATATAAAAAATAGCCATATCTGGGCAGTTAAGCTCACATAACTGGCAACCATTACATTGACCTTCATTTTTTAGTTTTGGAATATGAACCCCTTTTTTGTTTGTTTCATCTGATTTAATCAATAATTGTAAAGGACAACAATCTATGCATATTTCACATCCTTTACACCATTCATTATTGACAATTATCATGTAATTACCCATTCATCTTTGTTGATATATAAGAGTGTTATAAGTGTAATCTATCATTAATAATAAACCTTTTTAAAATTAAGAGGTAAACTCTATTAAATAGTTTATAATAACAGGGAAACTGTGCAAGGTTTATGACTAAGATGAAAGTTGCAATGTACTACAACAATAATGATGTTAGAATAGAGGAACAGGAAATCCCTGAGATTTCTGATGATGAGATTCTCGTTAAAGTAGTTGCTAGTGGGATATGTGGATCAGATGTTATGCAGTGGTATCGAGTTAAAAAAGCTCCACTAGTTCTTGGTCATGAAATATCTGCTGTTGTTGAAAAAGTAGGTAAAAATGTTAAAGATTTCAAAGTGGGCGATAGAGTATTTGTCACTCATCATGTGCCTTGTAATAAATGCAGTTTTTGTAAAAAAGATCAGCAGACACTATGTCCTACAATTAAGAAAACAAAGTTTTATCCTGGCGGTTTTGCTCAATATTTGCGTGTACCTTCGATAAATATTCGTTTTGGGACCTTTAAATTACCTGATTTGGTAAGTGATTACGAGGCAACATTTATTGAGCCTCTTGCCTGTGTTGTCCGTGGTTTTAGAGTAGCACATTACAAGAAAGGCGATTCGGTTCTTGTTTTAGGATCTGGTATGGCTGGTCTATTAAATATCAAACTTGCCAAGGCATATGGTGCAAAAAAGATTTTTGCAACAGATATTGATTCTTATAGACTGGATATTGCTAAAAAAATGGGTGCAGATGTTGTAATCTCTGCAAAAGAAGATGTTGCAGAAGAAATTAAGAAAAATAATGATGGACACCTTGCTGATTTTGTGATACTATGTGCTGGAGTTTCTTCAGCTGTTAGACAAGCAATTGAATCAGTAAATCCCGGTGGCACAATTCTATGGTTTGCAATGACAGCACCGGGTGTAGATGTACCGATTCCATTTTTTGATTTATGGAATAAACAGGTTGCGACTTATTCTACATACGCAGGAGCAGGTAGAGATATAACAGAGGCAATAGATCTTTTAAAAGACAAAAAAATAGATGTAAATGATATGATAACACATAAGCTTCCAATGGATGAAACAGCTAAGGGTTTCAAACTAGTAGCAGATGCAAAAGACTCGATGAAAGTGATAATTGAACCACAGAAATAAATCAAGTAATTAATTGGATTGTGAAATAAGGGCTGTGCCCTTATAATCCCCTATTTACGCCTTCGCTTCCTCGG
>CAZQEU010000041.1:0-14078 GCA_964592335.1 uncultured Thermoplasmatales archaeon
GAATAACTCATGTTACTATTTTCTTTTACCTTCCAATCCATCATCGATAGATATCCATCTACTACATCTATGTCTTTTAAAAGCCCTCCAATTTCTCTAATATCTTTATGTTGATGGCGATATAAAATATATGCTTTAGCTGTTTTTGCGTGTCCTTCTTCGATTAGTGTTTTTTCTACGCAGTCTTGAACAAGTTCTACTGTTGGGATCTCTCCTTTTGCTAAATTGTTTTCAAGCATCTCTAGTACTTTATCTGTTAGTTGTGCTGCTCTTCTATGGTCTTTTCCTCCGACTGCTTGTGCGGCTTTCCATATCGCATTTGTTATTCGTATTGGATTAAAATCTGAGATTTTCCCATCTCGTTTTCTTATTTTTCTAATCATTTTTTATCTATTCCTCCGACAACGTTTTGTTTTGTTAGGTTTTTGATCTCCTCTTCAAATGAAGAAATATCGGCAAAGCTTCTGTAGACTGATGCGAATCTAATGTAGGCGACATGATCTGTTTGTTTTAGTTCGTCCATTACAAATTCGCCAATTTTTTTGCTGTCAATTTCCTCAGATCCGTTTCTCCTTATTTTTTCCTCGATACTATCGAGGGTCTCCTCAATTTTTGTATGTCCTACTGGTCTTTTTTCTAGGGCTTTTACCAACCCATTTTTAATTTTGTTTCTATCAAATTTCTCACGTCTCCCATCCTTTTTAATAACATAGATGGGAGATAGTTCAATGTATTCGTATGTGGTGAATCTTTTACCGCATGAAAGGCATTCTCTCCTGCGTCTTATAGAAAGTGTTCCTGTATCACGAGAATCTGTGACTTTTGTCTCGTTTTTATTACAAAAAGGGCATTCCATCCTATTCTCACCAAGCTAAATCTTAACACAATATGTAGTATAATAAGACTTTAAATCTACATTATATGGTATAGATGGAGCATATATAAAGATTTCCATTTTACTTAAAATAAATATCATAATATATTTTTATGAACACTTGTTATATAAATAAAATTCGTTATAAAATATAATAAAAAACAAGCATTTTGTTATGAATATTATTCAAAATATATTCACAAAATTAAAATACAAAACTCAAATGAAAGGTTTTAGAATGAAAAAAATAAATGTTGATTTAAAAATAATAGGAACAGTACATTCACCTTACAAAAAAAGATCTGAAGCACCACCTCAAGGAACTGATGAGCTATGTGAGATTGAGATTTATAACGAGTTTGAACAGGGTCTTAAAGACATTGAAGGTTTTTCTCATATACATGTTTTTTGTTGGTTTCATAAATCAGAGGGATATAATCTAAATGTCCAAACACCTTGGGATACAGAGCCCCATGGTGTTTTTGTAACCAGATCCCCTAGTCATCCAAACCCAATTGGTTATACCACCGCTGAGCTTATTGACCGTGAAAAAAATGTTTTAAAAGTAAAAGGCCTTGCAGCAATAGAAGGCACACCAGTAATTGATATAAAACCATATATTAAAAAAATAGATTGTAAACCTGATTCTATCTCTGGCTGGTGTGAAAATATAGGTTTTAAATTTTGACAAGATCGATATCTTTTATTGAATTTTTAACTAAATTATCTATATCTATTTTGTTTTCCTCTTGTTTTATCTTCTCACTTTTGGCCATTGTAGATGGTTTTTTTGGAACAGCACTGCACCCAGTTGAGGGAATAATTGAGAGCTCATATGTTTTTATTTCTTTTGCAATTTTGATTATGTCTTCTTTGTCAAAGCCGATTAGCGGCCTGAATACTGGAATGCTTGCTGCTTCTTCTATTGTTTTTATGTTTTGAAGAGTCTGTGATGCAACTTGCCCGAGGTTATCTCCTGTTAAAATTGCTTTGCAGTTGTATTTTTCTGCAACTTTTTCTGCATAACGAAGCATCATTCTTTTACAAAACACGCATGTGAATTTATTATCTGCATTTTTTTTGTATTTTTTAAGAGCTTCACCATGCTTTACTATCGCTAGTTTTATTTTACATTTGCAGATTTTTTTGAGTTGTTTTACAATTTTTAAAAAATTTTTTGTTTCTTTTTCATCTGAAAAAGGATGTTTTTCTGCATGTAAAATTATTATTTCATCTGCCTTTTTACTCATTATAAAAGTTGCTACTGGGGAGTCTATTCCACTGGATACAAGACTTACTAGTTTCATTCTGTCTCGTTTTTTATATAATTTAGATATTCTTCAAGCCCGGCTGTGATTGGTAACACTATTATATCTGGTACTTCGTATGGGTGAATAGTTTTTAGTCGCTCTATTGTTTTTTCTATGTTTTCATCTACTGTTTTTGCAAGTATAAGGTTTTCTTGCTCGATTTCAATTTTGCCTTTCCAGCGATAAAATGATTCAATATTTGGAACTATGTTTACACATGCTGCTAATTGTTCTTCTACAAGGGTATTTGCGATTCTTCTTGCTGCTTTTATGTCATCAATGGTTGAATAAATAATAGATGCCATTTTTGGCCCTCTCCATTTTATGTTTATTAAAACATTGTTTTAGTAATTAAGGGTTTTGTATATTTTTTATGTTGAATCTTAAATCTTTGGTTATATCTACAATTTCTTTTTTATTACCATAGAATAGATGGCTGTTGCATTTGCAGTCACTACATCCGAAATCTTGTATGTTTTCTAGTTTTTCAGCAAATTTTTTTGCAATAATACATTCAATTTTCTCGTTTGTTTCTTTGTAAAAAACATCAGTTATTTGTGAATTCTGAAGTAAATAATCAATGTGCCAATGAATTTTTTTCTCATGACTTAGATGCCTTTTTATCCTTGCATCCAATGAATTCATAGCACTGCCTATATATGCATAATTTCCTTTTTTAAAAAATATATTTCCAAGTTTTCCAATTTGAATATTTTGATTATCTGGATTTTTAATTAGTAAAACATAGCTTCCTTTCATACTGTTTTTTCTACAACTCTTTTAAAGTCTTTCATAAAACCTGTCTTCATTAACTTTTCAGGTTTTCCTATTGAATCCTCCAGATTCCTATCAAAATTAACACTACCAAGATACTTAAAACCGTTATCTTTTAAATATTTTTCAATTAGATTTGAATCATTGATTTTCATGTTTTCAACTATACCTACAACTGGTAGTTTTAACTCTTTTAAAACCTTTAAAAGCTTATCAACTGCACCTAGTGCTACTCTTGAGGGGGTGCTTACTACCATAAACTCTGATTTTTTAACAAGATGTATTACATCTAGTGTCTCATCCCCTATTCCTGGTGGCATATCAATTATAAGATAGTCCAGATCATCCCAACGAGTAATTGCCAATAACTCAATTATAACATTTGTAATATCCATTCCACGTAGTGGAGCGGGTTTGTCTTCTGTAAAATAAACAATACTCATGAATTTTATACCATTGACGTCAAATGGCAGAATTCCTTTTTCTTCCTCAGGAAAATTAAAATCGTCAACACCAAGAATTATATGAGATGAAGGACCGTATAAATCAAGGTCTAAAAGTCCTACCTTGTATCCTTTTTCTTTGAGAGAAAGCGCGGTACCGCATGCAACAAGGCTTTTCCCAACGCCACCTTTACCGCTTGCAACTGATATTACGCGTTTTACATTTTTGAGTCTTTTTTGTATAACACTGGTTCTTACTTCCATTATTTTTCACCCTTAATCTGTGTGATACTTACCCCTCTGCCAGATGTTATCTCAAAATCAGGACTGCCACATTTTGGACAACGGGAGTGAACAAAAGCAACCTCCGGTATGAAATGAATTGCTTCTCCTTCATCATCTGTTATCTTGTTTTTCATATCTGAAAACTTCCAAGTATTATCACAGTTGTTACATCTTAGATTACTCTTGATAATCTTAATTTTGATTTTTACATCACCGAGTTCATCCTTATGATCTTTTACCAGTTCATCAAGTGCAAACTCAAAAACATCCATTGCTATCTGCTGTAATTCACCAAGACCAATGGTTATTTCTGTAAGTTTTTTGATTTTTTCTTTTTCTGCTGCATCAACTGCTGCTACGAGAATCGATTCAGCAAGCGCCCATTCATGCATAGTGAAAAAACCATAAAAGAAGATCTGGTTTAAATTTTGCTGTAGAAAAGTAAAAAAACCTTTGTTAAATAACGCGTTTTTATGAAATATAGTAAAAAAGATCTGCTTAAAGAAAAAATCGAGCATATCGATATTAAAAAATTCAATGCAATACCTCTGGTTGATAGCTTTGATAAAATGGCTTTTCAATCAAGAAATCTTGCAAGAGCATGTAAAATATTTAACAAGATGATAGAAGATAAAAACTGTACTATTTTTCTCTGTCTTGCAGGTTCCCTTGTATCTGCGGGTCTTAAAAAAGTAATTATTGATTTGATAAAAAACAATATGGTTGATGCAATCGTATCTACTGGGGCAATTGTTGTTGATCAGGATTTTTTTGAAGGACTAGGGTTTAATCATTACAAAGGATTTGTAAACGCTGATGACAGCAAGCTTAGAAACCTTATGATAGATAGAATATATGATACTTTCATTGATGAGGAAGATCTTAGAGTTTGTGATATGACAACTAAAAAAATCGCTGACTCTATGTCTGCTGGTGCTTATCCCTCCAGAAAATTTATAAATAAAATGGGCGAATATTTAGAAAAAAATGGTAAACAAGAATCATTTGTACATGAGGCATACAAAAAACAAATTCCTATTTTTTGTCCTGCTTTTTCAGACAGCAGTGCCGGTTTTGGTCTTGTTTTTCATCAAACAGAAAAAAAAGATAAAAGCATTTCAATAGATAGTGTCGCAGACTTTAGAGAGCTAACAAATATAAAAGTTAAATCAAAGGACTCTGGATTATTGATGATAGGTGGGGGGGTTCCAAAGAATTTTATTCAGGATACAGTTGTTGCAGCAGATATTTTAGGTGTCGATGCACCTATGCACAAATATGCGGTTCAGCTTACGATTGCAGATGAGCGTGATGGAGCATTGTCAGGTTCAACCTTAAAAGAAGCAAACAGCTGGGGAAAAGTAGATAGCGGACTTGAACAGATGGTATATGGGGAGGCAACAGTCACGTTTCCACTTATTGCAAGTTATGCCTATCATAAAGGTTCTTGGAAAAAACGAAAAGAAAAAAAATTAAACAAGCTTTTCTAATGCAAAATTTTATAACAAAATTACAGGATAACCTTTATTGTTTAGAGGGGTATTTAATTGGAAAACTGGAAAAACTCTGTGTTACTTGAAAGTGTACTCAAGGCATTGTATACCGTCGCAAGTAGGAGAACATCAATAAAAACAGCGGGAGAAGCGATAGGTTCATCGATTAAAACCCTTGAAAATAAATACAGTTTTTTAAAGTTTGTAGATGCAAACTCCAAGAATATCTCTCAAGGTGGTTTTGCAATAAATGTTTCACCTGATGTAAACAGCGTTGATACCTCCCAGGTTGGAAAAGCAATTGAATCTCTCATTCGTGTTGTCTATAATGATATTGGAACAGAAGCAGGGCTATATTTTATATCAGAACTTAAGGAACATACTGACGATGAAATCACTAAGATGATTAGCACCATGAATGTTGATCTTGACCAGGTGCAACTTGAGCAGCATTATGCCTATCGTCGTACTGAACATAAGAAAAAGATTGAAAAAATGGCTCGTACAGGGGCACTTGATAGTAAAAAACCAGAGAACCTGCTGGGTTATACATGGGATTCTGTATCTAGTTGGAAACATGAACCTGGTAGTAAATATTGCACCCTGTATAATAAAGAAGGAAAAGTAGTTGATAGAATTAATCTTGATCATGTAATCAAAAATTATGTTGAAAAACTCTCAGGGTACATTGATGTTGATCCAAGCGAGGTAGAGCGTGAAGCAGCCATATATGAAAAAGAATACAAACTTCTAAAGTTGATGCTCGAACGTGACATGGATGCAGACACGGCAAGGCATATGCTTAACATTTCAAAAGAAGAGCTAAACAACATGATAAAAAAACTCTCCCAGATGGAGATGCTTCAGTTCGTAAGCTTTGATACAATAGAGATCACTGAGACAGGTATTGGTTATATTTCTAGAAAAGAAAAAGATAAAAAAGAATGAAATTAATTTTTTCCTGATTTTAAAAATTTTTTTGTCTTGCGTTTTGGTGAAATAACAATTGCCACTGCAAAAACAAGAGCAGAAACAATCACTATCGAAGCACCAATTGGAAAATCAGATTCAAGAGAGAGATAATAACCAACCAGACAGCTGACAACACCAATCACGGGTGAAAAAATAATGATTTTTTTGAAATCAAAGAAGAACTGATAAGCAGTACTCGTTGGATTAATAATTAGGGCAAAAACCAAAAGGCCACCTACAATCCTAAGAGACAATGACACTGCTAGTCCTGTAAAAAAGAGTACTGCAAAATAAAATATTTTTGTGTTAATACCACTTGCCTCAGCCATTTTCCTATGAAACATAACAGATGCAAGTTCTTTGTAAAAAACAACTACAAATATAATTAAAATAAATGAGAGCAGCCCTAAAAATAATACATCTGAGATTCCAACAGAGAGAATACTGCCCCATAAAATACGTAGAGCCTTTGCATTTGCAGATTGTCCTGGCACATAGTTTAAAAAAATAAACGCGAGTGCAATCATAAGAGAAAATAAAAACCCGATTACGATATTGCTTTCAAGTCTTGCTTTATCTGATACAGGGCCAAGTGCAAAAGCAGTTGCAAAAGAAAACAAAAGCGCACCAAACATCGGATCAATAGAGAGCATGAGACCAAAAGCTGCTCCTGCAAAAGCTGCATGGCTCATACAATATCCAATACTTGAAAGATTCATACGAACAACAAAAGTACCCATTATAGAGCATACAAAACCTGCAAGAACTGCACCAAGAATTGAGGTAATTACCAACCCTAATGGCAACTCTATCATTTTTTACCTCCATTTTTCAAAAGTTTTTTTACTGTCTCTGATTCAAGTATTTCTTTTGCACCATCTCTAATTATTCTGCCTTTATCCATCACAATTATTCTATTGCAGCTCTCAGGAATAAAAGACAGATCATGAGAGACCACCAGAACCGTGAGATTATGTTTTTCATGAAGTCTATTTAGAAGTGTTTCCATCTGATGACGTGAGGAAAAATCTAGATTGGAAAATGGTTCATCCAAGAGTAATATTTTAGGTTGCTGGGTAAGTACACGCGCCATAAGGATCTTTTGAAACTCCCCTCCAGAAAGTTTTCCAACTGGTCTGTTTGCAAAATCAATCATTCCAACAAGACCCATGCTGTACCAGACTTTTTCCCAGTCTTTTTTATTGTGAAAACGTAAAAGGCCTTTTTTACCGGTAAGGCCCATCATAACTACATCTTTACAAAGAAAGGGTGCTAGCGGATCTATTTCAAAATTTTGTATCAAAAAACCTGTGTGTTTCCTGATAAGGCTTTTATTTTTAGAAATTTCTTTACTTAAAACATAGCCTTTTCCACCAGTATAGGAAAGAAGACCATTTATTGTTTCAAGAAGTGTTGTTTTTCCCGCTCCATTTGGCCCTATTATGTAGATAAACTCACCAGTTTTAATAGAGAGTGTTATGTCTTTTATTACTGGTATTTTTTCTCCTTCGTAAATAGTATTTATGTTTTGAAGTTTGATTATGTTTTTATTCATAGAACTCAAAAAGTTCCTCATCGGCTTTTTTATATATCCTCTCAGAATATTCTATCATGTTTTCCTGTGTAACTGTTTCATCTATTTCATTTTTTATCTCTGGTTTTAATGATATGGCTATTTTTTTATTGTTCTCTGATATAAACTCCGCTTTTGCTAGATTTTTTTCTTCTACACATATTTTTCCCTTGCCAAGTGTACAGTTACTGCTGAGTTGTATACCATCGATTATGCAAGATACTGGTGGATTAACCCCTGTGTAGACCTTTGCTTTTTTACAGAAAGGATCACTGCCTAGTTTTTTGTTTGCAATTAATCCCATTTTGTATCCTATTACTGCATATGGGCCAAGGTGGCCGTGGAATTTTTCTATTTTTTTTAGTGTTTCATCCATTTTTGTATCACTTCTTTTTGTATAGTACATAGATTAAAACTGTAAGTATTGCAAAGATTGCTAGCACAAATAAGATGATGTTTCTCTGTGTTACTAAATTTTCAATCTGATCTTGTAGTGAGTTTATTTCTCCTTGTTTATATTCATGAGTCTCTATCCCTTCTATTAATTGTTCTGTGTTGTATTCTATCATTTTAAGATATGTATCTGTGCCAGGTATAGCACCCGGAAAGTTTGTAAAGATTATATGACTTGCCCCTGATTCTGATGCTACTTTTGCTCCGAAATCTGTGCCACTTTGAAGATTATCTACAATTACTGAAACACCTTTTTGGTTTGATGCATTTATCACTTCTATTTGATCTTGTGCAGAAAGTCCTTGTGGCGGCCCATATGAATATGTAACGTTTACTCCTATCCACTCAAGAAAATCTTTTTGCCAGCTCATTGTAATTATTTTTGTATTTGTGTAATTCTTGTTTTTTATTGAGTTTTTAAGTGATTCTGCCATTTCGTCTATTTCTAAAAGATAAGAATCTGCATTTGTATGAATTGTTTCATTTTGCTCTATAATAATATCTGATAGCTGTTCTGCTATATACTCAATATATGTTTTAGCTCCAGAGGGTATATTCCATTCGCCCATGTTTTTGCATTCTATGAGATTATAGTTTTCATTGTAATCCAAAAGATCTGATAGCCATGGCTCCATTTTTGATGACCCAAATGATATTATAATATCTGCATCTGTTATTTTGTTTACATCGCTTGGTTTTGTATCATAATATGCAGGGCATACTCCAGAGGGCATGATGTATTCGATAGATACATTTTCTTTTATAAGATTTGAAGTAAAATCTGCAAGAATTGAGTTAGTACAAACAATATTTGTTGTGTTTTCTTCTGCGGTTATGTTTGTTGTAAAAACTAGGCTTAGAAATAATATTGTTGTTAACAGAGTTGTTTTTTTCATAGGTATCACCTTTTTAAAATTCGTAACACGACAAAGACCGTTTTTTTATAAACTTTTTGGTAGCAAAAAATTTATATTCGTGCCACGTTTACCTGTAAAACGTGCTACCATGACTGAAAAAATAACTAGATTCGGCGTAAGTATCGAACCAGAACTACTAAAAAAATTTGACAAAATAATAAAAAAAGAAGGATATCCGAACAGAAGTGAAAAGATAAGAGATTTGATTAGAAAAAACCTGATCACACAGGAGACAACAGACCCAAAATCAGAATCAATAGGAACACTTACCATGATATATGATCACCACGCAGGTAGCCTAACAGACAGATTACTTGATCTGCAACACAACCATACCAAAGAAATACTCGTAACAACACATGTACATATAGATCATCACAATTGCTTAGAAGTATTAGTTCTAAAAGGAAAAGCAGGAAATATACAAAAACTAGCAGACAACATAAGAGCATTAAAAGGAATAAAACATGGAGAGCTGGTAATTACAAAAAATAAGATATGAAAAGAATTTATTTTTTCATAGCTTCATTTAACTCTTCTACAAATTTTTTAACATCAACACCATGAACTGTTGCAATATCACTTAGTTTTTCAAAACTTGCAGCGATACAACCGATACAGCCCATGTTATATTTCTGAAAAACAGGTACTACCTCAGGATGCTTATCTATTACTTCACGTATGTTCATATCTTCTGTGATTTTTCCACATGACATATCTATTTTCACCTATTATTTAACAATTGTTATTATCCCAAGGTATGAAGATAAACTATAAAAAAATATGGTGAGGAAAAATGCCGGACGGAAAAATTTTCCGAGAGGAGAGGAAAAAGTACGGGATCAAAAAAAATCATACTGTGAGGGGACCGTCCGGTTTTTGGATACAAAAATAAGAACAACAAACATTCTATATAAAACAAAACAAAGGGTGATTGAAAGTATTCTCAGGCTTTGTCTTAAAAAAACTGGCTTTTTTTATATATCAAAGAGAACCTGAGCATGATACGGTTTTTTCTTTCTAACCTCAAGCATATGATAGGTAACAGCCTTTATTTCAGAGCCGCTTTTATGCTTAGAAAAATCAAATTTTTCGCCAAAAACCGTGGCAGAAAGCCTCTTATTGTAATCACTAAGTGTTACTTTAAAAAAACCAAATAAAAGATTTTTTGCACTGCTAAGATAAAGAAGCTCAGAAAGCCAATCAACAAGCAACTGCTCTGAGTCATCTGCATTAAGCTGTATAGTATACTGCCCTACATTTTCAATTTCGGATTTATCAGTAATTATATCAAACATAGCAAGTGCTGCGTTTTCAAAGCACTCTGATAGATTAGTACCATATGCTTTTACACCAATATCAGCAGTATGATCAATTAACTCATATTTTTTCATATCAAAAACCTACAGCTTTTTATGAGTATAAAAATACACATGTTAAAAGTTTTTAAATAATTTAAAGAACATTTATTTAAATGACTTATTAATATATGATAAAAGAGAGATAGGGATGAAAAAGAAAATAATGATAGTAGATGATGAACCAGATGTGCTAGATTCACTTAAAACAATTCTAGAAATAAATGAATATGATGTTATCACTGCACAAAACGGTGAAGAATGTTTAGAAAAACTAGAAGAAGGATTTAAAGGAGTGATATTACTCGATCTTATGATGCCTGTATTAGATGGATGGGGTACAATAAAACAAATAATTGATAAGGGATATATGAAAGATGTTGCAATAGAGATAATATCTGCACTCGGTACAAGAGAAAACAAAAGAATGGGATCACTTGAGCCTTATATCTATGATTACTTAAGCAAACCTCTTGATATAAAAGAGTTGATTGAAAGCGTTAAAAAATGTAACGCCTATCTTTTTGCAAAAAACCAATAAAACATTTTCTAAAACTCTATGTAATTAAGACTATGCAGTTGTTGTAAAAACAAAAACAAACGCTGATCAATATTTTCTTCATCTGCAAATTGTTTCTCTACTATGAAAAGTATCTGCTCAACAGTTTTAATTCCATCACAATTTTGCCACACTGTACTTCCAAGAGGATCCAGTTTTGCTACAAAATAATTATCTTTTTTAATAAGTTTACAAAAAGATTTCCCGAAGTCTGATTTAAACTTCGGTACTTTTATTTCCACGAGTTCATCACTATTGACTTCCCAGCTATAATCAAGCCGTTTAGGCTTGTATTTTAGGAATTCATCTACGGTTGGAATTCGTGGTTTTTTTGATTTATTGTTTTTTAGCAAATATTTCCCTCAATGGGATGTAAGCCAGTAACACCGCTATGAACAACCATATAATTATGGCTGGTAGTATCGGTGGAAAACTAAATATTGAAAGATCAATTCCACCGATGATTAAGAATGCAACTATGACACCCATGAGTGCCTCACCGGCTATTAGTCCCGCGGTGAGAAGTAAACCTGTTCTTATAATCTTTTCCTTTGGTTTAACATCCGTCTGTTTAATCGCAAGCTCCCAGTCAGAAATTTCTTCTTCCTCTGCACTTCCATATTTCTTTTCAACTACTTTGTTTGTAAAGTGTCTTACTATTCCGCCTGCAAATATTGGTACGCTTAGTGTAAAAGGTAGATAAATACCAATTGCGACTGGTAGTACTGGTAAATCGATAAGTATTAAGACAAATGCAAGAACTGCTCCTGCAAGTACAAATGGCCATACCATTCCACCGCCAAGTACTCCTTCTACGATTCCACTCATAAGAAATGCTTGTGGTGCTGGAAGATTTGTGCTTCCTATATGATATGCCTGGTCAAGTGCTTGGACGACAAGTGCAAGTATTGGTGCTGCTGCAAGGACACCTATCATCTCTGCTATCTGCTGATTTCTAGGTGTTGCTCCAATCATCTGACCACAAGTCATTGATTGAAGTACATCTCCTGAGATTGCTGCGGCACAACAAATAACCGCGGCGATTAGAATTGCAACTCCATATGCTCCAACGTTTCCTGATAAACCAAATCCAAGTAATATAAGTGATGTGATAAGTAAAACTGATACTGTTACCCCTGAGATAGGATTGTTGCTGCTACCAAGAAGCCCTGCCATGTATCCTGCAATTGCACTTGCTATGAATGCAAAAAGAATTGCAAATACTGCCATTATTCCTGATATGGCCCATTCACTTGATATATAACCATAAAGTATGAATACAGGTATTGTAAGAGCACCTATCGCAAGGAAAACAAATTTGAAATTAAGATCTTGTTGAGTGCGTTTTTTAGCCTTGGTTTCTCCACCTTTTAATCCAACTACTGCTTCGCGTATTCCCTCTGCAAGGTTTGATCGTAGTTTGAAAATTGTATACAGTCCGCCTACAACCATTGCACCTACACCTATATATCTAATGTAATTGCCCCATATCTGATGAAAACCCCAGATTTTGCTTCCTATATCCCAGTTTCCAGCTCCAAGAGCAAGTGCATCTTCTACTTGTTGAGCTGCTACAACAGAGTCTGCTCCTGCACCGGGTTGTGGAAGGCCTGTGGCAAGCGCTATGAGGGGCGCAAGTATAACCCATCCAATTAAACCTCCGACAAGAATAAATGATGCGATACGTGGACCTATAATCCATCCAACACCAAGAAGCGCTGGGCTTGTTGCAGTACCGCCATAAAGTACTGCGTCTTTTTCACCGCCGCCAATATTGTATTTTCCAATGTTTATTATCCCATGTATCTGGCCTGCAAAAGTTTTAATTCCAACTTGACCGAACTTGAAAAGTGCTGCGGCAAAAACTCCTAACATAAGCCATATTCCACTGACTCCAGCGGCTTTCTTTTCAGCAGCTGTCTCTTCTCCACCAACTGTGGTGGTAAGAACTGCTGCAACTGCAACACCCTCTGGGAAAGGTAAATCTGTTTTTATAATGAGTGCACGTCTTAGTGGTATCATCCATAAAACACCAAGTATACCACCTAAAAGCGCTATAAGAGTTGTTTCGACATATTGGATTTCAGTCCAAGTTCCAAGTAATACAAGTGCTGGGATTGTAAATATTATTCCAGCAGCAAGTGCTTCGCCTGCTGCAGCTCCCATCATACCAATGTTTACTTCTAGA
The DNA here is from genome assembly GCA_964592335.1 of uncultured Thermoplasmatales archaeon. Lineage (GTDB taxonomy): Archaea > Thermoplasmatota > E2 > DHVEG-1 > DHVEG-1 > CAZKUB01. Next base: position 13,200 of record CAZQEU010000041.1, read on the forward strand.
ATTGTTCCTTTAAAGGGTTTTAAAAGCGCAAATGCCATTACTGCGCCAGGTATAACAGCTGATACTGTCATGCCAGCGTAAAGTCCTAGATATGCATTTGCAGAGCCTAGTATTACAGCAAGTATTGCTCCTACTATAACTGCTTTAAGTGTAAGCTCAGGTAATTTCTTTGATGCTGGTATATATGATTTGAAATTTTCACGTGTCATTTTGTGTAACTCCCTATTTATTAATATATTTCATTATTTATAAAATATTCGGTTTATATTATTATTCTATAAATATCTTTTATCAGAATATCAATATAAAACATTCATATATTAATATTACTGAAGGACAATTATTGAAGATCAACACAATATCTCAAAATACCAGCAATACCATTAAAAGCAGAATAAAGAGAATCCCCTTCTTCAGAGCCTGCTGAAATGATTTCTACATTTGCACTCGTATTCTCAGCAAGATCTGAAAGCTCATCAATGAGGTCAAATTTTTCCACAATTTCCATCTGAGTAGGAGTATCACATTTCGGGCAATTAGGTGGATTGAAATCCTCTAAATCATCTTCAGGGATAGTCCTAAACTCAGAATAATCACAAGTAGGACAAATAAGCTTAACCCTATATCTTCTAAGGTTCTCTGATAAAAGCAAGGTATCAACTATACCCATTTTCAAAGCCTTACGCACCTGCATTTCTCCATAAACCGCAAGACCACCTTGCTTTTTTGTAACCTCTTTTAAAAAACGTTTCATAAGTTTTTTTTCTGAGGAAACTTTAAGATTAGTCATGGTCTCAGAAGCAGAGTTAACAAGCTCCCTGAGGCCAAACTCATCAGTATAACCTGTATCAAAAGTATCAATTATTTTATCCTGAATCT
>CAZQEU010000042.1:0-13879 GCA_964592335.1 uncultured Thermoplasmatales archaeon
AGCGATTTTTTGACCAATCGTTTCTTGGAAAAGAAAAACAGTTGAAAGTTCAGCTGCAAATCAGCCCGAGGTACATTTATCGAACTTTTTTGGACGCTTCTGACAACCGTTTTGTTGGTTACGATGAATTTTATTTGGGAGAACACGATCGTTGGGAAACAGCATATGAAGACATTCAAGCGGTTTTAAGCAAAGACAAAAACAACTATCAAAAAGTACAAACAGAACTTGAAAGGAAAAAAAAAGAACTAGAAGAAATAGAAAGAATTGCAAAAGAAAAAGAAGAAGAACTTAAAAGGAAGGAAAAACAAAGAGAAAAAAAACAAAAACAAAAAGCACTTGAAAAGAAAAAAAGAGAAAAAGAAGAAGAAATAAAAGCAAAACAAGAACTCAAACTCAAAAAACAAAGAGAAAAAGAAAAGAAAAAACAAGAACGGCTTAAAAAAATTGAAGAGAGGAAACTTGAAAAACAAAGACAAAAGGAACTAAAGGAAAAAGAAAAACTAGAAAAAATTAAAGCAATAGAACGTGAAAAACAAAGACAGAAAGAACTAAGAGAAAAACAGAAAATTAAGGAAATGAAAGCAAAAGAACTTGAAAAACAAAAACAAGAAGAACTAAAAGCAAAACAAGAACTCAAACTCAAAAAACAAAAAAAAGCTAAAAACAAAAAAACAACTAAAGAAAAAAAACCGGTAACAATTAATTTTTTAAAGAAAAAAACAACAAAAAAACCAGAAGCAGAAAAAAAACAGATAAAAACAGAACCAAAAATAAATGAAAAACCAGTAGAAAAAAACATTCAACCACCTGAAGATGATTTAGTACAAGCTTTTGAAATAATCGATGACCTACTTGGAAAACTACCAGATGACACAATAGATAAATTCGCTAAATCAGATGATTTTGAAATTTATAAAAAAGTAGTAACTAGGTATAAGAAAAAGTGATAAAATATGGGTCTTTTAGAACAAGCAGAACAAAAAAAACAAGAACTTGAAAAACAAAAAGAAACAGAGAAAAAAAGTTCAAAAATAAAAACCAAAGGATTACTAGAAAAATCAGAAAGAAAAAAACAAAAAAACAAAACTCAAGAAAAAATAGAAAAAAAGACTTTAAAAACCGAACAAAAAACTATATTTAAAAAACCAGAAAAAACAATAAAAAAAGAAAAAAAACCACTTTTTAAAAAGAAAGAAAAGAAAAAAGAGATAAAAAAACCAGAGGAAAAAGAAGAAAAAACAAAACCGAAACAAAAAACATATCAGGTCACCAGAAAATCAACAGATGAAAAAGAAATAGTTGAAGAAAAAAAAGGATTCGGCTGGAAAGGAATGGGTACCAGACGGATAATCCTTGATAAAAAAACAAAAGAATATATTTATGAAGTAGACGAACCAACTCTAACAGATTATGAAAAAGAAACTAAAAAAGAGCTTACACGCCTCTTCAAAATGCTTGCAGATGTAAACATAGAAGAGACGATAGAAGAAAAAAAAGCAAAATTTTTAGAAGAAACACTTGAGCAAATTATAAAAGATAACAACATCAGTTTTATAGAAAAGAAAAAAGAAAACACTGAAAAAACTAGATTTCCACTGAGTTTTTCAAAGAAAAACAAAAACCAAAAAAAAGAGACAACTGAGCCAGAGCAAACTAAAACAAAAGAAGAACTAGAAAAAGAATCAGAAGAAGCAAAAAACAAGATATTCTACAGGCTCTTCCAGGATTTCCTTGGATATGGAAAACTAGACATCATTATGAAAGACACAGGAATTGAGGATATATCATGTGATGGTCATCATGTACCAATTTTTATTTACCATAAAAAATATGATGAAATCACCAGTAACGTATGGTTTGATGATGAATGGCAACTAAATTCGTTTGTGATAAGACTTGCGCAAATATGTGGTAAACAAATAAGTATTTACTCACCAATAGTTGATGGTAAACTACCAGATGGCTCGCGTCTGCAGTGCACACTTGCAAGAACTGTAACACGTGGCTCAACTTTTACTATTCGTAAATTCAAGGAAAACCCACTCACGCCAATAGATCTGATTGGTTTTGAATCAATATCAATTGATATGGCAGCATATTTCTGGATGGCAATAGAGAAAGGAGCATCAATACTGTTCTGCGGTGGTACAGCTAGTGGAAAAACCACGGCACTAAACGCACTATCACTATTTATCCCGGCACAACACAAAATCGTAACAATAGAGGATACAAGAGAAGTAAATCTTCCACATAAAAACTGGATAGCAGGAACCACCCGGCAGGGTTTTTCAGCAAGTGATGATAAAACCGGAAAAGACATAGACATGTTTGACCTCATTCGTGCAGCACTCCGACAGCGTCCAAAAGTTGTGATGGTAGGAGAAGTCCGTGGTAAAGAAGCATACAGCCTGTTTCAAGCAATGTCAACAGGACACACCGCCTATGCAACAGTGCACGCAAGCGATATACACACACTAATACAGCGTCTTGAAAACCCACCGATTACACTACCAAGAGCACTACTTACATCACTAGATGTAATAATATTTCAAAATGCAATAGATATCAAAGGTAAAACAGTTAGAAGAATGACAAGTGTCACAGAAATAGTAAAACTAGACCCCGATACAAACCAGCTTATTTTTATGGAACCATTTAAATGGGTGTCAAAAACAGATGATAGATTCATAAACAGCGGAAGCAGCAAAATAATAAACAATATAAGACTGCAAAACGACTGGAATGAAAAACAACTAGATGATGAAATTGAAAACAGAAAACTAGTTCTAAGCTGGATGTTTGAAAAAAACATTAGAGATTACAAAGAAGTAGGAAAAATAGTAAACCTATACAACAAGAATCCTGAAACCTTGATAAAAAGGGCTAAGGAGGAGCTGAAGAATTGAAATCTACAAACTACACACGTTTTTGTAGAAGACTATTTTCAAATACATTTGAAAAATACAATATTAGTGAAACAACTAAAAACAATTTACTTGAAAAAGCAGATATACCAATGATCTACAAAGAATATTTCTCAATGGTTTTAATGAACATAATAATAGGTTTCATATCAGCATTTGTATCAACAATAATGCTCTATCTAATAATTCCACATGATATAACCGCCTTACTTATGCTAATTGTATCATGTATTGTACCACTTGCAATTGGACTTTATTACATCGGATTGCCGACCTCAAAAGCAAAATCCCGTGGGAAAAAAATAGATAGGTATTTGCCGTATGCTACAAACTTCATAAACACAATGTCAGTTGCAGGAACATCTCCTGCAGAGATATTTGCAGCGCTTTCAAGAGTAGAGCTGTATGGAGAAATTCAAAAAGAAGCAAAAAAAATCACAACTGAAATAGAGTTGATGGGAGTAGATACAATAACTGCACTTCAACACGCGATAAAAATATCTCCATCCGATAAATTCAAAGAATTTATACAAGGAATACTAAGTACTATACAATCAGGTAGCGAGCTTGGACCATATTTTGAAAGATGTGTTGAAAAATATATGGAAAATGATTTAATCGATAGAAAAAGAAACTTAGAATCGCTTGCGATAATGGCAGAATCTTTCGTTGTAACAGTAATCGCATTTCCATTATTTCTTGCAATAATCATATCAGTTATGGGTCTTAGCTCAGGAGAAATAGATATGATGTTTTTGTATCTTATAGCATTGTTGATACTTCCCCTTGCATATTTCGGATTTTACTTTATGATGAGCTCAGGGATGGGTGAATCGGTATGAACATACCTCTTCCTAAACGCAAAAAATACAACTTTGAAAAATACTATGGAAAAGATAAAAACATTACAATACTGATGATAATATCAGGTGTTTGCTCAAGTATTCTTTTCATTCTTGGTATTTTTATAATGGCAGGAATTGCTGTATTTAAAGGGAACTTGTTTTCAGGAATGGACTTTATAGTATTTGGTTTGTTAACAGTAATAGGCCCTGTCGGTTTTTACATAAGTCAAAAAGAAAAAAAGAAAAAAATGATTGAAAATCATCTACCTGATTTTCTCAGAGAAATAAGTAGTGCTACATCATCTGGTATGACTGTATTTGATGCAATTACAAACGCATCAAAAGGTGACTATGGAAAACTAGGCCCTGAACTGCAAAAAATGTCATCGCAGCTTTCATGGGGTATACCTGTAAACGAGGCACTAGAAAACTTTGCAAAAAGAATAAACACAGCATCTGTACAAAGAATAGTTGTAACAATAAACAAAGCACTTGAGATAGGTGGGAACACAGCAGATGTATTTGAAGCCGCTGCAAAAGAAATCGATCAAGTAAAACTAATAGAACAACAAAGAAAAGCAGAGATGTCAATGTATAGTATTGTAATTTTCATAAGTTTTTTTGTATTTCTTGCAGTGATACTAATAATTGATAAAACAATTTTTGCAGAGTTTTTCAAACTACAAGGTGAAATGCCATCTATGAGTGGAGGAAATCTACCTGGTGGGATGACTGGAACCGCAAACATTGACCCAGATGCATTAAGAGATACATTCTTTGTTTTTGTACTTGTCCAAAGTGTTGGCGGGGGGCTACTTGGAGGTTTTATGATGGATGGAAAACTCAGCTCAGGAGTCAGATACGGTTTTATTTTAGTTTTAATAACATTTTTCACTTTCAAAGTTTTATTCTAAGTTGATAAACTAGCAATTTGATAGAATACCAGAAAAGGTTCATATACTAGAAAACAAAAAAATATAAGATGGATTGGGAGAGATGAAGGGAACAAGAGCGTTACGCAGTAGAGATTATGCTGTAAATGAGGTAATTGGAGGATTACTTTTAATTATCATTGCTGTTGTTTCTTTTGTAGTTATTTCCCCTTATTTATATCCTGAAGAACCAGATACAACTTTTCATGTTAAAATAGTAGGAGATGTAACTGAAAGCGGGAATATTTACTTGTATCATGATGGTGGAACATCTATAGAAAGCTACACTGTTTATGTATACTATCCTAACAGTACACTCATCGGCTCAGGAACAGTTAGTGAAGATGAATGGAACATAGGACAATATAGACATCCATTTGATATAATAGACAAACCTGTTATAAAACTATTAAATGATTCCATGAAACTTAGAGTAAATGTCTATGCAACAGATGAAAAAGGAAGTCAACACGAAGTTTTTACAGGGACTCTAACTGGAAGAACAGAGCAACATACCATGCCAGATTCAGAGTCATATGGAGATACAATGTTAGTTTCAAGTCTTAGAACAAATTCTACAGAAGAAGATCTAATATGTTTTAACAATACCTTAGAACCAAGCATCAATGCTGATTCTTATATCTATAACTGGTTTGTAGGAGGTGAATCCATAACCGATTTGATAATGCCTTTTAATCTGAATAATCTAACAAACTCAAAGGATTACTCAGGAGATAACAATAATGGAACAGTATCCGGGGCAAACTGGGAGAGCAATGGAATCATTGGAGGAAATTATCAATTTGATGGAGTTGATGATTATATTTCTCTTCCTTATTGTTTTGATGAAAGCTATGTAGATGAAATAACGTTAGAAGCTTGGGTTAAAACCTCTTCAGATTCCGGTATTATATCATCTTATGGTAGAAACAAAATATATGAGCTATTATTAGACAACGGTTATCTTAGATGGTTTACAAACGCAAATGACGGTCAAAAAGAACTAGCAGGAACCACAGATATATCTGATAACTCATGGCATTATATAGTAGCAACATATGACTATGAAACAGGAAATTCCTCTCTGTTTATAGACGGTGAGCTGGAAGCAAGCGGAAATGTACATAATCCTAATTCTTTTTTAGGAACTGGTGAAACAATAAATGGTTTAATTGGATCAACCAACTCAGGACCTCTACCAAGTGATTGGGAGGTTTTAACATACGATGATTTTGAGGATGGTTTTGGAAACTATACAGATGGAGGAAGAGACTGTAAACTATATACCTACGGAACATATGCGCATCAAGGATCAAACGCGGCAAATATACAAGATAATAGTGGATATTATTCTTCTTTTTATCATTCAAATGGAATTGATGTACACACACCAGGATACACCTCAATTAAAGTAGATTTTTGGTTTTACTCAGATGGCTTAGAATGGTGGGACTATGATGATTTCAGGGTTCATTATCATGATGGAAATAGTTGGAATAGAATAGAGAGTTATTATGTTGGAGATGACTTTGAAAACGATCAATTCTACCATAAAACTATTTGGATAAATGAAACAGATTATACATTTCCAACAAATATGAGAATATTATTTGAGTCGCATTCGAGTTCTAATTATGATGATATATACATAGATGAAGTATATGTAAACGCTACAGGAGGAACAGAAGAAGTAAATAATTTTTCAGGTTCAATCGATGAATTTCGTATATACAACAAAGTGCTAACAGATGAACAAATATATCAAAATTATTTATGCACAAAAGATGGATATTCAGATAAAAGTGTCATAGTATCAGAAGAAACATTTACTGGAAATACATGGAGTTGTATTGTAACACCGAATAATAGCATTGAAGATGATGATTTTGTTGAATCTAACTTTTTACAGATAGTTGGATATGGAGGAGGATAAATATGAATAGGGAGAGAAAATTATTAAATATTGCAATAATAGTTGCAATAAGTTTGATGCTGTCAAACATACTTATTATAATCCCAGCAGATGAAGCAAAAGCAGGTTCATATAATGGAGAAGACCTTGCTTTAGCAATACTTTCAAACTCATCCTGGCTTATTGATTCTTCGTATACAGATACCGATGAATATGGTACCCGTCAGTCAGGAGTATTTAGTACACTTGGTACAATGTATCCAACAGATGGTTCGGATTTTGCTTTTCTAAGTACAGGTATTGCCGGAACAGATATAATAACAACAGATGAAAATGAGCCAGGCGATGAAAGAGGAAGTTGGTTTGAAGGGGACATGTATGGTTATCCAAGAGATGAGGCAGAGTTGACAATGACTCTACAAGTACCACCATATATGCATTATCTATATTATGATATACAATTTTTTAGTGCCGAGTACCCTGAATATGTTGGAACACAATATAATGATAAACTAACTGTGACAGTTGACTCGGATGAAGAAGGAACTTCTCAATACCTTTTTGATGTAAATAGTGGTTATTTCCTACTAGATTCAAATAGCATACCAGGGACTGGTTTTGATATATTTGCAAGAAGTACATATCCCGGTGGTGTCGACTGGGTTGACACAAGTGTTAGAAACCCTGGAGCAGATGCTGGAGCATCAGATCTAATACAGATAGGAGGTATGCATCATCCAGTATCTCCAAACGAAGAGATAACTGTGACTTTTAATATAAAAGATTCAGGTGACAATCTTTTCGACAGTGGAGCATTCATAGATAATTTGAAATTTACAGGTTTTGCACAAACAGAGATAATGGCAAGAAAAACAGTAGAGGATTTAAACGGTGAACCCCTAGAGTGTGGTGACACAATAAAATACCGTGTAACAATAAGCAACACCGGAGATGCAGATCAAAATGACAATCCAGGAAATGAATTTGAAGATATAATACCTGAATACACAACATATGTTGAAAACTCAATAACTGCAACATCTGGAAGCATAAATTACGATACAGATAACAAAAAAATAACATGGAGTGGAGAAGTATCTGCAGAAAGCAGCGTTATATTAGAATTTCAAGCAACTGTAAATCAAAGCCTTGAAAACGGAACAATAATATCAAACCAGGGAACAGCATATTGGGATAGTAACGAAGATGGAAACAACGACGAAACAGAACTAACAGATGATGCACATATCGATGATGGAATCGATCAAGATGGAGACGGTGAAACAGATGACGATGACCCAACAGATTTAACAGTAATACAATTTGAATATCCAAGTAGCGTCACAGAAGATTTCTCAGATGATACTGCAGGAAATGCCGCAACACAATCATATTTCGGGCGACAATGGTTTGAAACAAGCGTTGAAAATATACCTGGAACTGTATTTGAGGTTGTATCAGGTTATTACTATAACACAGCAAAATCATTTAAAACAAAGATGAGGCAATCAGGTAGCCCCCTATATTGGAATTATACACTCGACGAGTTAGACGGAGATATGATATATTGGGAATCATGGTTTGCATGCGGAGATGCAAGCGAACAAGCAGACCTCTATTTAGATTTTGAAAATAACAATGGACAAGACATAGCAAAACTAAAACTTGAATACATAGAACAAGACATAGATTCGCCATTAAAATATTATCTAGCATTATACTATTATGTCTCAGGAACAGGATGGACAAGATTAAACTCTGATTTAGACGGAGGATATCTAAGAAACGGATGGTACAAAATAAGAATAGAAAAAAACGGTGAAAACAATATAAACTATATCTTAAATAGAACTGGTGTAGGACAAATAAACTCTGTAACAGCTTCAAAACTTACTGCAGAGTTTGCAAACTTTGATCTATTAAAATTCGAAAGTACAAAAAACCCAATAGTCTGCCCAATGATATTCTGGGATGAACACATTATAGGTTTAAGCTAAAAAAAAATTAAGTGACGCCCCGGCCGGAATTTGAATCCGAGTCCCTAGCTCGACAGGCTAGGATGATAGGCCACTACACTACCAGGGCATAAATAAGGATTTTTAAAAGGGTAAAATAAGTCCCTCTTTTAACTTTTTCCCATATTTTCAAAGTTTTTTCGCCTAATATTTACAATTTGGCAGAATCACACGAATAATTTATATAAAAGAGAACAAAGATATATTACATTGGAGAGAAGGGAAACTTATGCCAAGAATATTTGATAGGAATATGTTTATTATGCTATTTTCCATAATGCTTGGTGTTGTAATTATAACATTCTTTGTTGCAGATATCATGGCTCGTACAAGCACTGAAGAAGAACTTACAACAAAATATACAGCAGAAAAAAGAGAGCTTGAACAAAAAAATGCTAATTTTACAACCCGGCTTTTATCATCGCTAAGTTATTTTGATAAAGCAAGGGAGCTGAGATCATCTGGAAATTATAATTTTGACCTAGGTTATATATGGTACAACTCAGCTTTAAATGAAGATGAAAATCAAACATTTAATAACTACAAAAATAGTACAATAAATCATTGTGTAATGTCAATTGAAAACTATAGCCTTGGGTATGATAATTTTGGTGTTGCAAAAAACATGTTTATAAATACATTAAATTACAGTGGACAATTTTCTAACTTAGTAAACCTATATGTCAATCTTTCAAAATCTGCTGCTAAATTATGTACACTTAGAACCACTGCAAGTAACTATCTTATGGCTTTAGCAGAAAATCTAACTTATACTAACGGTTCAGCAACATTTATGGGCAATATGTCAAATCTAACTGAGTTACTTAACGATACACTTGCAGAATATGAAAATGAACTTGCAGAATACAATGAACTGGAAGACTTAATAGAAAAAGAGTATAATATAGTAGGTTTCAGTGAAATAAGAGAGGAAATAGCAAAATAAAAAAAATTTTTATTAATAACTGGGCTATTATGCTATTAGTATAGGGTGGAAAATGAGAGATAAAATAACAATACTAATAATTTTTAGCATGGTTCTTACTATTTTCACATTTATTTTACCTGCTGAAACATGCAAAGCAGCCACATTAGATGTTGGCAGCGGATATGAGTATACCTCTATTCAAAGTGCTATTGATGCGGCAAATAATAGCGATACAATAAGGATACATAGTGGAACATATGAAGAATTCATTGAAATCAATAAAGAGTTAACCTTGGTAGGAGATGGGTCATCAGAGGTGATAATAAACAGTAAAAATCAAAACAATCCCAGCCCACATACTATAAAAATAAGTAGTTCTAATGTTTCAATTTCTGGCTGTACAATAAAAAACACATATCATTCCTCCAGTAGTTTTTCATGTTTAGTAATATCCGCAGGATATTCAGGTTGCACAATCTCAGATAATCTTATAACAGATGGAGGAAACGGAGTATATCTTATAACATCCACAAATAATGTTATAACAGGTAATACTGTTGAAAACAATTTAGATAATGGTGTTTCTTTCACAACAAATGCAGATAACAATCAAATAAACAGCAATACCATAAGAAACAACGGAATAACTGGAGTCAAAATATATCGTTCATCAGACAACACATTTTATGATAACACTATATCAAGCAATACTAATTATGGTGTTACTCTAGGACAATTTTCAAATAATAATTTATTTTATAGAAATGATTTTTCCGAAAATAGCAATGGAAATGCCAACGACGCAGATTCAAACAATTGGTACAGTGGAAACCAGGGTAACTACTGGGGAGATTATGATGATTACGACAGCAACAACGATGGAATAGGAGACAGTCCATATACAACAGGCGGAGTAAACGATCAAAAACCACTTGGTTATTTCTTAAATCAAAAACCAGTATCACACATCAGCTCAATCAGCCCTAACCCTGCAACAGAAGGAACAACAATTCAATTTTCAGGATACGGAACAGACGACGAAAACATAGTTGAATGGGAATGGAAGATCAACAACAACATTGTAAGCACTGCAGAAGACTTCTCATATTCAAGTTTATCTGAAGGAACATACAGTGTTTATTTCAAAGTAAAAGATAACGATGGAACATGGTCAGACCCAGCACATCAAACACTAACTGTTAACCCCTCTGGAGGAGTAATTAATCCTAATCAAAAACCAACAGCATACATACAAGGCATAATGCCATCAACAACAGAATTTGGAGATAAAGTAAAATTCAATGGATATGGAGTAGATGAAGATGGAGATATTGCAGAATATAATTGGAGTTCAAGTATCGATGGATATTTACCAGAATCCTCTTCGTTTATAATAACAAGCCTATCAGTTGGAACACACAATATCGCTTTTAAAGTAAAAGACGATGAATATCTCTGGTCAAACCCAGTATATGCAACAGTAAAAATTGAATCAGTAGAATCAGAGGACAACGAAAATCCAGTTGCAATAAGCAATGGACCCTACAACGCATATGTAAATGAAACTATAACTTTTAATGCATCAGATAGCTATGACAACGATGGATCAATAGCAAAATATAGATGGGATTTTGGGGATGAGACAACATCAAACAGCAAAACTGTAACTCACACATATACAGAAGAAGATGAATATACAGTCACATTAACAATAACAGATAATTTAGGTGCACAGGACACAGAAACAACAACTGCAACTATACTATCAGAAAACGGAGGTCAACAGAACATCAACAATCAAAGCAATGATACCTCAGATGACAAATGGGTTATACCTGGTTTTGAAACAATAACATTCCTACTTTTGATAGTACTTATAGCACTATTTAAGAAAAAAAGAAAATAATATTATTTAATCTTAAGACTAGGATCACCTAGCAAAACCAGTGAATCAACAGATTTTCTATCAATTTTGTTATCCTTGCCATTTACATCAAAAGATGAAACATAATCACTAATAGACGTACTATGCGCCTCTCCCAGGGTAGTTTTATTTTGATTTGAAATAGCATCAAAAAACTGAAGACTAAGCAAATCAGAATAAGCTATATCTGAGCCATCCAATCCATAACCTAGACCCGTATTTCCAATAGTAGCAATTGCACCACCATGTCTAAGACTTACAAATCTCCAACTCCAGCATTTACGTACCCAGTCGTTATGCCAAAAATCACCGCGATCTGAACTTTTTAAACTAAAATAACCCAAACCATCTTTCTTCAGACCTTCAACAATATTGACTGGTGTTACATTAAACTGGCTGTTATGACAACCAACAACCACTACAACAGGAAGCCTGTTTTTATTAAAAAGAAGGTTCATCTGTCTCGTGTTTAACCCATTAACCCATTTAGAATTCTTTGATTCAGAAAGATGAGTAGACCAAACATAAGGATTACCATGGCCATTAAAATACACAAAGTCTGCACCAAGATTTAAATTTTTAATAAAACTAAAAGGTCCTCTAAGTGAATTATCAGATACATAAAGTTTCACTATATCATAGTCTATATCAGCCATATAATCAGAGGCAATATCACACATAAACTCTCCTTCATAAATATTCTCAGATTCCTCATCAGGAGAAACTGTATCGCCCCCCACACAAATCATCTTCTTTGACTTTACAAAAATCTGATCTTTTGTTTCATAATTAATGATCTTGTCAACAACGGTTCTAACTTCTCTTTTGTTTCTACACGCAAGTCTACCAATATGAACATCTGGCTCAAAATCAATGATATCTTCAGGATACCTACTTTTTACTTTCCATTCAGCAAAAACATCATCATCATTTGAATCCCAATCATCAAATTCTTTTTCAAAACTAGTCTGATTAATTTTATAAACATCAGCATAGTATAAATCGCTGATATAACCAGATTCCCATCCATCATCAAGATTTGTTTCTCTTACAGGTACATACCATTCTTTTAAAAATCCTTTCATACCACCTACAAGTAAAACATAGCTTATATTATATGAATCAATTGCATCCTTTATAAAATACTTAATTTTCTCAGGGTTATCTCTACCAGAATACTGCTTATAAATATCATCTGTACTTTTAAAAAAAGTATCTACATCAATACTATTTTTATGATTAACCAAACGCTGTAATATACTTGAGAAACAATCTGGAGCAATAATTACCATATCATATTCTTCTGAAAAAAACTTTTTTTTCAAATAACTATCATAGTTTATTTCTAAATCAAAACCTGAAGCAACTCTTATAATATCTTCTATAGAAATATATCTTACAGGATAAATACGAACTGATAACTTAACACCCTCTAAACCATAAGTCAATGAATAATCATACCATTTCTCAGGGTAAAGATCCGAACTAGAATAAAATGACATATCAACATTAGACATATACTCTTTTTTATTATCAGAATCTAGTTTTAAAACAGGTTTTGAAGCAGAAATTATTTTCTTATCTATTTTTTTATCTGTAAAATCTGTAACAACGCATTTTACATCTTTTATTTTTGTATCTTTTGGGAAAACAAAATTTTTAACAATAAATGGGGTTAGAGGCTTGCCTTGATGTGATAAAAAGTTTGTTGAATCTTCAAGGTTTATTTTAATAAAATCATTTTTTTCTTCAATTATTATTTTTGAAATTTCAAAGAATTTTTTTTTAGAATTAGATGAATAAAAACTGTTTTTTTCCACTTGATTTGCTATAGCATTAAATCCAGTTAAAAACAAAAGTATTATTATAACTATAGAAAACATTATTTTTTTTGTTTTAATGCTTTTATGCCCCCACTTTAAAAATTATTACAAGAAAGGGTACTAAATAAATATTATTTAAAGTTTTTTATACAATATAAATTAATAAAATAAAGAAAGTTTTTAAGATGGTTTGACAGCGTGCCGAGAACGGAAGGATTTCAAGCAGAGAAGTTTACCCCAAAAGTTTCCCGAAGGAATCAATCAGGGCTCTCCTCCTAGTCCAAAGGTTCAAGACCCAAAAGGGCTAGTCTTCCCATAAGCTCGCGCATCATGGTACTGAGGATCACGCAGGTAGGCTTAACTGCCGGGTTCGGAAAGAGACCGGGTGTCTCCCTACCGCTATGGCCGTCAAACCATCTTGAATCTAATGCATATGATATGATTTGAAATGAATATTTTTTACGCAATCTGTCTAACGATTGAGCCAGCAATATGAGCGATTAGTAGCTATCGGGCTGAACACGTCGCCGAAGCTTCGTGCGTACACCCTAGCCCTATCAAACGAGTCTTTTA
>CAZQEU010000043.1:0-13875 GCA_964592335.1 uncultured Thermoplasmatales archaeon
AGATGATATTTATGGATAAGCTTGAACTTATTACTAGAAATGCAGATGAAGTTGTAACACTTGAAGAACTAAAAAAAGTTTTAACAAAAGAAAAGCCTCGTGCATATATTGGTTTTGAACCATCTGGAACAGTTCATCTTGGATGGAAGATTTGTACAAACAAAATAAAGGATTTTTTAAATGCAGGCTTTGACTTTACCGTGCTTCTTGCAGATTGGCATGCATACATTAACGATAAACTCGGTGGAGACATAGAAAAAATAAAGCTCTGCGGAAAATATATGCAAGACTGTTTTGCTGCAATGGGTGTAGATGTAGGTGCATTATCATTTGCATATGCAGGTGATTATGTAGGTGACCCTAAATACTGGGAGTTAGTCCTGAGAACCTCAAAGGCAACAAGCGTCAAACGTGTGAAACGTGCGATGGATATTATGGGACGAACTGATGATGATGCTGAAAAAGATCTTTCAAAACTATTCTACCCTGCCATGCAGGTATCTGATATTTTTTATCTCAAACTAGATGTTGCATATGGTGGTATGGACCAGCGCCATGCACATATGCTGGCAAGAGATGTTGCAAAGAAACTAAAGTTCAAACCACCAGTTGCAATTCATACACCGCTTCTAACAGGCCTTCAAGCAGGAGGGAGAATGAATCCTACTGAGGTTAAGATGAGTAAAAGCAAACCTGATTCAATGATTAGCATTCATGACAAACCAGAAGACGTGAAAAGAAAGCTTAAAAAAGCATATTGTCCGGAGAAAATAGTCGAGGGAAACCCGGTAATAGAGATGTGTAAATACGTAGTATTTCCCGAGCTTTCAGGCGAAGTTTTTTTGATAGAAAGACCTGAGAAATGGGGTGGAAATCTAGAGTTTAAAAGTTACAGAGAACTAGAAAATGCATTTGTGGAAGGACAGCTTCATCCAATGGATCTAAAAAATGCTACAGGAGATTACATAAACAAAATACTTGATCCAATACATGAGTATTTTGAAAAAAACCCCGATAACTTTGAAAAAATGAAAAAACTAAAAATTATCACTGTGCAGTAGGATACTTTAACCCGAGTATTTTTTCTGAAAGCCTCAAAGAAAAATATAGTACAAACAGTTCTACTATTATCATTGAAAAAAGAATTATTTCCCAGTAAGCAACATTTGAATATATTACTCCACCAAATACTGCCACAGGAGAAAGAACTACAAAAAGAATCATTGTAACGCTATAAAGAAGCATAACATCTGATTTTTTCCCCACATATTTTACCCCCAGAGGAATTGCAAGAATGGCACTTGCAATAAAGGAAAACAACAGGAGCCATGTTACAAAGAAGATATGCTCAATTCCCATGAAAATACTAATGAAAAAGATAAATGGAACGCCTGAGAGAAAACTGAGAAGAAGTGTGGTTGCTTTTCCTCTAATTAGTGTTTTATTATCAATGGGTGTATGTCTAATTATCCACATTGTTTTTTCTTCATTTAAAAATAGGGCAATTGAAGGAAAAACAGAAGTATATACTACGACTACAAGAACTCCCACAAAAACAAATAATGCCGGAAGAAAATCTGCATACATCCCACGAAGTGATTCAGGGATTAACAGCTCATCACCATACAAATACAGATATCCTGACCCAATTCCTGTTACTATGGATGTAAAAACAAAGCTGAAAAACAAGTTGTCACGCCAGAGAATCGTAGTTTCCTTATGAAACAATGCTTTTATCGAGTCTCTTACTTTTACCTGTGATTTTTCATTTATTCTGGGTTTTCTTCTGATGTTTTGATACGATGAAAGAGAATATCTTAAACTCCAGAACAGGTGAACCACTGCAAGAGGAAAGATAAATACAACATAGAGCGGCTGCTGTATATAAAAGATGAATGCAAGAATTACAAGTGTTGGAATAAGCCTTGCTCTTTGATTTGAAAAAAAGTTTATAACGATTGTTGGAGCAATAACAATTGCGGTGATTACTCCGATATTAAAATAGAAATACTCTAATGGATATGAAATATTTATCGGGAGTAAAAATAAGAAAAATATAAACAATGATGAAAGGGTAAACCATATGAAAATATTTGTTGCAAAAACTGCAAAGTAAATCTCGGTTATTGTTTTTTTATGATCAATCTGTGTTGAAAGAGCATATGTAACTTCTCCAGGTTTTACAAAATTGTTGTAAAAATCAACACCAGATTTTGCCATGAATATAAAAAAAACCATGAAGAAAATATCTGTAAGTTTTATTTCAAGACCTGTATCTATTATCTGCAGATAGAATCCTAGAAATGCAAACATTAGAATTGAAAAAAATATTATAAGGCCAAAGAAAAAATACAGAACTGGTGATTCTTTCATCTTTGATACAAGATCACGTCTGTTGTTTAGTAATACTATTTTTGTTGTTTCAAACATTTATTTTTTCTTCCCATGGTTATTGAAATATGCTTCTTCCATGCTGCCATATTTTTTCATAAGTGTCTCAACTTTGTCAAAAAGTGTGACTTTTCCATGCTCTATTATATAAACGTAATCTGCTACTTCTTCCACAAGTTTTGTAGAGTGCGTTGCAATAATTGTGGTTCCTTTCTGCTCTTTTATAAATTCCTGTATCTTTTTGGAAGTTAGAGGATCAAGACCATATACCGGCTCGTCCAACAAAAGATTTGGTGGGTCATGCATAATTGCTGATGTAATCGAGATTTTTTGTTTCATTCCCTTTGAGTACGTTCCTATTTCATAATCCAGTGATTTATGAATTCCAATGTTTTGTGTAATATCATCTATTTTTACCTCTGCATCCTTTATGTTTCTAAGTGATGCAATATAAAATAAAAATTCTCTACCTGTGAGTCTGTCATACATCTCAGGCATCTCAGGGAGATAACCCATGTTTTCTCTTGCTTTTAATGAATCTTTTACAATCGAGTAATTATCAATTGAAACATCCCCATGTGTATAAGGCAATATTCCTGTACATATCTTTAGAAGTGTCGATTTACCTGCCCCATTTTCACCCATGATTGCAAATACTTTAGAGTTGTTAAAATCAAAGTTTACATTATCTAGTGCAACAATTTTCCCATATCTTTTAGTGAGGTTTTTAACAATAATCATTTTAGCAAAAGTAGGGTAAGATTAACACGTGTTTAAAGCTTGTGACTATAATTTATTTAGTCTTTGGTTTCGTATTTTTTACTTGCATATAAAAAACCGAAGCATATCCCACTATGAGGTTTACTTTTTTGATGATGAACAGAGTGCGCATTAAGAACTCTTTTCATGTATTTGCTCTTTGGTCTGTATTTAATTTTAAGTCTCTTGTGAAAAAAGGTATCATGGACTAAGAAGTATCCAACACCGTAAAACATAATACCTATTCCTATTGGTACTCGTATATCAAATCCTGCAAATGTTCCAGTAAGAATCAAAAGAAAAGATATCAATGCAAAAAATATGCCAAATATATCGTTTTTTTCCAATCGTCCTTTTGTGTATCTATGATGGTCTTCATGGAGATACCATCCAAAGCCATGCATTACATATTTATGCAAGAACCATGCGACAAATTCCATGAACAAAAAGAATACAATTAAAAGAGAGATATAAAACAATATTAGGATTAAATCAAATTCGATTTTTTCAGCCCCCCTAAACATACTTTTTTTGAAAGGTATTTTCTTTCTGGTATTAATAGTCTTATGTCGCAAAATTTAGCAACTTTTTTAATAAGAATATTTTTATAGTTTCAAATTATATATAAATAAGAATAATGGCGGGTCTATGAAAAAAATAAAGATTTTCTTAGTGCTGTTGATAATAGCAAATATTATCCTTTCTTCAATATTAGTTATTGATATTCAGTTATTTAAATCACCAGATATCCTTCTAGATATTGATGTATTAGATGTAAATTCTGAGGAAATAGAGCTGGGAAGCAATATTCAAATATCAAATCCAAATGGTTTTGATTTAATCGTTTCAGATTTAGAGGTTATAAGTAGAACAGAAAACGGTGAAAAAGTAGGAAACATAAAAGTTAAAGGTGGAAATATCCCTGCAAATAAAGAAAAAAAATTTTACTCAACTGATAAATTAAGTTTTAGTACTGATAACTTTGAAGAAATAACAAATACAGTTTATGCAAAAGTTGGAGTAAACATTCTAGGCATAATTACTAAAACAATACCTTTAAAAATAACAGCTATCGCCTCATTTGATAAAGTGTTTGACGAACTTGTTCCACCTGATGTAAATATTAATTTTGATTTTGATGAAATTACAGAAGATGGACTTAATTTTAGTACTTCTGTTGATATTTATAATCCTACTAGTTTTGATTTTAGTATAAACAATATTTTTTTAGATATTAATGATGGGAAAAATGAAAATTTTGGAAATATAACAGTTGATGGAAATACTGTTGAATCAAAAAGCTCCCAGGTTTTTTCATCGAAGGGAACAGTAGATTTTAGTGCCTTTGATTCAGGGACACTTTTTATAGATGTAACAGGTGTTGCTGGTGCAAAAATAGCAGGTGTTGATAAGAATATCTCATTTTCAGCTGATGCATCTTTTAATATCCCAAGCATTGAAAGTTTTGTATTCTCCAATGAAAGTATTGATTTTAGTCTACCCGTTCAATTTAAAATAACACCCTTTGGTTTTATGGGCACAGTTGGTCTAAGGATTTATAATCCTTCGAATGTGCCGTTGGTTGCAAAAGATTTAGTTTGCAGTATTTACAGGCTTGATAATGAAAAACTGTCTTTATTAGCACAAGAAGATACGGAGATTTGTGAGATTGCTCCTAAAAAAGCCATTTGTATTAAAACACAGATTCTAATTCCTTACTCAAAATATATTTTCTCTGGTTCAAGACAGCTTATCGCTGATTGGATTGTGCTTAAGCTTGAAGGAGATTTTTCAATAGAAGGAACTTATCAAGTGATACCTATTTCATTAGAAGCTTTTGTTGATCCGCATTTTTTAAGAAACAGTGATTTTACAATCCATGAGGAATAAATAATGAAAGCAAAAGCTTTACATTCTTTTATTACTTAATATCTCATCAATGTTTTTTCTTATATCAAAACTATATTTTTCTTGATTTACCGGTTCTTTTCTTTTTGAATACATAAGATTAGTGTTGTCATCTATTTGTTCTCTTAAGTTGTTTATCTCCTCAGAAAATTCTTCTTTAATCCTGTTATTTTCTTCTCTTAAAAGTTTTACTTCTTTGTTAAGATTGTAAAGTGTTTCATAAAAAAAATCTTTATCTTTATCATCTTTGGGCTCAGCTGTTTTTTCTAAATAATTTACATTATCAGTATCCTTGCTTACTGACTTGAAATAATGCCAAAGTGCAGTTCTTATAAGATAGCTATTTGTTATACCTTCTTGATTTAGTTTTGATACTATTCTTTTTTCTCTTTTGTTTAATTTTAAAGAAATTACTTTTCCCATGTGCAACCCATCCTCTGTGTTCAGTGATTTGTAAATAAACATTTGTAATATAAATATTATCAAATTAACAAATCGCCAATATTGCTAATCATACAAGGAAAAGGTTTTATCTCTGTAACTAATAACAATAATACTTAAAGAAGGGAGAGGTAAGTTGATATTTGCTTTAGAAAACACAATTGACAATGAGTATCTTCGCTTTTTAATAATCTTAATTGGAACAATAATATTTGTCTCACTTGCATATTTTACGATGAAGGTTATTGCAAAAAAAGCCGCGAGGACTAAAAAAGGATACGGAAAATATATTATCAAACGTCTTTTAAAACCAGTTTTATTGTTGGTTTTTTTAATTGGTATTTATACTTCTTTGAGGACATTATCTTTCATAGAAACATGTGGCTTTTGTACTTTTACAATAGATGGTAATAGTTTTCTAGTTTTAGATGCTTTATTCTTTGTAATTATAACCATTGCATTTGCTTTTCTAATATCAAGGATTGTATCTGTTTTGATGATGGGATGGATGAAAGTTGTCAAAAATTATGACAAGCCCCCTGGTCTTATAAGTAAAATGTTTAGTGCAATTATCTTTATCTTAGCATTTATTGTTATTCTAAGCTATTTTAAGATTGATATAACCCCACTTGTAGCAGGTGTTGGTCTTGGTGCTCTAGCAATAGGTCTTGCACTTCAGAGCACGCTTTCAAACTTTTTTGCAGGAGTACATTTGATATCCGATCAGCCAATTCGCACTGGTGATTTCATAGAATTAGGAGAAGATACCTCTGGTATTGTAGAGGATATCGGTTGGAGATCAACACGTATTCGTATGCTAACAGATAACCTTTTGATTATACCTAATAACAAGCTTGCCGAAAGCAACATAGTTAATTACTCGATGCCCAAGCAGGATCTATCGATATGGGTTCCTTGTGGTGTTGCTTATGAATCTGATCTTAAAAAAGTTGAAAAAGTAACACTTGAGGTTGCAAAAGAAATACAAAAAAATACTGAAGGTGCTGTCAAAGATTTCAAACCTGCTTTTAGGTATCGTGAGTTTGGTGATTCAAATATTAATTTTATTGCAATTCTTCGAGTTAAAAAACCAATGGATAGATTTGTTGTTAGAAACGAGTTTATCAAGGCTTTAAAAGAGCGTTATAACAAAGAAAATATTGAGATTTCCTGGCCGATTAGAAAAATATATAATATCAAAAAATAAAAGGTGAAAAAAGTTGGCAAGGTTTACAAAAAAATCTTCAAAGACAAAGGGTCTTCCACCAGGCACACTTGTTCATGTTGGTGATAAAAAAACTGAGAAAACAGAGATTAGTGTAATTGATTATAACAGCAAAAATTTAAAAGAATTTGTCTGCAAAGATGTAGCAGATTGCTTTGGTTTAAAAGGAAAAAATAGTATTTCATGGATTAATGCAGACGGGATTTTTGATGTAAACATAATTGAGAGGATCGGGAAAAAATTTGATATACATTCACTTGTCCTCGAAGATATTGTAAATACTGAGCAGCGTCCAAAATTTGAGGATCATGAAAAATATGTTTTCATTGTTTTAAAAATGCTTCATTATGATGAGGTGGACAGTAGAGTAAAAGTTGAGCAAATAAGCTTTATTTTAACCCGCAGCTGTGTTATTTCTTTTCAGGAGATGAAAGGAGACGTCTTTGATGCAGTACGTGATAGAATAAGAAGTAACAAAGGCCGAATTAGAAAGATGGGTGCTGATTACCTGTTATATGCATTAATTGATGCAATTGTTGATAATTATTTTGTGATACTTGAGAAAATCGGTGAGAGAATTGAAGATATGGAAGAAATCCTTGTCGATGATCCATCCCCTAAGACCCTTCAAAAGATTTATAACCTCAAGCGCGAGATGGTTTTTATCAGAAAGTCCGTCTGGCCTCTTAGAGAAGTAATAAGCAGTCTTGTTCGTGAAGAGTCACGTCTTTTCAGAAAAACCACCAATGTTTTCTTACGTGATGTTTATGATCATACAATCCAGGTTATAGACACTGTTGAAACGTTTAGAGATATGGTCTCAGGTATGCTTGATATTTATATGAGTAGTGTCAGCAATAAAATGAATGAGGTGATGAAGGTTCTCACTATTTTTGCTGCGATTTTTATTCCTCTTACTTTTATCGCAGGTATTTATGGTATGAACTTTGAAAACATGCCTGAGCTTGGCTGGCAATGGGGCTATCCGATGATATGGACAGTTATAATTATTGTAAGTGTTTCAATGCTTGTTTATTTCAAACAAAAGAGATGGTTGTAAAAAAAAGGGTTTTTTTATGCAAAAATCAAAGATTAACACTGCTGCGTTGTTATCATCTTATATTCTTAAGATATTCATCGTAGTTTTACTTGCAGTTTCTATAGATAACAAAAACTTGGAATGGGTTTTTGGTGCAAGCTTGGGATTAATTGTAAGCCTGATTCCATCCATTCTTAAGAGAAACTATGAAATCACATTGCCTTTAGTAATAGATCTTCTCATAACAATCGCACTTGTAATGCATATAGGAGGTGGCATTCTTAATGCATATCAAACAATAACTTATTATGATATTATTACTCATTTTGTCTCAAGTTTTTTGGTTGCTTTTCTTGCATTTGTAATAATCTATATCCTGCATGTTTACTGGGATGGTCTTATCATGGATAAATATGCTATGGCTTTTCTAGTGGTAATTGTAACCGTTGCAATGGGCGTTATATGGGAGTATAATGAATGGGTTACAGATATGATATTTGGAACAAATGAGCAATGGGGTTATGCTGATACTCTCAAGGATTTATTCATTGATCTCTTGGCAGGTGTTTTTATGGCAATTGTTGGAGTGAGTTTAATCAAGCGTGGCAGATTTGATGATTTGACCGATGATTTAGGTGAACAAGTAGACAAAAAGATTATAGATCGTCTTGAAAAAAGAAAACAGAGGAAGAAACAATGACTTTAAAAGATATCTTTCAAAAAAAATATATTACCTGGACTTTTGTACTAAGAATTGTAATGGTTGTATCAATTATTCTTGCTTTCATAAAGAAGGATTATTTCTGGGTAGCCGGAACATTTGTTGGTCTATTTATTAGTCTGCTCCCAACTATTTTTAAAAGAAATATAAAGTTTACACTTCCTTGGACTTTTGATTTTTTTATAGCAATCATTTCAATTCTACATGTTGGAGGAAGACTGCTTGATTACTATTATACAATACCAAATTATTTGTTGTTTACAAGGCTGATAATATCTTTTTTTGTAGCTTTTCTAGCTTTTACTATGATTTACATCCTTGATGTTTACTGGGATGGCCTTATCATGGATAAATACGCTATGGCTTTTATGACCGTTGTTTTTACCATGTTTGTTGGTGTAATCCTTGAGTTTGTGAAATGGTTGAATATTACAGGTACATATTATATTAAAACAAACATGGCATTGATGCAGAATCTAACAGCCGATACTATAGCCGGGGTAATAATTGCTTTTATTGGAGTAAGTTTGATCAAGCGTGGCAGATTTGATAAGCTGACTGGTGATTTTGGCAGACAAGTAGATGAAATGATTATAGATAGGATGAGTGCTAAGAAATGAGAATAATAGATAAAAAAGTAAAAACCAATCTTGGAAATTATATTTTTCAGTGCTTTCTTGCAACATTTACTCTCCTTGCAGTACTAATTTTCTTAAATGTTTTAACAGAAACTGCGATAATTGCAGCACTTGGTGCTAGTGCTTTTATCGTGTTTACCATGCCTAATATGTATTCATCTGATCCAAGGCGTCTTATAGGAGGATATATTATTGGTATTTTGGTAGGAATTATTTTTTATTTTATATCAACTAGCAATCCCGCGGAGGTTTTGTTTTTAAATGGTTCTACCAGCCTAATATTTTTTGGAGCACTCGCGGTTGGTATATCAATTCTTATTATGACCGTTACAAACACTGAGCATGCACCTGCTGCAGGAATATCACTGGGTCTTGTTATCAACCAGTGGACGAATATTACAATTTTGTTTATCCTTGTTGCAGTTCTTTGGATGGCAGTTGTTAGAAAAGTGTTGAAACCTTATCTTATCAATCTTACGTCTCCTAATGATAAGTGAATAGTTTCAAGCTTTGCCTTAAAACTTACTTTTAAATTAGACTTTTAGGACAAAGCCAATTTCAGGCAAAAATTAATATACAATAACTTACATATACGTACTAATACGTGTTAAAACGTATTGGACGGGGGGATATGTCAAAAGAAAAAATAAAAAGATCAATAATAGTTATTTCGTTATTATTAATCCTATTCATCACACCATTTAATCCCCAAACTGTTTTAGCCTATAAACAAGTTAATCATGAAGAGGTGGGTACTTCTAGATTGCAAAATGGCTTAATCGAAGTTTTTTATACTTCCGATTCTTTGGTTCAGAAAGATCTTGCTGAGCAATGTCTAGATATAATTTATGAAGAATATAAAATATGTTCAGAAATCATGAATCTTTCCATCGATGAGCTTAATCCTTGTTCACTTGTTTTTTGTGACAGTGTAAATGATCCATATGTTACCGAGTGCAAATGGTTTTCATATGTAGATGAAGTGCAATGTTGGCCCATTATTGGTGAAACAAATCTTTCTTTTGAAAGCCCAATAAATGTATGGATGCTTTATCATTTGTTACCCCATGAAATTGCGGATACCACTTTAAGAGTAAGAAATGTAGATCCTACCTATGGTGGTTGGTTTATTGAAGGCATTGGAGAATATGCTAAGTTAACATGCGCTGAAAAACTTAACAAATTGAATGAATCTAGTTGGTTGAACTATGTTAGAAATGATTTAAATGATTTATCTAGTCAGAAATATAGGATAGTAGATCTTTCAAATAGGAATAGCTTTAAGGATTATGCTGGTCCTGAATCAGAAGACAAGTCAGTTTTTTATGTTGGATCTCTTGTTTATATTTATGATCTTGTTGAAAAATATGGCGATCAATTTATCTCTGATGTTGTAGCAAATAATTGTACATCCTATCAAGAAATACGAAACGTTATCAAAGAATCAACTGGATATGATATTGAGGATTCTATAAAAAACGTAACAGTTGGGTGGATATTAGAAGAATATATTTCATTATTAGAGGAATTTAATGTTAATATTTCCGAATTGCAACAGTTGAAAAAAATAAGGGGCATTGCTGTTGGATCAGATATTGTTGGAGATGAATCAGAAATTTCTGATATTATCAGTTTTATTGATGATTGCAATATTAATATGCTGGTAGTAGACTTTGGTTGGATAACCTGGTCGTGGAATCATACAAATTTTGATGATGTAAGTATTTTTATCAATGAATCTAAACAAAGAGAAATTCCTACTTGGCTGATGTACAGAGCAAGAACACTAGAAGGAGAATATGAACATCTTCAACATCAGATAAGTAAAACTGGAGAAGTTGATAGTAGAAATATTTGTTTTTCAAATAATAAATCCAGAAAATGGTCTATTAACTGGGCACATAAACTATTGGAAAAATATCCTTCTGTAGATGGAATAATACTTTACAATCCTTATTACTCATCTAACGCTTGTTACTGCACATCATGCTTGGAAAAGTTCAAAAATCACACTGGAATCATTGAAAACCCTGTTGATTTTGAAATTGGTACAACTGAAAATAATAAATGGTTGAATTGGAAAAAGGAAGAGCTGGCAGGTTTTATAAATGAATGGAAAAATGACATGTCATCTTTTTATCCTGATCTAAAATTTGGTTTAGTTTTAAACTCTAATGAATATGCAAATATTCTTGCACAAAATATCTCCCAGCTAGGTAAAATAGTCGATATAATTTGTCCATTTACAGCACTTGATTCTGTAACTGACGATGACTTTTCAGGAAAAATATGCAATGATGTAAAAGAGATTACAAATGCAACGGTTATTGCAGATATAAAAATCTATGGGCCTTATAAAAATGATGACACCGACATTATAAACGCAATGAAAAGTGTATTAGAATCCAACGGAGATGGTTTTTTCATTTGGTGTTATGACCAACTATACTCAACAAAATATGATTTAGAATCTATCAAAAAAAGTTATAACTATTATTATGAGAGCGAAATAAACACGGAAGATGATGAAAATAACTATAGCAGTAATACAGAGGATAGTAACATCATATTCTACATTTTTGCAATAATAATTACTTTGCTGATATCAGTTATTTTACTTTTGATTATTTTGCAAATAAGAAAAAGAAAAAAAGTACTTATGCCAAAAAAACTTGTAATCTTATTAACGGTAATGATAATTGTCGCAGCTATTGCAGCTGGTTTGTTTTTCTCCTTTCAAGATAAAGAAAATGAAAATCCATTCATTGGAACATGGGAAGTATCCTCAGGGAGTAGTATAGATAATGCAACATATTTTTCATTTTATAAGAACAATACTTATTCAACAAATTATGGTGTTTCACAAGGATTGTTGTGGGAAAATTATAAAATAGAAAAAGGTAAAATCAATATTACAAACCCAGATATAAGTGTTTTACCTTCTTTTTTAGTTTTTGAGTATGAATTCTCAAAGAATGGTACAAATCTAAATCTTTACTACGAAGGTTTCACAATAGTATTAACAAAAGCAATAGATGAAGATGCAAACACTTTTGAATTTGAAACAGGAGATAATATCCTACAGAACTCTGGATTTGAGGAAGGTCTAGGTGATGAACCAGAATATTGGAGCAAGGCCGTTATACCAGCTGAAAAATTAAAAATGTCTTGGGATAATGAAACAAAATACAGTAGAAACAAAAGTGTTAGCATCAATAATAGCCATATTTATGATGACCAAGTAAGCAACAATTGGTTTCAACGAATTCAAAATATTCCAGTTGGAAGAACCGTTGAATTATCTGGTTGGGTTAAAACAATAAATGCGGAGAATGTGGTCATGGTTATACAGTGTCTTGATAAAGAGTATAATTTTTTAGGCTTCGGGACAACTCAGACGAAAAATAATATTACTGGTACAAAAGACTGGCAAATGTATAATGCATCTGTATATATTCCAGATGAAACAGATAAACTTTCAGTTGCTTTGGCACTTACAGGAACAGGGCAAGTATGGTTTGATGACGTTAAACTAATAATAAAATAAAAGAGGTAATAAAATATGATTAAAAAAACACAAGCAGTAGGAGTTACGCTGTTGATAGGAGGTATAATCTTAATATATCTCTATTCAGCTTTTCATGCTCTACAAAATATTGATATTGCATCAGTACCTATTGCAATAATATTTGGTGCAATAGCAATATTTATTGGAGCAGTAGCATTGCTCATATCAGTTTTTTATGAGCAAAAAAGTGACATGAAAAAAAGAAGAGAAGAAATACCAAAGGAGGATTTTGAACCATGAAAATGACAAATACAGATTTTATACCCGGAAGAAAAGTAAGTGAAGTATTAGGCCTAGTAAGAGGAAATACAATACAAGCAAAACACCTGGGAAAAGATATGGTAGCCGGTTTTAGAAACATAGTAGGTGGAGAAATAAAAGAATACACAGCAATGCTTTCGGAAGCAAGAGAAATAGCTCTAAAACGAATGGAGCAAAAAGCAGAAAAACTAGGTGCAGATGCAGTCATAAACGTACGTTTTATGACCTCTGCAGTAATGGGCGCTGCCGCTGAAATACTTGCATATGGTACTGCTGTTAAACTAAAATAGGAAAAAATATGAAAAAAGTAACTATTACAATTGATGATGAAGTCTGGGAATGGTGGAAAAAAAATTCTTGGATAAACCTCTCCCAGCTTGCAGAAAAAGAACTTAAACGTCTTCGTGCATTAGAGGAAAGAGTACTTGGAACATGTCCTAAATGTGGATCTGAAAAACTAAGATTTGATGGTAAAAACTATAAATGTGCTAAATGCGGATTTGAATATAGCTAAGGAGGATAAAAATTATGATGGTTTCAACTACAGAAAACCTTCCAGGTAGAGAAGTAAAACAGGTACTAGGAGTTGTGTTTGGAAGCTGCGTTCAAACAAAACACTTTGGAAAAGACCTTAGAGCAGCAGGTAGAACCCTAATCGGTGGTGAAGCAAAGGGTTATACTGAGCTAATGGAAGAAGCAAGACGTACTGCTATGCAAAGAATGATTGCTGATGCAGAAAAACTAGGTGCAGATGCTGTGGTTGGAATGCGTTATGCAACAGCCCAGACAATGGCAAGTGCCGCAGAAATAATAGCATTTGGAACAGCTGTAAAAACCTGTTAAAAAAATATTATTGAGGAGAGAATAAGATGGTTGCAGTTGAGGTTACAAACCTTGTTAAATATTATGGAGAAGTAAAAGCAG
>CAZQEU010000044.1:0-13717 GCA_964592335.1 uncultured Thermoplasmatales archaeon
ATCCGTCATCATGATTATCTTTATTATGTCAAAAATGAACCTGAGATTTCTGATCAAAAGTATGACAAACTAGTCAAGCGGTTAGAAGAATTAGAAAATGAATACCCAGATTTAATAACAGAAGATTCACCAACTCAAAGAGTTGGTGCGAAACCTGCTGAGGAATTTGAAGAAGTAAAACATGTAAAACTTATGTTGTCACTAAATACTGGCAATAAAGAAGAAGTTAAAGATTTTGATAATCGAATAAAGAAAGATTTAAATTTAGAAGAAATAGATTACACAGTTGAACCAAAATTAGATGGGTTAAGTGTCGAACTTATTTATGAAAATGGTGAATATACTCAGGGATCTACAAGAGGAGATGGTGAAACCGGAGAGAATGTTACTAACAACATAAAGACAATTAAATCAGTTCCTTTGAAACTTCGTAGAAAAGATGTTGATGTGCCCAAAAAATTAGCTGTTAGAGGCGAAGTAGTTATGCTTATCAAGGATTTTGAAAAATACAACAAAAAAATGGTGGAACAAGGAAAAGAGGCTATGGCTAATCCACGTAATGCAGCAGCGGGTTCCCTTAGAAGAAAAGATCCAAAAGAAACCGCAGATCGCCCGCTTAATGTATTTTTTTATGAGATAATGAACTATGATACAGATGATATTAATATAGATGATCAATGGGATGCAATAA
This sequence comes from uncultured Thermoplasmatales archaeon, assembly GCA_964592335.1. Lineage (GTDB taxonomy): Archaea > Thermoplasmatota > E2 > DHVEG-1 > DHVEG-1 > CAZKUB01. The sequence continues at coordinate 692 of CAZQEU010000044.1, forward strand.
AGGTGCTTAATAAATTTGGTTTGAAGACAAATCCTGAGAATAAACATATAAAAAATATAGATGAAGCAATAAAATATCATGATAAAATGGAGGAAAAAAGAGAAAAATTAGAATATGAAATAGATGGAATTGTAATTAAATTAAATAAATTTGAATATCAAAAAAAACTAGGAATTAGATCTAATTCACCACGCTGGGCTTTAGCTTATAAGTTTCCTCCTCGAAAAGAAGAGACTCAGATTTTAGATATTGTAGTTCAAGTTGGCCGTAGAGGCACCTTAACACCTGTTGCTCTTTTAAAACCTGTTGATGTTCAAGGTGTTACAATATCTAGGGCAACCTTGCATAATGAAGATTACATAAAAGAAAATGATATCAAAATTAATGACTGGGTTAAGATTTTTAGAGCTGGAGATGTGATACCCGAAGTTAAAGAAGTAAATAAAAAGAAAAGAACAGGTAATGAAAAACAATTTTCTATGCCTAAAAAATGCCCTGTTTGTAATAGCAAGGTTGTAAAAGAAGGAGCATATTATCGTTGTGCGAATGGGCTTGCTTGTAAGGCTCAATTAAAACGGAGTATTGAGCATTTTGCATCTAAGGATGCTATGGATATAGATGGTCTTGCGGAGAAAACAATTGATGCTTTAGTTGATAAAAAATTAATTGAAAGAGTCAGTGATCTTTATAGATTAAAAAAAGAAGATTTAGATGAAATTGAAGGATTTGCAGTTAAATCTATCAATAATTTAATTGAATCTATTAAAAAAAGTAAAGAAAGAAATCTTACTCGCTTTTTATATGGTTTAGGCATTCCTGAAGTGGGTAAGCATGTATCAAGATTACTAGTTGAGAAATTTAAAAGTATTAATAAAATTATGAATGCAGAAAAATCTGATTTTCTAGAAATAGATGAAATAGGTCAAGAGATTGCGGATAATATTGTAAATTTTTTTGATGAAAAAAGGAATGTAAGAGAAATAAAACAATTGAAAAAACAAGGATTAAAAATGAAATTTCAAAAAGGAGGAGGTAAATTAGAAGGAAAAAGATTTGTATTTACTGGAGCGCTGAAAGAATATACAAGAAGTGAAGCAAAAGATCTGGTTGAAAAAATGGGGGGAGAGGCAACTTCAAGTGTTAGTGAAAAGGTTGATTACGTCGTGTTAGGTAAAGATCCAGGTAATAAAATAGAGGAAGCAAGAGATTTAGACTTGAAAATTATTAAAGAGAAAGATTTCAAAAATTTGGTAGAATGATATTCTAGTAAATGTTAATATGCAAAATTTTAAACATAATGGGTGAATAAAAGATTATATGATATTTACAATATTAAGTATTTCAATAATTGCTATTATGATTTTTATTTCTGCCTTTTTTTCAGGTTCAGAAATGGCTTTGGTATCAATTGATAGAGCTTTAATTGTAGATAAGGCAAGAAAAGGGGACAAAAGAGCAAAAGTTTTAGAGAATTTATTAAAAAAACCAGATGATGTAATAAGTGCGATTGTTATTGGTAATAATGGTATTGGTATTGCTACTGCAATTATGTTTGTTTTGGTTATAATTTTTAGTGAATCGACACCGAAAGCTTTTGGTAGGAAAAATGAAAAGTGGGCTTTGAAGTCTGCTAACTCTATTTTTGTTTTCACTAAAATCTTTTATCCTGCTGTTGTTTTTGTTAGATATATTTCAAATGGATTTCTTCATATTCTTGGAAAACCTGAAAAAAAGGGGGATTTTGTTACTGAAGAAAAAGTTATGGCTATGATGCGACTTGGCGAGGTCGAAGGAACTATTGAAAAAGATGAAAGAGCTATGGTAAATGAGGTTTTTGAGTTTGATGAAACAATTGCAGATGAGGTTGATAAACCAAAATATAAGATAGAATTTATTCATCAAAATGATAAAATTGAAAAACTTATTAAAAAATCTGTTGAAACAGGTTTTTCAAGATTTCCTGTTTATAAGAAGAATTTTGATAATGTTGTTGGCATGGTCCATGTCAAAGATTCGTTAAATATTAAGAATAAATCTAAAAAAGTAAAAGAAATTATGAGGGATGTTTTAATAATAAATCCTAGTATGAAAGCAGATGATGTATTTAGAAAAATGAGAGATTATAAGACACATCTTGCCGTGTTAAAGGATAAAAATGGTAAAACAATTGGGCTGATTAGTATGGAGGATTTAGTTGAGGAGATTTTTGGTGAAATTAGCGATGAACATGACCCAACATAATTGTTACAAAAATTGAAATGTTTATAGAATAATATCTGAATTCTAATAGGCGGTTCACTTTAATCTGTTTATATGTTTTTTAATTATTGTTTAATTATTTTTCAGTAAAGACTATTACTAATTTCTTTGATAATAGAAAACGAAAGATGAGTGGAGGTGAAAATCTTAATGAAGAAATAAATTTTCTTATTTCTTCTAAAGATTCCCATCTTTCAAAATTTATATTTGAGGTTCATTTGATGAATAATTTTAAAAATAGAGAAAGCAAAAAATTGGATTTGATTAAAAAATAATGGAGGTGATTAAAATAATGACAGTCTATAAAGTTATTAATATAGTTGGTGAATCAAATAATAGTTTTTCAGATTCAGTTAAAAAAGCTGTTGATGAAGCATCAAAAACTGTTAAAAATATTAAATATGCAGAAATAGAAAGATTTACAGCTAAAATAGAAAATAATAAAATTACAAATTATAGATCTGAGGTAAAATTATCATTTGAAGTTGAAAATTAAGTAAATGTCAGTTTATCTGAGGATTAAAAAATGGATACAAATAAAGTAAGTTTAGAACCACATCGGGGTTTTAGAAAGAGTATAACAGAAACAAATATCTGCGCATGTCCAAAATGTGGACATGAAACTTTTAAAAAATTAAATGAATCTTGCACAAGTATACAATGCCCAATTTGTAACTCTACTTTAATTAATAAATAAAAATTATTTTTTCTTTTTTATATGTTTAAGACCTGCACGAGCTGATTCCTCAGATTCTCCACGTAATAACCTTCTTCTATAAATTTCATATTCTTCTTCTGGTGTTTTTTTCATATATTTCTTAATCTTTCTTTTTTCAAGCCATTCTTTAAACCAACTCATATTTCTAATTATCCTCCTTGTTTTTCTATTCTCTGCTTAAAACCAGTTAAAAAACAACATATCAACCTTGCACAAAGTCTTGTTGTTCTGTTATCAACATCATATTTTGGATTGACTTCAACAATGTCAAAATATCTAACCTGTTTGTTAAATCCAATTGAATGCGCTATCCTAGATATCTCATCTGTTGTAAAGCCATTGGGGTTGATAAAACTACAGCCAGGTGCTGCTTCAGATGAAACACTATCAATATCTAAACTTGCAAAAACCGCATCTGTTTCTATCCCAGTAATTTTGAAAGCATTATCCATAAAATGTTCTATATCATCTGTTCCTTTAATTGAGTCCCTAATAAGTTTAATAGGATAAATTGTTACATTTTTCTTTTTTAAATATTCCAAATATTTTTTTGAATTTACATTACCGTCTGCACCTATTTCAACAAAGTTTTTACCTTTTAGAGGATGACCATCGATATCTTCCAATATTTTTCTAAAAACCATTCCGCTGGAAATATTTTTTCCGATTTGTTCTCTTACATCAAAATGAACATCAATATTTACTCCACCTATTTTTTTAAAATACTTAGAAAAACCTTCGATACATGGATAAGTTATATCATGTCCACCTCCTAAAACTATTGGGATAATTTCTGATTTTACCATTTCATTTATTACAGTCCTGATACGTCTATAAGTTTCACTAACGTCGTTATTTTTTACTATGATATTTCCAAAATCAGATACATTAAGATCTGAAATATCAGTTAAATAATCTATATTAAAAGCAGTACCATATCTATTTATTTCTGCCCTGATTTTATCTGGGGCTTTACGAGCTCCAGATCGGCCCTTACTAAATTCTACACCTAAATCAAAAGGAATACCAACAATTCCAATATCTGCTTTTTTATTTATTCCTAATGAAATAATATCGCTTAGTCTAGTTTCAGTAGGATCAGCAGATTTTTTTCCGATTATAATTTTTGATGGCTCTAGAAATTCTTCAAACATATGAATCCTTCCTTTTTAATAGTCAAGTCTCAAAATATAATGATACCAACCACAAGCAAAAGCAACACCATAAAATGACATGAAATACCATGTGTTTTGCAAATAATTAAAGAATGCTTCTGGGTTTTTATGTAAGCCTGCAGCAAAAATTGTAAAAAAAGTTGCTAGAAAAGAGAAGAAAAAGAATCCAAATTCAAATATTCTAGGTTTTCTTTTATATTTCATTAAAAAAAGTAATGCAGTTAGCTTTAATCTAAAAAATTCTACAATTAATAAAATAAACAAAGCAGAGGATAGTGAAATTATTAACATAAAAAGATATAATTTAGTTACAATATCTATATTATAATTAAAAGTATAATTTATAAAAATTAAGAAAATATCAATAATAGATAAACTAATTATTAATCTCCAACTCCAGCTTTTAATATCAACGTATTTTTTTCTATTCATGTTTTCTTATTTTCCACGTTTAAAATGATACTTAAGGTTATTTTAAATTTAAATGAATTTTAGTTCAAATATAGCTAATTAGTCTTTATGACGAAAAAAAGTATTAACTCAAAAATGAAAAAAATTTAAAATAATTGTTTTTAAATCATATTTGAATCGTTTTTTAGTTATGGTTTAATATAATCATAAATATTGAAAAAAGAAAGAAGTGAAAGGAGGTGAATAAATCTATGGAAATTCGATCTACTAGTCTTCCAATATCTGCAACAATTCCAGATACTGCAGTACTAGGCAGAAAAGTACTTGCTAAAAATGGAGAAAAGATAGGTGATGTAGCCGGTCTATACATAGATCCGAAAAATCTAACAATCGAAGGTATAAGAGTAGACAAAGGCGTATTCAAGTTTGATCATTATATCGGAAACAATTTCATTGAAACTATAAGTGACGAAGGTGTAATTTTAAATATAACCCCACTTGACGAATTTGTTGGAAAAAAAGTTGTTGATAGTGCTGGAAAAGAACTTGGTAAAGTTAAACAGATAAAAAGAATTGGACCTACTAATGAACCACTGTCATTTGTAATTGGTAGAGGAATTGGCAGAGATGACTTAGTAATAAGAGAAGATAAAGTAAAAGAAATGGGAGAATCTGTAATGCTGAATGTTAAAATTCAGGATTAATCTCCTTATTTTTTGAAAATGTTAGATAAAAAGAGTATAGGAGGTTTATGATTGTATAAAGATTTTAAACGAATTATTGCACCTGTAGAGGGTTCTAAGGCTTCTGATAGAGCAATAGATAAAGCAATTAATCTTGGAAAAGAACTTGGATTACCTGTTGTAGCAATTTATGTTATAGATATGAACGCATTTTCAGGAGTTTTAACACCAGATCAGGTGTCTACAATGTGGAAAAATATTCTCAGAGATGAAGGGGCGAAAATTTTAGAACAAGTAAAAAAGAGAGGTTTAAAAAAACAGGTTAATATCCAACCTGTTATTTTAGAGGGGACTCCTGATGATGAAATCATCAAGGAAGCGAATAAAGATGATCTTGTCGTGATGGGAAGTAAAGGAAAAACTGCTATTGATCAGATATTTATTGGCAGTGTTTCTGAGCAAGTTTTGCATCATTCTGATGCAACTGTTATGATTGTCAGATAAAATTGATGTGAAAAAATGACTAGGAAAGAGGGCAAAAAAGTAAACATTAAAAAAAGAAATGAAAATAGTTACAAACCTGATTATTGGTCTGCATTTAGGCAACCTAATAATCTTGATAATATAGTATTAGATGACCCGTGGTCTTCACCATGGATTAGGCAACCTGGATGGCGAGATATATGGCCTGAACTTTGGTTTGGTGGAAAAGCAAAAGAAATACCAGTTGAATTAAAAGAATCAGAGGGAAAATATCAAATTTTAGCTGCAATGCCTGATGTTTTAAAAAAAGATATAGATGTTCAAATCACCTCAAAAGATATGGCTATACGTGGAAATTTAAAATTACCAAAAAACAAAGAGTTTTCTAAAGATGAAAAAGAACATACTACTCTGGTTAGATCTGTTTCTTTTTCAGATGAGGTTAATGTTGATGATGCAGAAGCATTCTTAAAAGATGGCATTTTAAAGATAACTATTCCTAAGAAAAAAGTGGTTATGGAACAAGCTGGTAGAAAAATTGAAATAAAAAAAGATAGAGATAGCAAGATAAAAGACGGCCACAGATCTAATTAAATTTGTTTAAGTAAGTAGCGGGATCATGTTACCAAAAATAAATAAAAGATGGATATACATAGCTTTAGCAAGTATAATTTTTTTAATTATAGTGTTAATTCCAAATCCTGAAGGATTAAGTGTTCTTGGGCAGAGAACTTTAGCTATTTTTGCTTTTATAATAATATTATGGATTACTAGACCTGTTTCATTTCCTGTAATATTTTTTTTCATAGCTGTATTATTGGTTGCAACAGGTGTTTTTACTCCAGAAAATGCGTTTCAAGGTATTGCTTCATCTACTATTTTCTTTCTTATCGGTGCTATAATACTTGCATTTGCAATTAGTAAGCATAACTTAGATAAAAGAATTGCACTAAGTTTTTTGAAAAGATTTGGTTCTTCTCCTTCTTATTTTTTATTTGGTATTATTTTGATTAGTGCTTTACTTTCTATGACTATGCCCGCTCATGGTGTTGTTGCAGTATTGATTCCAATTGTTTTAAGTATACTGCGATCAAGTAAAAATGATATCACAGAGACTAATTTTTCTAAATCTATTCTTCTTTCTGTTGCATATGCTTCATCAGTAGGTAGTATGGGAACCCTTTTAGGTGGTGCTAGAAATCCACTTGCAATTTCTTTGTATAATCAAGCGACGGGTGATACTGTTAGTTTTGTAAATTGGTTTGTTGCAGCAATACCTCTTGTTCTGGTTATGATTGTTTTTGTGTATTTTGTTATGCGTAAAGTGTATCCTTTGGAAAAAATTAATATGAAGGATATGAAAAGTTTTCTTTCAAAAGAAGTAAAAGAAATGGGTGGTTTTTCTTTTGGTGAAAAAAAGGCTCTTTTCTTTTTAATTTTGGCTTTTATTCTTTGGGCAGTTTTTGGTAGTCTAGTAGGGATGGCAACTGTTGCAGTATTAATTGCTGCACTCTTAGGTGTTACTAAGACTTTGACTTGGGAGGATGTAGAGAGTAAGATTCCATGGGGAATTATTTTTCTATATGGTGGTGCGATAACATTAGCATTTGCTCTTACTAAAACAGGTGCTGCATCTTTTATTGCTCAAAATATTATTAATTTATTTGCTTTTCATCCTTATTTATTGATATTTAGTATAGTGGTTCTTACTATTTTTTTATCTGAAGTAATGAGTAATGCTGCTGCAACAGGCACTATTCTTCCTATTGTTCTAACAGTTTTTTTAAGTATAGGATTGTCTGCAAAAATGGGTATGTATGTTGTGGCTTTGCCTTCTGCTTTTGCTTTTATGTTTATTATAGGAACTCCTGGTTCTGCGATGGTTTATGATACTGGGCTGTTAAGTACTAGGGATTTTTTAAAACCTGGTTTAGCTCTCAATTTAATAGGAATTGGTTTGTTTATGACTATAGGTCTTGGTTGGTGGAAGATTTTAGGATTGTGGTAAAATGAATAATATAAAAGATAAAAATAAGACGCATAGGGATTCTGGTAAAACAGTACTTATTGCATGTTACAGGAGGCCATATTTAAAGGATTCACTTGATTCAGTGGAATATCTTCTGAAAAAGCGGAATATAGAAAAAGTATATGTTTTAAGTATTACTGAAGCGAAAAAACCAAGTGCTAACATAGAAAGTTATCTAGGTTCTAGAGATGTTAAAGATTTTGAAAATAAATTAGATGAGGATAAAACAGTTAGAGCTTCAAGATATGCCAATGAGATTTTAAAAATCTGTGAAAAACTAGATATTGGTTGTGAAAAAATAGAAAGAAAAGGAAAGGCCTCAGAAATTATTCTAAAAGAAGCAAAAAAACATAAACCATCTCACATCGTTGTTCACAAATCTGATAAATCAAAGATTGATAAACGCCTATCCGGTTCTGTAAGCGATGAAGTCTGTAAAGATTCTATGTGTATTGTTACTATTCTTAAATAAAAATTTTAAATCGGTGTTTCTTCACCACAAGGTTGTCTAATGTCATGGTATTGAATTAATAATATTGTTATTATCACTGTTGCTATCATAAATGCATAGGCACTAATAAACCATAAAATAATTGCAACAACATAATAGATTCCTCGCATTCCATAGGTAAATCTGTTCATTGCTTTCAAAAATACTTCTGATTGTATTGACTTAGCATCTAAGGTACAAGTTTCTTTATCTTTTTTATGTATTTCTTTTGAGCCTGTCTTTTCAATTTCAGGTGTAGGAACTCCAATAAGTATTGAAAATCTTACCAGTTGTCTTAGGGAGAGTAAGAACATAATTAAAGAGAAAACCAAAACTGCAAAAAATATTAGCATCTTATATTGAACTAATGATGTAGAAGAAATTGTTGAAAAATTAATTAATAATTCATCAATTCCGTTGGAAAATGATTGAACTAGTAACCCAAGTAAAATGAGCATTGTTGATGAAAGAAATGTTACTGCCATTATTAGATTTCTGAGGGTCTGTATTGCTTCTATTTTATTTTTTGATTCAGCCATGCTATTTACCCATAATTGATAAAAAATATTTAGCATCCCTCGTTTTGTTGTAGCTGGTTTTTTCATACCTAGTTTAAGTTTAATAGCATAAGCTAAGACACATACTAAGAACACTATAAATGCGATGAAATTTGCCATTTCAACAGATATCATCTTGCTTTTACACAACTTACAATTATATAAGTTTTATGATTTCAACTTGTGAAACAGAATATAAACTGTTTTTTATTTAAATTTGAACCATTTTTGAGTTATCCTTTTATATATTTCTAGATTTAAATTTGATACGAATAGAGGAGTTGTAGAGCCTTTTGGGCGAATCCTTGTTTTGTTCGCATCCCATCCCCATACCATCATGGAATACATTCCTCCATGGTGGCTCTACAATGCCTAAAAAAATTTATAAAAGTTGATGAATAATGAACGAGGAAAAACCCATTGTGGAGGAGATATATGAAGCTCCAGCAGAAGATCTACCTGCTTTTGCTGCTAGAACAATAAATGAAGCGACTTGCATTCTTGAAGATTATGCTAACAAGCTTGTAAAAAAATCCGATATTTTTAACAACAGATGGGTGTTAGTAAATTTATTACATGTACTGTATAAGGATATTTTTTTGTTACAAACTGAAGATTTAGATGATATTATTAAATCTAATCCTAAAAAATTAGATAAAAATCTTTCTGATCAGTGTAATCTGTGTAATAGAGATTTATCATGTACCCTTGAAGTTAAAGGCGTTAAAGACGAAGAAAGAACTAAGGGAGTTTGTCTGGATTGTTTTATTTCAACTGTTAAAGAAGGTGATTGGTGGGATGAGGCTTGGGGGCGTTTAGAAGATGAGATTAAAAGTTAAAGATGTATGTTTTTGTTTTATTCCTGCGATGGTTGGCGTGTTAATGATATTTTTTACTGTACTTGGTGCTTTTAATGATAATGCAGGGCTTGATAAAGAGTTAGGATGGATTTTCTTTTGGGTATTTCTTGGTTTAGTTTTGATTTCTCATACGATAGTTTCAATATATACGGTGTGTAAAAAAGAGAGCGTTACAAAACAATGTAAGTGATTTATTTTTTAACTATTTTTAAATTGTTTTTGAGTCATGGTTTTATATCCTGCTGAGATTGGTTGCGAAATAGGTTGTGAAAAATATGGCAAAATCTAAAGAATTTAAGAAAATTGTGCTTGCAGTTGATGGATCTGATGCATCTAAAAAGGCTGCAAAGAAGGCTTTTTCGTTAGCAAAAGAAACTGATATTGATGTATCAGCAATACATGTTGTTCATGTTCCTGCTACTGCAGTCCCTACTCCGCATACTGCATATATGGGAGATATTGCTGGTTCTATGAAAAAACATGGAGAATCTATTCTTAATGATATTGAAAAGATGGGTTCTGATATGGGTGTTAAAGTAAAAAAAGAACTTGCTGAGGGTACTCCTGACGATGAGATTATTAAATTTGCTAATAAAAATGATTTAATTGTGATGGGCAGTAAAGGTCATTCTACTATCGGTAGAATTTTGATTGGTAGTGTTTCAGAGAAAGTTTTACATCATTCAGATGCAACTGTGATGATAGTTCGGTAAAATATGTTTGGATTTGGTATGTATGGCTAAATGGAAATGTTTAGTTTGTGGTTATATTTACGATTCTGAGAAAGGAGACCCAGATAATGGTGTAGAACCAGGTACTGCTTTTGAGGGCATTCCAGATGATTGGGTTTGTCCTGTTTGTGGTGCTGATAAGAGCCAATTTAAGAAATTATGAATTTGGGAAGTAGAACAATTATGAAAAAATGTAAAGATGGAAGAAAACACATCATAGTGGAAGAATATACAAGAAAAGATGGTGCTAAAGTTAGGTCTCATGAGAGAAGTTGTCCAATTAGAGGTTCTCCTAATGAGACTTGGAATTTGTGTTGTGTTTGTGGTGAAGAGTTTGGTCTTGGTGATCTTCATGATGTAGAAGTTAAAGGGGAAACAAAGCAGATCTGTGATGAATGTGTTGATACTGTACATGGTTTAGTATAAAAAAAAGAGGTGAAAGAAAATGTTATCTAAAATACCAATTAAATTAGAAGATATTGAGGCTAGTAATATCGACAAAGAAATTCTTAGAGCTGGAATAATTGCAGAATATGATGCAATTAATCTTTATGAACAAATGGCTGCTCTTGCAAAAAGCAAGGATATTAAAAAAGTAATGCTTGATGTTGCAAAAGAAGAAAAAGAGCATGTTGGAGAGTTTCAAACAATTCTTTTAAGACTTGATGATGAGCTTGTTGAAGAGATGGAAGAAGGGAAAAAAGAAGTTGAGGAGCTTGTAGGATAAAAAAGGAGGTTAAAGGTTTTGAAAAATATTGCAATAATTATTGATGATTTGTTCGAAGATTCTGAGTATTCAGAACCTGCTTACAGTTTCACAACTGCAGGCCATAATCTTACCCATGTTGGTTTAAAAAAAGGGAAAACTGTAAAGGGAAAAAACGAGGAAACAAAAGTAACAATTGATGCAGCAATTAAGGATGTATCAATTAATGATTTTGATGCGTTGTTAATCCCTGGTGGTTATTCACCTGATAAGCTTAGATCTCATGACGAAGCAGTAGAGTTTGTTAAAGATTTTATGGCTACTGGCAAACCTGTGTTTTCTATCTGTCATGGTCCACAGTTGTTGATTTCTGCTGATGTTCTCAAAGGTCGAAGGGTTACAGGTTGGAAATCTATTATTCAGGATATTAAAAATGCAGGGGCAGAATTTGTTGATAATGAAGTTGTAGAAGATGGTAATCTTGTTAGTAGTCGTAGTCCTCGAGATTTACCAGCTTTTATTCAAACAAGTTTAAAGAAATTAAAATAAAAATTTGGAGGTGAGAAATTTATGGAAACAAAAATGAAAGAAAAAATAGGAAGTTTAATACAAGAGGCTGATTGGAAGAAAGAAAAACATGTTCCGGTTATTGATTGTGCAGATGAAGTATCAAAAGATGAAATGTTTGATGTAAAAGTAGGTCTTGGTAAAGAGATATCTCATCCTAATACTACTGAGCATCACATTCGTTGGATAGATCTATATTTTCATCCTGATGGCGAGAAATTCCCGTATCATGTTGGTCGATATGAGTTTAATGCCCATGGTGAAAGTGTCGATGGTCCAAATGAAAGCACTGTTTATACTCATCATGCTGTAACAACAAGTTTTAAAACTAGTAAACCAGGAACAATTCTTGCATTAGCTTTGTGTAATATTCATGGTCTATGGCAATCTTCAAAACAAATAGGTGTAAAATAATCAATAGGTTGATCAGAAAATGAAAGATGATTTATTTGATTTAGGAGGGAAAACTGCTATTGTAACTGGTGCTAGCCGAGGCCTTGGCAAAGCAATGGCAATTGGTCTTGCAAAAGCTGGTGCTGATGTTGTAGTCACTGATGTTTTAGATACAAAAACAACAGTTAAAGAAATTAAGGAACTACATCGCGAGTCTTTTGGATTAGAAGTCGATGTTAGTAATAAATCTGATGTTGAAGCAATGGTAAAGGAAGTTAAAGAAAAATTTGGAAGTATTGATATTCTTGTAAATAACGCAGGTATTCTTCGAACTGGTAATGCTGAGGTATTGAACAAGGAAGATTGGGATAAAGTAATTGAAGTAAATCTTACTGGTCAATTTCTTTGCGCCCAAGCTGTTGGCCGGGAAATGATGAAGCAGAAATTTGGTGGTAGAATAATTAATATTTCAAGTATAGCAGGTCTAGCAGGATACGCCTCTTCTGTGCCATATAGTGCTAGTAAAGCAGGTGTTATTTCTTTGACACAGACTTTGGCTGCTGAATGGGGTAAACATAAAATTAATGTTAATGCAATATGCCCAGGAGTTTTTGCAACTGATATGACAAAGGATTATCTAAAAGACAAACAGTTTATGAAAAATATTGAGAATAATGTGCCTTTGAATAGATATGCAAAGCCTGAAGAGCTTGTTGGAACAGTTATTTATCTTGCATCAAAGGCTTCTGATTATGTAACTGGACATTCTATTGTTATTGATGGTGGTTGGACCGCAGCATTATAAAAGAGATAGAATTATGAAAAAAGATGTCTTTACCTATATAATAGGTGGAAAAGCAGGTCAAGGTACAAAAAAAGCAGGACTTGTTGCTGCTAATTTTTTTGCTGATTTAAAACGTGAAGTATTTCAGATGAATGACTACCCCAGTCTTATTCGTGGTGG
>CAZQEU010000045.1:0-13635 GCA_964592335.1 uncultured Thermoplasmatales archaeon
TTCTTCTTGCATACAACATAAATCTTGATACAAACGATAAATCAATAGCATCAAAAATAGCCGGAAAAATAAGGACCAGCGGTGTTGTAAAAAAAGATAAAGATGGAAACAAAATAATAGGAGCTAATGGAAAAGCAGAGCGCATAGCCGGCAGATTTAAAGGTGTACAAGCAGGCGGCATGATGTACGATGAAAACATTGCGCAAGTATCAATGAATCTTCTAAATTACAAAGAAGTAAATCTGCATGATGTCTTTGAAGCAGTAAAAGAAGAAGCAAATAAACTTGGTGCAAAAGCAACCGGAAGTGAAATAGTAGGACTAGTACCAGTTGAATCATTACTGATGGCAGGTAGGTTTTATGCTAAAAAAGAAGGAATAAAAACTACAGATGAAAATGAGTTAGTTAATCTTGCAATTGAAAAACTAGGATTGTCTGATTTATATCAATTCAAACCTGAGGAAAAAGTAATAGAATACATGATACAAGAAAGTGGGGAGCTTGCATCAATGAAAGTTGCAAACTTTCTATCAGAGCTTGCATCAAACAGTCCAGCTCCTGGCGGTGGAAGTGTTGCAGCACTCTCAGGAAGCCTAGGTGCTGCACTTAGCTCCATGGTCTGCAATCTTACGATTGGAAAAGAAAAATATGCAGATGCTCAAGATGACATCAAAAAAGTTTTAAAACAAAGTGAAAAACTTAGAAAAAAACTGGAAGAACTAATTGACGAGGATACAAATGCATTCAACGATGTCATGAAAGCATTTAAAATGCCAAAGGAAACAGATGAACAGAAGAAAAAACGAAGTGGCGCAATACAAAAAGGATACAAAAAAGCAGCGCAGGTGCCACTTGATACAGCAAGGACATGTGCAGAAATACTTGATGTTGCAAAAACTGTAGCAGAAAAGGGAAACACAAACTCTGTAACTGACGCAGCAGTATCAGCACTTATGGCTCAATCAGGAGTAATTGGTGCAATACTCAATGTAAAAATTAATCTTGGATCGATAAAAGATGAAGCTTTTGTAAAAAAACTTTCATCAGAACTTGACAGTTTAGAAAAAACAACCAAAGATAAAACCGAGGAAGTTTTAAAAATAGCTGACAATAAAATTTAGGATAAAACATTATGTTTTTTTCAATTAAATAAACTTAGTTTTATTTCACTGATTTTTTTTATTAGCCCACATTAAGATAAAATAAGTAGATAATTGAGAGAGTTGTAAATATAGATGATTTATAAAAAATATTGTAATTTGATAGCGCTTAATTGATTGGATAGTTGTATTTATTTATGTTTTACGAGGAATTTACCACAAATATTAAATAATATTAAAGGAACTTATTATACTATGGATATGATAAAAGTATATAGTAATAGTGTGCTTGTATTGCTCTTGTTTTTAATGATTTTTACACCTATCACAAATGCTTTTTCTGTCAAAACAAATATTTTCAAAAATAAAGATCTTTTTAAATTAGAAAAAGAGCATTCGACAGATATTGTATGTGTTGAAGGCAACAGTCATTATAATTTTGGTTTTAATATTGGTCGCAAATATGGTTTTATGTATAAATCAATAAACTTTTTTACAAAACTTTTTAGAAAAGAGAATACAAATGATGATGCAGAGCTTACTAATCATGTTATTTTTTTAAAAAATAGTTGCCCGCAAATTTACCAGGAAATTAAAGGGCTTTCTGATGCTATAGGCATCTCCGTTGAAAGAATAGCATCTCTAAAAAAGTCTTTACAACCTTTTCTACGCCATGGTTGTACAGTAACTGCTTCTACAGGTAATGCCACAAAAAATAATGAAACATTTCTTACTCAGAATATGGATTTATATAGACATGAGTTTAAGTCTTTTTATTTTAGGTTATTATTTTCCAAGTTATGGATTCCTCATCTTTGGGTTAAAAAATACAAAAATTTCGAGTATTCGTATGTTATACTTGGCATCCCTATTATTGCTGAGAAACCATTGATGAATGAAAAAGGTTTGTCTTTGTTGGGTACCGATATTGCTAAAAAAACTAGGAATGAAACACCCGCAGATAAGGGATCTGGTATTCCTCTTTGGTTTTGGTGGCCTATGATTTTTATGTCATGTGATGATGTATACGATGTGGTAGATTTTTATAAGGGAAATCTGAAACCTTCTACTAAGTTGTTTAACAGCGATTTATGGGCAGACAGTCATGGAAACATTATGGGTGTTGAAATTACCAATACTTATTCTGCTTTTACTTTTAGTAATTCTACCGAAATTACGGGCGGCCCTGATAGTATTTTATGGCATACTAATCACCATATTTGGCTGGATCCAAATTTAACAGGCTCTCTTTTTCCTAATGAAGCTTTATCATCCAAGCATAGATGTGAGCGGGCTAAAGAAATTTTAGTTGAGAACCATGGCAATATAACTCTTGATACTTGCAAGATGTTATGTAGAGATCATGGAGGTGGTTTTAAACAAAATGAACCTGATTCTTGGGATATTTGTTGTCATAGTGATATACGTTACCCTGGTTTTACTATCAAATCTTTGATTATTGAACCAAAAAAATTGACGATTCATTTTACTAATTTTAAACCATGTTTAAGTAGGTATAAAGAATTCAGTTTTTCTGAAAAGTTCAATGTATAGATTTATTTAAATTACAGGGTGGAACATTAGACATGTTTAAATTTAAGATTTTGGTTTTTCTTGTTGTGTTTTTATTTGTTGTACCTGTGTCTTCTACATCAACTTTTTTACAGTTAGAAAAGGTTTTTGAGTCTGAGTCTTTTGTTAATGAAAAAGATTTGAAGATATGTGAAATCATCAATAAGGCTAATAGATCCTTGATTGAGGATTTTTTGAATAGTTTCGTAGAAATCGGTCCAAAGTTAACTGGGACATATGGTTGTAGAAAAACTGCAGTTTTTTTAAAAAATCAATTTAAGATGATGGGTTTGAAAGTTAAATCATATAATTGGAGTTCCTATGAAGCTATTTGGAATTTAAGGTCTTTTTTTAAAATTCGTTTTTTCAATGGCGAGAATATTGAGGCTACATTACCCGGGCGTTATCCGGATAAACCTTGTATTATTTTTTCTGCTCATTATGATACAGTCCGTGTATCTCCAGGTGCTAATGATGATGGATCTGGAATAACTGCTATGCTTACAGCAGCATATACCTTAAGCCATTATAAATTTGATAGGACGATAAAATTTGTTGCTTTTTCAGGAGAAGAAATTGGCCTCCGTGGTAGTAGATCATATGTTAAATATTTACATGACTCTGAAGAAGATGTTCTAGTTTCAATTAATGCCGATATGATAGGTTATGCAAATTCCAGTAATGGAGGAAAAGAATTTCGTTTAGGTTATACAAATGGTGCAAGGTGGATGAGTAAAGATATTGAATCTTTAAACAAAGTATACGATATTGGTTTTGAGAACATATCTTTCTTTGAATTAAGCCAGGATGCTATTATTGGCCATGGTGACTATTTTAATTTCGTTAAATATGGTTATGAATGTGTTTCTTTTTGGCAACAGGAAACAAATAAAAAATATTACCATACTGCTAATGACACTATTGAACATATTAATTTTAGTTATCTTACCAATATGACCAAGTTGATTATTAGTGGTATAGTTAGATTTGCAGATATTGAAGTTTTGGGTCAACCTAATATCAGAATTGTTTCTCCAAAGAAAGGAAAAATTTATGATAAAGATTTGTTAAAAAAAGATTTAACTTTACCTAAGTTTACAATTTTGCCTTTTAGGATAACTAGGATCTTTGATAATGTAGATGTTTACGCTGAAGTAAGACCTGGTGTTTATAATGTAGACTATGTATGTTTTTATTACGATGATAAAGAGGTTTTTAATACTAGTAAGAAACCGTTTATATATATTTTGGACAATGTTGGTTTTGGTTTTCATGAGATAAAAGCGGAGGTATGTGATAAAAATGGCGGAAGAGACACCGATCAAATTAAGATATTTTCTTTCAGATAATTTTTGTATGTAAAATATGTGCAGAGAAGAAAATCATAATTAACAATTTTTTTACAAATCCTTTAAGTACATCTTACATTCTTTACTTTTATAATTATGAAATCTGACATTGAGATTGCAAGAGAAGCAGATATTCAAGATATATACTCAATTGGTAAAAAAATAGGAATAAATGAAGATGAAATGATTCCTTGGGGAAATCATAAGGCAAAGGTTCATCCCAAGATTTTTGAGCGCATCAACAAAAACAAAGATGGAAAACTAATTCTTGTAACAACTATTAATCCTAATCCTGAAGGAGAAGGTAAAACCACGCTTACTATTGGTCTTGCTCAGGCTCTTTCAAAACTTAACAAAAAAACAATGCTCTGCATTCGTGAGCCATCTCTAGGCCCCACGATGGGTATGAAAGGAGGTGCTGCTGGTGGAGGTTATTCCCAAGTAATCCCAATGTCTGATATCAACCTTCATTTTACAGGAGATATGCATGCAATCACTAGTGCCCATAATCTTCTTGCAAGTCTACTTGACAACCATATCCATTATGGAGATGAATTTCATATCGATCCAAGATACATTGTATGGCCACGAGTGATGGATATAAGTGATAGAGCGCTTAGAAAAGTAGTAGTGGGACTAGGCGGTCCTTATGACGGTGTCCCCCATGAAGAAGAATTTGCAATAACACCTGCCTCTGAGATAATGGCAATTTTGTGTTTATCCAAGGATTTAGAGGATTTAAAAAAACGGTTGAGCCGAATTATAGTTGCTTATACTTATGATAACAAACCGATTTATGCAAAGGATCTAAAAGCAGTAGGTGCAATGGCGGTCCTACTAAAAGACGCGATAAAACCAAACCTAGTTCAAACTCTGGAGGGAGTACCAGCCTTTGTACATGGCGGTCCTTTTGCAAATATAGCACATGGTACAAGCAGCCTAATTGCCACGAACATGGCATTAAAACTATCTGATTATGTCATAACTGAGGCTGGTTTTGGCTCAGAGCTTGGTGCTGAAAAATTCTTCAACATTGTATGTAGAACCGGTAAATTAAAACCTGATGCAGCAGTAATGCTTGTCAGCATCCGCGCTCTTAAAAGACACGGGAATGGAAATGTTAAAAAAGGTCTTGTAAACCTTGAGAAACACTTGAATAATATCTCACAATTCAAGATTCCAGTAATTGTTGCTCTGAATCATTTCACAGATGACAAAGAAGAAGAAATACAAATCGTTGAGAATTTCTGTAAATCCAAAAAAATTATTTTTTCTGTCGCAGATATCTGGAGCCAGGGTGGAGAAGGTGGAATTGAGCTTGCAGGTAAACTAGTGAGCTTGATACATA
Source organism: uncultured Thermoplasmatales archaeon (assembly GCA_964592335.1). Classification (GTDB taxonomy): domain Archaea; phylum Thermoplasmatota; class E2; order DHVEG-1; family DHVEG-1; genus CAZKUB01. Next base: position 5,370 of record CAZQEU010000045.1, read on the forward strand.
ATAATCCATCTAATTTTGAGGTTTTATATGATGAAAAACTATCTGTAAAAGAAAAAATACAGATTATCGCAAAAAAAATATATGGTGCCGATAGAGTGGTATATAGTGTTAACGCAGAAAATGATATTAAACTCTGTGAAAAAATAGGACTTGATAAATTACCTGTTTGTATTGCAAAAACACAGTACTCACTATCTGATGATTCAAAGCTTTTAGGCAAACCTGAAGGCTTTAAAATAACAGTACGAGAAATACGTTTTTCAGCAGGAGCAGGGTTTTTAGTTCCAATGACCGGTAAAATTACAACCATGCCTGGCCTACCGAAAAAACCAATATCAGAAAATATTGATATTGATTGGAAAGGAAAAATCACTGGTCTTTACTAAGGAAAATAAGGATAGATTGATATATCACAAACCTGATGCATCTTTTGGGAGGTTACATTTGTGACATCTGATACTAAATCTAATGTAGATGAAATCATAAACATTCTTGATGAGGAAAACAAAAAAAATGTTTCCCGACAAGAACTTGAAAAAGAATTTGAAAAATTTATGGAATATGGTGTGCCTATTGAACAGGCTAAACAGACACTTGTTAAAAAATATGGTGGAGACACTGTGTTTACTGGTGCTACATCATCTTCTGAAGAAAGAATACTTATATCTGATCTAGAGCCTAACCAGTATAGTGTAAAGCTTTTAGGTCATGTAATCGCAATTAATCCTAAGGAAATCACGGTTAAAGGTGAGAACAAAAAGATTTTTTTTGGAATAATTGGTGATGAAAGCGGGACTGTTCCTTTTACATCCTGGACAGAGATTGGGGTTGAAAAAGGTGATGTAATAGAGATACAGAACGCTTATACTAAAGAATGGCAGGGTGCTGTTCAACTAAACCTTGGAGATAGAGTCCATGTTGAAAAAACTGATAAAAAAAGGCTTCCAAAGAATGCTTTTGAACCAAAAGAAGTAACAGTAGACAAACTTCATTCAGGTATGGGACATGTTGATGTAAAAGCAAGGATTCTTGATATAAACAAAAGAGAAGTAGAGGTAAGTGGTGAAAAGAAAAATGTTTTCTCAGGAACAATAGGTGATGAGACAGGGAAAGCACAGTTTACAAGCTGGCATGATTTTAAAATCAAAAAAGATGATGTACTTAGAATCTCAGGTGGATACGTAAAAACCTGGAAGGGGATCCCTCAGCTAACATTTGATTCAAATGCAAAGGTTGAAAAACTGGAGAAAAAAGAGATCGCAAAAAAAGATATAGAAGTAAATCGTATGCCCCTGCATGAGCTGGTGGAAAAACGTGGTGCACTTGGTGTAGAAGTAGAAGGCACTATAATCGATATACGTGCTGGTTCTGGTTTTGTAATGCGTTGTCCGGAGTGCAACCGTGTTTTAAATGATGGACGGTGCAGCATACATGATACTGTAGAAGGAAAACCAGATATGCGTCTAAAGCTTGTAGTAGATGATGGTACAGGAGCGGTTAGTTGTGTTATAAACCGTGATTTATCTGAAAAGATTCTTGATATGAAACTTGATGAAGCAAAAAAGATGAAAGAAGATGAAATGCAGGAAAAACTGCAAAAAATGCTTTTTGCAAAAAAAATAATGCTTAAGGGAAATGCTCTTGGTGATGAATTTGGAACAAACATTATCGTAAATGATGCAGGTTTTGTTGATACAGATGTATCTGATGAAGCTGAAAAAATTATTGATTCACTGGAGGATATTTTATGAAACGAGAAGCTGCATGGAGAGTCTTTGCAGGTGAATACAATGATTCAACATTAGAGATAAAAGGAGAAGGAGATATGGCTCCTTCATATGTTATAACACCACTTGGAGCCAAAGTCAACAGAGTATTTGTAATAGGAGTTCTAACTGATGTAGAAAACATATCTGAAGGTGGGGATCTCGTTCGTGCACATATATCTGATCCAACAGGTGTATTTACATTATATTCTGGTTCATACCAGCAGGAAGTAACCGAAGCACTCTCAGATATTCAGGCTCCAGCATTTGTCGCGGTAGTAGGCAAGGTCAGAACCTACAAACCTGAGGATTCAGATACTATCTATGTTTCTATTCGCCCTGAGAAAGTAATGGAAGTAGATGCAAATGTTCGAGATAAATGGATACTTGATACATGTAAAAATACAAAGGATAGAATAGAAGCCGTTCTTGAAGCAATGAAAATGGATGAATCAAACGAGTATGAACTTAGAAAACTTGGTTTCAGCAGGGATTTATCAGAAGGAATCATAGCTGCTTTAAAAAACTACAAAGACATTGATTTAAACAAATACGTTAAAATTATACAGGAATCACTTCAGTATCTTGTACCAGGTAAAAACGGCATTCCAGATGTAAAACCCAAAAAATCTGAGACTCAGAAAGAAATAAAAACAGATGAGAAAACAGTAGAAACTAAAGATGATGAACAGAAAAAAGAAGATGATGAATCTGAAAAAAAATTTGCAGAAATAGAAGAAAAGGTACTAAATACAATCAAGGAAAAAGAAGGAGATGATGGCGCTGCATGGGATACAATCACGGAAAATTGTGAAAAACAAGGACTGGACAAAGATACAATCGAAGAAGCATTAACCTCTCTTATGGACAAGGGTCTTATTTATGAACCAGTGTTAGGTACTATTAAAACTACCTAAAATATTTTTTTCGCCACCACAGACCTATTGGTATACAAAAAATTATTGTAGCGATCATACCAACTACAAGCATCATTTGAACTGAGAATTCATCAACATAAAAATCTTTAATGATTATTCTACCCTCATAAGGGTTCATCAATGGATATTTATCTTGGGTTGTAACTGAAATATTGTATGCTGTATCACCAATTCCATCATTGTTTTTATCTGTTGAATTATAGTCATCCCAGTAGTTACCCTGTTTGAGTTCTTCACTGTAAAAAATATTTTTTCCATTATCTGATGTATGATATAGGCCACTATTTATGAAATTGTTATGATAAAAGATGTTGTCATAAGAATCATTTAAAAATATGACTCCTAATTTATTATCTTCAATTGAATTATTTACTACAAAAGTATTCGAGCAGTGTTTTAAGTAAATTGCTTGAGAGTTATTGGAAAGTGTATTAGCCACGATTGTTGTGTTTTGACCAGAATAAAGAACGATTCCGTCACCACCATTATCTTTTATGATATTTCCAAAAATTGTAATATTATCTGATGAAATTCGTACTCCATCACCTACATTAATTATTATCTCTGAGGAATCATTCTCTTCAGGTATTGAAGGGATGATCTCCAAAAGTGTACTATTCCTAATTGTAAATCCAGACAATACAACATCATCTGAGATGATATTTACTATATAGGATTGCTCTTGAGCCAACGTACCCTGAATTATTGTATTTTCTTTGTCTTCACCAATCAAGTTAATTGATTTGTTGATAAAAAAAGATCCTTCCTCATAAATCCCATTATAAACAAATACTGTATCTCCATCACTTGCGTTATCTACTGCATCTTGAATAGAAGTATACTCTTGAGTTCCACCATCATCCACATAAAGTGTATTAGAGTTTTCTTCAGATAGAACATTTGAACTCAATAAAAATAGAGAAATCAGTGCTATAAATATCATAATTTTACTTGTTTTCATTCGAACTCACGTTAAGTGTGAAACAACTTTTGTATCTTATATTTTTGCAATATTTACAATATGCTCTTTTTTACAATCAAGATACTTTCACAGGATATGTTTATATATTTTAATCAAAAGAATTTGAAATGTTATTAGTTGAGAGTAGGTATTATGAAAGGGAAAGGAGAGAAGAATGAAGAACATCCATCTTTGTATGATGCGTTCAAACTTGGCCAACGTGTTATGAGAACATATGAGGATAAATACGGGCAGAAATCAAAGTATGAAGGTATTGTTCTTGCAATCGATAAAAATGGTATAGAGATATACTGGGATACTTTAAATGGAAAATATAAACCAAGAGATATGAGAGTATCTTTTACACATTGTGACCATGAAGAAATATTTAATGGAAACGAAGAATATAGCCCTATAAAAAAGAACATATATTACGATTAAAAAAAATACATTTATCAAGATGGATGAACATAAATATTTAAACTAGTTTGAGTTATTAAATAAAAGAGAGAAGGTGGTAGATTGGTTAATAGGGAGTCCGTCCCTTTGATATTGGCACTTCTCGTGCCTTTTGTTTTACTTGGTGTTATATTGCTTTATTTTTATGGATATGATTTGACTCTTTTTTTTAGGAAAATTCCACTCGTGTATTACATTGCGATTATACCTATTTTATTAGGTTTTACCGTTATAATTGCAAAATATGCTCGTTCTGAATAAAATACTTTTTTTGTTTGATATGGCAATAACTGTACAACAAATATTATATACTTATTAATATAAAATTATTGTTTGAAAATATGATAGTAGTCGGTTTATTATCCACAAAAGAAGAAGTCGAAGACATCAAACGAATTGCAAAAGTCGCAACACTTGAAGACAGAGTTCATTACCTTGTTAGGATGGATAAAATAAAAGAAATGCTTAAAAAAGAAAAAAATTAAGAACACCTTTTTACTAAAATTTTAATAAATATATCCTTAATACACATATTTTATAAAATAAAAAGGTGAAAAAATTACTGTTTTAATCATTTCATCAAATGAAGATCCAGCAGGCTGCAATATTAAAAAAGGGCTTTTAAAGAAGAGTAATTGGAAAGAAATAAACACTTTTGAAAAAAATCCTGTGTACCAAAACTCAAACATGGATAATTTAATAATGATTACAATAAATGACAAAACAATAAGACATGAAAATCTTGAAGAAGAAGTAAAAAAACAACTAGATATAAAACCCAAACAAGCAGTATTTATTACAAGGCACAGGAGTAAAACAGGAAAACCAACACTTACTACTCATCCAATAGGTAACTTTGGAAAAGCAGAATTTGGTGGAAAAAACAGAACTGTTTCACCAAGCTCACCAAGACTAATGACAGAGCTTCTACAGCTTATTAAAAAGAACTCAGAAGAAGCAAAAACATATCACGATATCTGCTTTGAAGTAACCCATCATGGCCCCTATATGAGCATTCCAACGCTTTTTACAGAAGTAGGAAGCAACCAGGAAGAATGGGAGAAACAACCACCTGCAGATATAATCGCAAAATCACTATTAGACCTTTTTGAAAACTATTTTTATGAAGAGGATCTACCAAATGACATACCTGTATTTTTGGGAATAGGTGGTGGACATTATGCACCACGTTTCACAGATATTGTCTTTGAAAAAAAAGCAGCATTTGGACATATGATCCCAGGATATCATATTGATGCGGGGAATATAGATGGTGAAATATTTGGAGAAGCGATCAAAAAAACACCTAATCTATCTGGAGTGTATATCCATAAAAAATCTCTTAAAAAATCACTTGTTACAGAATACAAAAAATGGTTTAAAGACCATGATATAAATGTTATTTCAAGCAAAGAACTCGATGATTTATAATGTTTTCAAAGGATAATCTGTTTTAAAATCATTAAAAAATACTTTTTTAAAATCAATTATTTTTCCATCTTTAACTTTTATTCCATCTTCCTCAAGCCTTCTTATTTTATCCTTAATTCCAAGCCCAAAACCACCAATGCTTCCATCTGATTTTACAATCTTAAAACATGGCATAGTATCGGCATCAGGGTTTTTATTCATATATTTTCCAACAGCTCGAGCATATCCTTTATTTCCAAGTGCTTCTGCCACAGCACCATAAGTTGAAACACGACCCCGTGGGATTTGTCTAACCAGATAATAAGTATACTCAGTAAGATTCATATGGGCCAATTAGTTACAACGTGCAAATAGTTTTCTAAGATATAACGTGATAAAATGAGCTGGATAAAGTTTCTTGGAACAAGTGGTGGGCGTTTCGTCCTTATCAATCAATTAAGAAAAACAGGTGGAACCTGGGTGAGTATAGATGAAACCAATATACTAATTGACCCAGGACCAGGAACTCTTACAAGATGTTTGAAAAGCAGACCGAAACTAAACCCGCGAGACCTAGATGCAATAATTCTTACACATAAACACCTGGATCATTCAAATGATGCCAACCTTATGATTGAAGCTATGACAAATGGTGGATGGAACAAAAAAGGAGTGCTCTTTGCACCTAGTGATGCACTAGATGAAGACCCAGTTGTACTAAAGCATTTCCGAAATAAAGTCAATAAAATTGTAAAACTCAAAGAAAAAGGAGAATACAATATAGGAAATATATCATTTAAAACACCTGTAAAACACATTCATGGTGTTGAAACATACGGACTTAATATTTTTGGCAAAAAAAACATTATTTCAATTATTTCAGATACCAAATACTTCAAAGGCCTCCAAGACTTTTACAAAGGAGACATTCTAATACTTAATTTAGTCATGCATAAAGGAAAAGACCACATACTTCACCTTGATGTAGAAGATGCTGAGAAAATAATTACTAAGAATAAACCTAAGATTTGTATTATTACTCATTTTGGTATGACCCTGATAAAAGCAAAACCTTGGGAAATCGCTGAGAAACTCAGTAAAAAAACTGGTGTAAAGGTAGTTGCAGCATCTGATGGAATGAAACTAGATTTAGAAGAATATGAAAAATAATTTATCTCTTATGATTCCAATCATAATCTGAAAAACAATTTTTTTCAAATTCATCAGATAGCTTCAACTCATAATCTGTAAGTTCTCCTGAAACAAGTTCTATGTCAAACTCTTCTTCAAAACCTTTTTTCATAGCAGAAGCTGCTTTTTGAAAAGAAACTTTCTTACCTAATAAGTGTTTTACAGAGGTTACACGTTGTTTTACATCAGAGATCATTTTGTCTCTTATTTTCTCATTTGGAACGCGTAATATTGAAAACATTTTTTCAACGTCGACATCCATTAGAACTGTTCCATGTTGAAGAACTGTTTTAAGCTTACGAGTTTGCGCATTACCTGAAATCTTTTTTCCTCCTGAGATTATATCATTGATAGGTGCATACTTACTCTCGATTTCTAGGTTTTTCAATCCTTTCATAACTGCTCCACATATACGAGCATAACTATCCATAATATTTTTTGGAACCTCTTGATGACTCTCAGGAATTACAATGCTGTATGTTAGCTCTTCTTCATGAAAAACTGCTCCTCCCCCTGTGATACGGCGAACATAATCTATACCAAAATTTTTACATCGATCTAAATTAATTTCTTCAGAAAGGCTCTGAAAATATCCAATAGAGATAGCTGGAGGACTCCAAGTGTAAAACCTTACAGTAGGCGGCACTTTTCCTTCACTGTTTGCGACAAGAACGGCTCTATCAATAGCCATATTTTTTGCAGCAGATAAATCATTTGTTATCAGATAACGCCATTGTTCTTTCATTTTAAGCACCTCATTATTCCTTCAGAAAGACCCTCTGCATCAACACCTATAAATTCAATGTTATTTGAGCTGATTATTGAGTTTATCTTTTTTAGAAGGATTTGTTTTTTAAGTTCTGTATTTTTAAGAGAATTTTCCAAAATTTCTATTGATTCTTCAGGATAAGCAAAAAAATCTCCAGTTATTTTTACATTATATATAGTGTTTTTATTTTCATCATATTCTAATGAAATTTTCACTAGTTTTCCTTTAGGAATTTTATAAACAGATTTAGAATTCATATCAGCACTAGATTAAGTAATAGTTTATAAAAATTTTTTACAATAAAGCATCTTTAGCATGATATGAGCTACGTACTAGAGGACCCGACTCAACGTGTTTAAAACCTAAATCAAGTGCAATCTCTCTAAATTCCACAAATTCATCGGGAGTATAATACTTTTTAATCTCAGTATGCTTTTTAGAAGGTTGTAAATATTGGCCGATTGTTAGAAAATCTACATTTGCTGATTTTAAATCCTTCATAGTATCAATTATTTGGTCTTTATTTTCTCCAAAACCAACCATAAAACCAGATTTAGAGAACATGTTTTTGTTTATTTGTTTAATATTTTTTAAAACATTCAAGCTTATATTATAATCACCTTCAGGTCTAATAATTGGAAACAAATCTTTTACAACCTCTATATTATGATTTATAACATCGGGATTTGATTTTACAACTTTGTTCAAAGAATCAAAATCACCTTTAAAATCAGGGATGAGCAACTCTATTTTACATTTTGGTTTTAGATTT
>CAZQEU010000046.1:0-13452 GCA_964592335.1 uncultured Thermoplasmatales archaeon
TTGCTTTTTACATGGCATGGAGCATTGGTGCAAACGATGTTGCAAACTCAATGGCTACTGCAGTCGGTGCTAAAGCAATAACTCATAAACAGGCAGTAATCATCGCTGGGGTTTTGGTTTTTCTAGGGGCAGTTTTAGTTGGCCCACATGTTTCGGAGACAATTAAATCAGAAATAATAGAAGTTGAGAACATCCCAAGTAACATTTTGGTACTTGGATTCGTTTCAGCTCTGCTTGCTGCCGCTATTTGGGCAACTCTTTCTACATGGAAGGAAATGCCAATATCAACAACACATTCAATAATTGGAGCTTTAATGGGGTTTGGTCTGATTGCTGGGGGAGTCAACTATGTTAACTGGATAAAAATAGGAAAAGTCGCATCTAGTTGGTTATTATCACCTTTATTCGGTTGTATACTTGCATTTCTAATTTTCAAAATTATCGTCAGACTTATATTTTCAAAAGAAGAACCTGTGCAATCAGCAAGGGTTGTAGGCCCTGTAATAATAGGTGCCACGGCCTTGTTAATCACATCCTCATTTTTATTTAAAACGCCCTTGAGTAAAGATCTAAATTTATCTATTTATTTGAGCCTTGGGATTATACTACTTATTTCTCTTACTGTAGGTGCTATTGCTTTTTACTTTTTAAGAGATATAAAAGCAAAAAAAGCAGAAGATTACTCCACTGTAGAAAATATATTCAGAAAACTGCAAGTGGGAACTTCTTGCTATGTTGCTTTTTCAATAGGAGCAAATGATGTTGCAAATGCAATAGGGCCTGTAGCAGGCATTATGCCTTTAATGAATACTGGCCAATTAAGTTCAGCAGCACCAATACAATACGAACTCTTAGCATTAGGTGGAGTAGGAATTGCTTTTGGAGCATTAACCTGGGGGAAACGAGTAATGAAAACGGTTGGCGGAAGGATTACAAATTTGACCAACACACGCGGTTTCTCCGTTGATTTCGGGGCGGCCACCACTGTTTTAATTGCTTCAAGGTTAGGCATGCCGATTTCAACATCTCACACTGTAGTTGGAGCGGTTATAGGTGTTGGTCTAGCTCGTGGTTTGGAGGCAATTGATCTAAGTGTTATCAAAAATATTATTATTTCTTGGTTATTGACTCTACCTATTGCAGCTGCAACTTGTATAGGAATTTTTTTATTATTAAAAACGATATTAGGAATTTAATAGAGGTGAAAATAGCATGAATGAAGATAAAAAGCATTTCAGAGCTCCTGTCTCAGATGTTTTCAGAAGAAAGACTCCTTTTGTTCAGCTTGTTAATCATATGTGTAAGGTCCGAGAAGGTATTGGACTTCTTCATGAAAGTATTTTAAAGTATTATAAAGGAGATTACAAAGGTTTTTCTGAAATTGCTAAAAAAGTTTCAAAAATAGAACATGAAGCAGATATTATAAAAGGAAACATTCGCAATCACTTGCCATCAAGTTTACTGATGCCTGTTGATAAGGGTAAGTTTTTATGGGCTCTTCGTGAGCAGGATGCGATTCTTGATCATGCAGAAAATCTTGCTGAGATGCTTGATATGAGGCGCACTAAGATTCCTAAAGAACTTCAAAAAACGTTTATCGAGCATGCAAATCTTGTTATGGATACTATAAAAGCTATGGAAGAGGCGGTATGCAATATTAGAGACTTAGTAGATACTGGCTTTGTAAAACGTGAGCGTGAGCAGACAAAAGAGTTTATTCATAAAATCCATGAGCTTGAGTATAAAGCAGATAAGAAAAAATATGAGATGAATAAAGGCATATATAAAATTGAAAAGAAGCTTGACCCAATGGATGTTTATCACTTGTTAAAGATAACTGATTGGGTCGATGAAATAGCAGATCATGCAGAAAATGTAGCAGATTGGCTTCGCTCAATGATTGCTAAATAAATTTTTTATTTTCCTACAAGATGATTGATTACAGTTTCTGAGATGTCCTCTGCGTATTCACCAATTCTACCTATGCTATCTAAGATATATCCTAGAGAAAGTGCGACTATTGGTTCTTGTTTTAATACATGTTCTTTTGCTTCTTGACATAGTTTATCTACTTTGTCTACTCTGTCAATGTTTTCATTTGCTTCTTTTATATCTTTTTTATAAAACGAACCAATACTTTTGTTTAGAGTTTCGAGTGAATAATTAGCTGCTGTAATTATTTTTGAGGTTAATTTATCATCTAGTTTTTTATCAATTATATCTAGATTGTTTTCCGCGATTTTTATTATATGATCTCCTATTCTCTCAAGTCTTTTACTAATAAGATAAGATGTTGTGGCATCTTCTATAGTGATTCCCATTTTATCGGCGAAATTCACGTTTCTATTCAAAATGTTATGCTGACGGGCTATTAACCAATGTAGTCTATCTACTTCATTGTCTCTGATTATTATATCCTCAGCTAGTTTTTTGTCTTTATCTGTAATTGAACTGATAACATCATCATACATTCCTTTAATCATTATATGCATTCTTTTAATTGATCTATAAAAAGGCATTTCTGCAGGGTTCAACAGATCCTTGATTATTATCTTATTATCAATTTCTTCTACTACTTCTTGACCAATTGTTGTTTGAATGAATTTTCTTATTATTGTTCTTATTTTAGGTGGCATTCTGCCTTTTGATTTTACCGTAATTGAATCGTATCCTGATATATATGCTCCTATTAGTTTTCTAAAAAGAAAAGTCGCATTAGTATTGTCTGATACCTGGAATTCTTTGTCTCTTTGATGGCTTCTTCTATTCATCTCAGAGGTAATTAATAGTGTTCCATCTGATTGAGTTAAAAGCCCTATTGGATCATTTTTTTCTATATTTGATTTTTTTACCCATTCTTTGGGTAGCGTAATTATATAGGATGACCCGCCTGTCATCTGTACTCTTCTTACTTCCATTTAGAATCAATTCCCCTTGCTCCGCATTAAAGAAATCATATTTATATATTTTGCTATAGGTCTATATTTGTCTATATTGACTATATATAAAAATATAGTATATGTAGATAAAGTATATATTAAAATAGCAAAATTGTCCGATTGATAAACTATGAGTGATAAAAATAACAAAAAAATAGGTAAAATGACGCTAGTGTTAATGGTTACAATAACTCTAGGAATAACAGCCTTCTCCGGCTGTGTTGAAGAAGAAGGGACCGGAACTACAACGATTACCATAAAAGGCTCATCAACTGTTTTACCGATAGCCGAAGAATCCGCAGTCCAATTTATGGCAGCAAATGATAATATTCAAGTAACTGTTGCCGGTGGCGGTTCTTCAGTTGGTATTAAATCAGTTGCAAATGGTGAAGTAGATATTGGTGATGCATCAAGAGCTGCAAAAGCAGGTGATGTTGAAGATATTGAAGGCGTAGAGCTAACAGATCTTGTCGACAATGTAGTTGCTTATGATGGAATAGCTGTTGTTGTTAGCCCAAATGTTTATAATAATGTTACAGGTCTAACGATGGAACAAGTATATCAAATATATACTGGCGAAATATCAAACTGGAATGAACTTGATGGACCAGATCTAGAGATATATGTAAATGACAGAGCATCAACTTCTGGTACTCGTGCAACATTTGTTGAACTAATAGAAGATAGTACAGGATCCGCACTTGAAGACTTTGAAGAAGATGGCGGAGACTTAGCCGTAGATAACGTAAACCAAGAAAACTCCAATGTTGTAACAGCAGTATCTGGTAGTCAACAAGCAATAGGATATGTCGGATTAGGATATGTTGATGAAGATACATGTCCAGCTGTTGAAATAGATGGAGTATATCCTTCAACGACAACGATAAAAGATGATACATATCCAATATCAAGAAGCTTGCATATGTATACTCTAGGTGAACCAACTGGTGTTGTAAAAGATTTCATTGACTTTGTACAAGGTACAGAAGGACAAGCTATAGTAGATGACATAGGTTTTATAACCTTGACATAAAAAAAAGAACGAAAATAGCTTAAAAAAATAAGTGATATACGATGCTGCATAGAAAGATAAAGGAAAGGCTAATTAAATATGCCTTCTTTATCCTTGCAGCAGTCTCTATTTTTATTGTTTTTTTTATACTTTTTTTCTTAATAAATGAATCAATTCCTGCATTCAATGAATATGGCTTTGGTATATTTGGTTCAGAGTGGAGTGTACCAAGAGAAGTCTATAAAATTGGTGCAGCTTTATTCGGTACCGCAATTGTAACAATTGGAGCAATGATAATAGCAATACCTCTCGGGCTTGCTGGTGCAATTTTTTTATCTGAAATAGCTCCTTATCGGCTTAGAGCTACTTTAAAACCAATAGTTGAACTATTGGCAGGAATTCCTTCTATCGTGTATGGATTCATAGGAGCCACTTTATTAGTTCAATATTTAGTACCAACATTTGATTTACTGAAAGGTACATCATATCTCGCAGGATCAATAATACTTGGCATTATGGCACTACCTATAATTATTAGTATCTCCGATGATGCATTAAAAGCAGTTCCAAGAGAGTTAAAAGAAGCATCACTTGCCGTAGGTGCCACCAAATGGGAAACAATTAAAAAAGTTACATTTCCAACAGCAATCTCTGGAATATCTGCCGCAGTTATTATGGGCATGGGCAGGGCTGTTGGAGAAACAATGGCAGTATCTCTTGTTGTTGGAAATATCATGCGAATACCTATACCGCCTTTTGACGTTTTTGAATCAGGCTCGACTCTTACTTCAATAATAGCACTTGAGATGGGTGAAGCAACAGGTATTCAAACAGATGCTTTATTTGCCTGCGGAGTTATTTTATTCATCATTGTAGGCTCTATGAGTATTGCATCAAATATTCTAAAAGAAAGAGTTGAGAAAAAATTTAAAGGAGGATAGAATAGAATTGAAAATAGATTTAGAAGATATCCTAATGCCTGCTCATAAAGTAATGTACAGGTTTTATGATAAGGATAACTATACTATTAAAAATATTCTTTCTTCGATTACAATACTAATTTCCCTTTTTATGATAAGCTTAGGGTTTTATTCTCTAACAAATCAATTTTATATAGGTGATATCAACCTACAGATTTTATTATCTCTTCTATCAATTTTTTTGATAATTCAGTGCCTTTATTATTTTTTTAAAAACAACATGAGAAAAAAATTAATCCCTATGATTATCTTTACGATTATAGTAATAATTATTGCAATATTATTACCATCATTTCCTTCCAAATATGATCTACGCGATATGGATGTAACCGCTTCAATTCTAAAGTTTTTTATTGTTTCGGTAATAAATATTGTTATAGGAATTTTTGGTGTTTCATATAGTTTAAAACCAATGTATAATTTTACAAGTAAATCTAAACAATACTCTGCTTATTTTGTTTTAATACTGTCCATTATATTAATTCTAATTCCATTAATTATTATAGTTGGAAATATCGTATATAATGGGGCTGGAGGTGTAACTTGGGAGTTTCTAACCCAAGATGTTAGAAGCTTTGGAGAAGAAGGCGGAGCATTTAAAGCTTTGATGGGTACTCTGTGTTTAATCGCTGGTGTCACAATTATAGCGCTTCCTCTGGGTATTAGTGCAGCAGTTTATTTAACAGAATATGCTAAAGAGGGCATTATTGTAAGAATCATAAGAATCACTGTTGATATATTGCAAGGTGTGCCATCAATTGTTTTTGGTCTTTTTGGTCTTGCATTGTTGGTACCAATATTTGGTATTTCATTGATTAATGGAATCATAATCCTATCCTTTCTGACATTACCAATAGTTATTAGAGCTTCTGAAGAAGCAATTCTCTCTGTTCCAAAGAGTATCAGAGAAGGATCATATGCACTCGGTGCAACAAAATGGCAGACTATAAGAAGAGTTGTCCTCCCACCGGCAATTCCAGGAATTATTACAGGAGGGGTTCTTGGTCTCGGACGAGCGGCAGGTGAAACAGCACCTATAATGTTTGTTGCTTGTGTATGGATAGGTGCTCCTTTTCCACCAGATTTATTTGCACCTATTCAAGCTTTACCTTATCATCTATTAAGCTTAATTTATAAAATTGGAGCATGGGATGTTGACCAAAACGCTTGGGCCACTGCTTTTATTTTAATTGGAATAGTCTTAGGAATCAACGCGTTTTCGATTATTATTAGAGAAAGATATAGAGTGCAATTCTAAAAAAAACGTTGGAAGGGAATAATAAATGAGTAAAAGTAAAAAAATGAAAATGGAAGTAAAAAACCTTAACCTGTGGTATGATAAAAAACAAGCCTTGATTGATGTATCAATGCCTGTTTATGAAAAAAAAGCAACGGCGATAATAGGTCCTTCTGGTTGTGGTAAATCAACACTTATTCGTTGTTTTAATAGAATGAACGATGTTATTGATAAATGCAAGATTAAAGGTAGCGTTGTCATGGATAACATGGATATCTATGATAAAAAAACCGATGTGGTAGAAGTAAGAAAAAAAGTTGGTATGGTTTTTCAAAAACCTAATCCTTTTCCAAAATCAATATTTGAAAACATTGCATATGGTTGCCGTATTTCAGGGATTAGAAATAAGAAAAAACTTGAAGAAATAGTTAAAAAAAGTTTAAAGGAAGCAGCACTCTGGGAGGAAGTAAAAGATCGTTTGCAGGATTCTGCGATGGGTCTATCTGGTGGGCAACAACAGAGATTATGTATTGCAAGAGCCCTTGCAATTAATCCTGACGTTATTCTTATGGATGAGCCTTGTAGTGCTCTTGATCCTATCGCTACTGCAAAGATTGAGGATTTAATAAGAGTTCTTATTAAAGATTATACTGTAGTAATTGTTACTCATAACATGCAGCAGGCTGCAAGAGTATCTGATTACACAGCATATATGTATCTTGGCAAAATGATTGAGTTTGGTGAGACAACACAAATATTTGAACAGCCTAAAAAGGAAAGTACTGAAAATTATATTACAGGTAGATTTGGATAAAAAAAGAGGTGAATAGAAGATGGTTGAAAAATTTCATGATGAATTAGAAAGACTCAAAGAAGAAGTAATAAATATGGGAAATCTTTCAAAAAAAATGCTTAAAGAATCTATTGTTGGATTAAAAGATCTTGATGAAAAAAAGGCTAAATGGGTAATAGATCATAAAATTGACATTGCTGATTACGATGATAAAATCGAAGCAGATGCCTTCAGGCTTATCGCTCTTTATCAGCCCATGGCCAAGGATATGCGTGAGATTGCTTGTATTTTAAAACTTATAACATATCTTACACGTATCGGTCGTTATGGTAAAGATATTGCAAAGATTGTAAAGCATTTTGAAAAAGACAAACACGTTAGAAAACTAGTTGACATCCCTCATATGGCAGATATTGTATGCAGTATGATAGATGATGCTATGAAAGTCTTTAAAACAGGTGATATAAAACTTTTTAATGATTTTATTGACCGTGAAGAAGATGTCGATGAACTTAGATACTCTATTTTCAGAGAAGCACTTTCATATATGATGGAAGATCCAAAAGTCATAAAAAGATGTATGGATTATATCATGGTCGCTCGTTACCTTGAGCGATGTGCTGATCATGCATGTAAAATGGCTGAAAAAATCTTTTATATGGAAACTGGCAATCGTGTCGAAATTGACTGCAGAGAGGAAACAAGTAAGGCTTGTTTTACCGGCGTGAAAAATAATGGATAAAAAAACAGTTCTTTTTCTCTGCACTCATAATTCCTGCCGATCTCAGATTGCAGAAGGTTTTTTGAATTCTTTGTATGCAAATTCTTACAAAGCATATAGTGCTGGTGTTGAAAAGACAAAAGTAAATTCTTATGCTGTTGAAGTAATGAAAGAGATAGGAATTGATCTTTCAAAGCATTACTCCAAGACTGTACAAGAGTTTAAAGGTGAAAACTTTGACTTGGTTGTAACTGTTTGTGATAGTGCTCGCGAGACTTGTCCTTTTTTCCCTGGTAAAAAAGTTATTCATAAAAGTTTTGAAGATCCTTCCTCGGTTGAAGGAAGTGTTGAAGAAATTCTTTCTGCTTTTAGAAAAACCAGGGATGAGATAAAGAGTTGGATTATTGAGTTTTTTTCTTCTTGAGTGGGATATATAGATTATTTACGAAAAGTTTATATGAATGAATATTCATATGAATATTTGTTCATATGAAATCTAATAATTTCCTAAAATGTATAGTTGATGATAATAGAAGAAACATTCTATTGCTCTTAGAAAACAAAGAAAAATGCGTTCATGATTTAGCTGAGAAACTAAAGCTTGAACAGTCACTTGTTTCACATCATCTCAAGCTTTTGAAATGCTGTGGGCTTGTTGATTCAAGACAAGATGGAAAAAATATATACTACAAAATCGTATATCCGGGAATTTATACTATTTTGAAAAAAATTGATAGTCTTTCTGAAAAGCTAGAAATAAAAGGAGCGTGTATCTCAAATGAGTGATACAGAACTTGGTTTTTTTGAAAAATATTTGAGCCTATGGGTTGTAATATGTATAGTTGTTGGTATTTTTATTGGAAAAGCCTTTCCTGCTTTTCCTGGTTTTCTAGGTAATTTTGAATATGCTAATGTTTCGATTCCTGTAGCAATTTTAATATGGCTTATGATTTATCCTATGATGGTTCGTGTTGATTTTACAAGCATTGTAAATGCTGCTAAAAAACCAAAAGGACTTGTTGTTACTTGGGTTACTAACTGGGTCATTAAACCTTTTACCATGTTTTTAATAGCTGCTTTCTTTTTAACTATTGTATTTTCTCAATTTATAGACCCTGAGCTACAAAAACAATACTTAGCAGGAGCTGTTTTTTTAGGTGCTGCACCTTGTACCGCTATGGTTTTTGTTTGGAGTCATTTATCAAAAGGCGATCCAGGTTACACTGTTGTTCAGGTTGCAACTAATGATATAATAATCTTGTTCTTATATGTGCCAATAGTATCATTACTACTTGGTATTAGTGGTCTTATAGTACCTTATGAAACATTATTTTTATCCGTAGTCCTCTTTGTTGTAATTCCACTGTTTTTTGGATATATAACAAGAAGAATTCTGATTTCAAGGAAAGGAGAAAAAGCAGTGGAAAAATTACTTAGCAAATTTGGAAAAATAACTATTACAGGTCTTCTTTTAACACTTGTAATACTATTTTCTTTTCAAGGAGACATAATTCTTTCAAATCCATTTCATATATTATTAATCGCGGTTCCCCTGACTATTCAGACGTATTTTATATTTGCACTTGCTTATGGGTGGGCGTTTTTATGGAAACTCCCCCACAAGATTGCAGCACCCGCATCTATGATTGGTGCTAGTAATTTTTTTGAACTAGCTGTTGCTGTTGCAATTAGTGTATATGGTCTTAACTCTGGTGCAGCTCTTGCAACTGTTGTAGGGGTTCTTGTAGAAGTTCCTATTATGCTTAGTTTAGTAAGTATTGCAAATAGGACTAGAAACAAGTTTAATAGTTGATTTTTGAAAGAAAAATATTTATATCGGAATTCGATATCGTTTTTCGATAATAATGTATGAAAGAAAGATTTTACTAGGTTTTATAAGAGTACATATCCTGCATCATGCAAAAGTTGACAATGGAATATACGGCCTTGAGATGATAGAAGAGCTTGCCTCACATGGCTATAGCATAAGCCCTGGAACACTCTACCCTATTCTTCATGATATGCAAAAAAACAAGTTACTAAAATTAGAGGAAAAAAATGTTGAAGGAAAAATAAGAAAAATCTATACTATCACAGAAAAAGGAAAAAAGACCCTTGAAAAACTAAAAAAATTCATAGAAGAACTATCTGGGGAGGTCATACAATCATGAGCATTATATCAATTAAAGATCTTAAAAAAAACCTTGATAAAAAAGAGATACTAAAAGGAATTAATTTGGATGTTAAAAAAGGCGAGATAATAGCTCTCGTGGGTCCTTCTGGTTCTGGTAAATCCACTCTTCTTCGATGTATCAACAGGCTTATTGAAACTGATTCAGGAGGCATTTTGTTTGATAGAAAAGATATAAAAGAGTTTAAACCAGAGGAGCTGAGAAGAAAAATAGTACTTGTTCATCAAGAAAGCGTTATGCTTACCGGCAGTGTCTTTGAAAATGTATCATATGGTCCAAGTATCATCGGTGAAGTAGATACGAACCATATCAAAAGATGTGTAGAAAACGCTGGTCTCTCAACTGATTTCTTAGAAAAAAATGCAGAAAAACTATCTGGCGGTGAAAAAAAACGTGTGGCTCTGGCTCGAGCTCTTGCCCTCAGTCCTAGTGTCCTGCTTTTAGATGAACCAACAAATGGTGTTGATCCTAAAAACATTCAAACAGTTGAAAAAAAAATAGTGGATTTTGCAAAAAACCTTGGTCTAACAGTCTTATGGGTTACTCATTATGTCGAACAAGCCATACGTGTATCAAATAGAATAGCAAATATCAAAGATGGTGTCGTAGTAAATCTTGAGAAAACAAAGGATTTCAAATGGGAGGGAGCATATTGATAGTATTTGCTGCTGAAACAGGTATTCCCTATACTCCTTATGAGGGATTGCTTATACTTGCATCTGTTTTTGTACTTCTCGCTGTGGTGCTGGTTTTGTCTTTTATTAAAAAACTGGGTATCGGTAAAGAATTTGCTTATGCCATCCTGAAAGGTGGTCTGCAGCTAACAGTTATTTCTTTGTTTCTAACTTTTTTATTTGATTTTGAGTACTGGTATTTCTTAATTTGGTTTCTTTTGGTTGGAATGGTTTTATTCGGAGGATATACCAGTGCTAAAAGAGCAACAGGTATGAAAGATGCTTTTAGTGTTACTGCTCCTGCGATTCTTATCGGCTCCACGGTTGTTTTAATTGTCTTAGCTCTATCTCGTGCTATGCCCCTTGAGCCCCAGTTTATTGTGCCTCTTGCAGGTATGGCTTTTGGCAATAGCATGGCGATTTGTAGTATTTGTCTTGAAAGACTTCTTCGTGAGGTAAAGCTTAATCGTACCGCCATTGAAACCGCTCTTTCATTGGGTGCTGATTCTAAAACTGCACTTGAGGAATATGGCAGGATGAGTATTCGCGCATCTCTTATTCCTACAATTGATAGGCTTAAAACCCTTGGTATTATTTTTATTCCAGGAGCCATGAGTGGTCTTTTGATTGCAGGGACTGATCCTTTGGTTGCGGCAGAATATCAGATAATTGTGTATCTTATGATCGTCGGTGGTGGTATAATCACCGCTATCATCATTGGAATATTGGTTCGTAAAAAACTTTTCAATGACGCAGAGCAGCTTGTAGAATGGATACAAAACTCATAAAAAAATGGGTTTGTTCCTCCCCCACGGGGATAAAAAAGTATATGCACTATTTCACATGAGGGGGAGGAAGCCTGGATTGTGGAAGATTCAAGTCGTCAATTCTGCTGATTCAGGAAGATTAATATAAATACTTTTCAAATAAAATATATAGTTTATAGTTTATAAATATAAAATTAGAAGTAAGAGGTTACATCAGGTTGAACTACTATTGCTGTTCTTGCATGTCGTCTCACATCCTCAATTCCCTTAAGACAGTCATCTTCTGTGGGATATGAGCCACTATGCACTAACACTCCGCCGTTTGGTGCTAGGAGGTGGAAATACCATCGGCCGTCTTCTTCGCTTTGCCAATATTCAAATCTTACAAGCATTGATATTATATCCTCCTATAGTTAGCCTAAAAAACTAAGAATTCTAATATAAAAACTTCTCAAATATTATCTATAGTGTAAGTAGATTTATTGATTTTACATTCATAATTTTAAAAAATACAATCAGTTATGTAACAGATTAGTAGAATATGATAAATATCTAAATCTATATAGTAGGTTGTTGGTGGCCGAGAGAATATGAAGATTGGTTTTATTTCTGATATTCATTCTAACATCCATGCTTTAAGAGAGGTTTTTTCAAAGATTGAAAGTATTGGCGTAGATGTTCTTTATTGTTGTGGTGATACAGTTGGTTATTATGCATATCCTAAGGAGTGTTTGAATCTTTTAAGAAAGTATAAGGTCAAATCAGTTCTTGGTAATCATGATCTTGCAGTGGTTGAAGGAAAAACTAGTTGGTTTAAGGAGCTTGGTGCTGCTGGTGTTAAGTTTAGTCAGAAGCAGCTTAGCAAGGATGATAAAGAGTATTTGAAGAAACTACCCTACAAAATGTTGTTTGATTATGATGGAGTTAGTTTTTATCTCTGCCATGGTAGTCCTCGCGATAATCTGTTTGAGTATGTTCAACCGTTTACCCCTGATGAGACTCTTAAGAAGATGGCTAAAGGTGTTGCTGCAGATGTAATAGTTAGTGGTCATACTCATGTTCAGATGGAAGCTGAGGCGGGTTCTCAACTATTTTTAAACGCCGGCAGCGTTGGTCAGCCCCGTGATGGTATTTCCAAGGCTTGTTTCATGGTTTTTGATACTGATGCTTCTAAAGCTTCTTGGTATCGAGTTTCATATGATATAGAATCTGCTACAAAATCCATTGTAGAAAACAATCTCCCTAATGCTCTTGCAAGCAGATTATATGATGGGAAATAAAAAAAAATTAAATCTAACTATAAAACAATTGTATCTTTTATTTTTCTGAAGTCTTTGTCTATCGTAAGTAGTTTTTGATTAATTGATCTTGCACTAGATAAAACAATGCCATCGATTAGGCTAAATTTTTTTATTCCTTTCTTTCGAATATCATATTTAATTTTTGATCCTTCTAAGCATATTTTTTCGCTTAATGGGACAACATTTAAGATTTGTTTTAGTTTTGATATTCTTTTTTCTGGGTTAATATTATTTTTAAGACACCAGTCAGATACTTCACCTATCTGAATGACAGAGATAAAAATTGGTTCGTCTTTTATTAGTTTGAATATTTCTTCAAATGTTTTGGATTCTTTTTTAGTTCGGAAAATTTCGATAATTATAGAGGTATCGAGAAACATTAGTATCGATCCTCTTTTTCTCTTTTGAACGGTGCTTTGTCTTTATCGATTCCTGCTAGGTCTGCTAATATTTTATTTCTTTTGATATTCTTAGATGAGGGAATAACTACGTTAACTACATCTCCTTTGTGATAATTTAGTCCTTCGATAACATGTGATGGAACTATTATTCCTAGTGAATTGCCAATTTTTCTTAGTTTTGCTTCAAATAGTTCTGACATAATATATGTTATAACGTTATAACTTAATAAATATTTTGGTGAAAAATACCATTTATTCCGTTTTTCCAACTTAACATCGGAATATCTAATTTTTTCTATCATTTCAGGATTCCACACCCATATTATTTTACCATATTTATCAGAAAGATATTGAATTTTTTATTTTATATACTTGAGGGAGAGGTCACTGAAAGTATTAATCTCTATAAAATTATATTTTATATCAATATTAATA
>CAZQEU010000047.1:0-13405 GCA_964592335.1 uncultured Thermoplasmatales archaeon
TTGTTGAGGACGAAGTAAGTGATGATGATTCATATGAAGAAGTTGTTGAGGACGATTCTGATGATATCCGTACAGAAAAAGATACAAAAGAGAGTGATGATGTTAAAGAAGATTCTAAAGAGAGCAGTAGTTCACAGATAGAAGATAATGAAGATACAACCACTGATATTATTGATGACTCTGATAAGGATTATTCATCTGAAATTATTAAAAATGATAACCATGTAGATGATAAGGATTCTAGTGCTAAAGAAGATGATAATCAACATATTTCCAAGACCAATAATTCTAATAAAGTTGTAAATAAATATAAAGATAAATTTGTAAATAAAATATTGAATGTTATTTCAAATTCTTTTAAAAAGGAAAGCAAAATTATAGATTATATCAAAAGGCAATTAGATTTGGGCAATGAAGAAGGAGAATCTTCAAATCTATTAAATATGGATGAGAATAAAAATACTTATTTAGTAGGCAACGGAGTTGGTGATAACGAATCCGAATTTCCAGAAAATAATGATTCAGTATATAATGGAAATTCTAATGACGAAGATATAGATCTTCCGCCTGGTTTTGGAAAAGGTGATTTAATATTTATGGACAGTAAAAAAACCAAAGGAAAACATGTTGCACCTGGTAAGGGTAATGATCATGTTGCAATATATACAGGAAACACAAATGAGAATGGTTATCATGAATTTTATGAATCAGTTCCAGTAAAAGGTGTTTGGAAGACTAATACTGTAACAATTAAGAAATGGACAAACAAAACATATTTTTTTGCTGAAGTGCTTGCTGACAGTGGAACAAAAAGCCGCGCTTTACAATACATACAAGATAGAATGAATGATAAACCTAAAGATGAAAACGGATCTATAATAGAAGATAATTATCAAAGTGTATACGATTGTGTTAGGGCAAATTATGATTTTGAAGATCCAAATGATAAATATAGCAATTATTTTTATTGTACTGAGTTAATCTGGGCTGCTTATATGGATGCAAGTGGAGGAGATATAAATCTTGATTGCAATAATAACCCAAAAAACGGGGTATGGCCAAGTGAAATATTATATGATGATGATGTTGTTGTTTATAATAAAACATTGTTTTTAGATTGCCCAGATAAGATTGAAGAAGGAAAAATTTTAAGTGTAACTTTGAGAGTTGGTGATTCAGAGGGAATTCCAATGACAGGAAATGTTATTTTTGATGGGGCAAAATATGAGACTAACAAAATGGCAGGTTGGAGTTATGGTACAAAATTTAATGGTGGAGTAAAATTTTTGGTAAGGGATGTTAATAAAACCACTAACTTTACAATATCGGCAAATAAGGGAGATTCCCATGGTAAAGACACATATAAAAACTTCTCTAAACAAATTACTGTGATATCTAACGAACATAATTCCAATGATGTCTATAATTATTTTGTAAATGTGGTTAATTCAAATAATGCTAATAGTAATGCAGTAAATTCAGAAGTAAGCCAAACAAGTCAGTCCTCTTCTGAAAATTCAGGTGAAGGCTCTCAGAACAGTAATAATGAACAAAGCTCACCAGAAGATAGTAATGAAGGCGGTTCGGAGCAGCCTGCATACCTAATAAGCTGTACACCAGACGAAGGAAGTACATTGACTGTCGATGAAAATGAGTCAGTCATCTTTACAGCATATTTTTCTGGTGGCGATTCTCAATATGAATGTGTATTTGATGTAGGTGAAACAACAGTTTATAAAACTGATTATGAGGGTAATGGATATGAACAATATGAACATGTCTACACACAAGGAGGAACATATGAAACGAGTATCTCGCTTAAAGACAAAGGAATCGGGCAAATTATTGATTCTTCTACTACAGCAGATGTAATTGTTACAGCAAATACTAATAGAAATAACCCAATTTAAAAATTTTAAAAAATATTTTTTTACATCTATTTGTATATATTTTTATTTAGTTAAAAAGTTTTAGTTTTACGTTTTGATATTTTATCCCTTTTGTGTTTTTCCCCTGAGATTAAATATCCCTCATCATCTGTTTTCTGAAAAGAGTTCAAATAAAACATTATAATCATCAATATAGGTCTTGTTGCATAAAATATTTCCCTTATCATCTAGTTTAATCAATTCAACACTTTGATCTGCATACTGACCATGCTTGTCCACATTCCTGGACTTACCCAACACAATATATCCGCCATCAATAGATTTTTTAATTGAATTTAGTGTAAATAATTCATTGTTATTGTAAGTCAAATTCCACATTTTAGTACCATTAATATCAACTTTAATAACCAATAACTCTTTATTTGATATCCCTCCAATAAGATACCCATTATCACTATTCAACCTAACACTAAGCCATTTGACCGAGTAAAAAAAACTAATCTGCCATTCAAATTCTCTCCTGTTAAAGAGTGTCGACACTCGCTCAGTTCGCTAATATTTTTAAAATATTTATGAACAATTTTATTTAGATAAAATATCAAATCCTTCTTCAAGAGTAACGTGAGAGACAACAATAGGTGGAGGTTTACTCGAATCGATATCTTTCTTTATCTCTCTAACCTCTTTTACATTTACAGAAACATTAGAACCAACCTTATCTAAATAAGCCTGCTTTATAGCTTCAAAAATTACATCATCTGAAGGACCAACATCCCTCAAATCATCATCAATAACAATCAAAATATCAATTTCATCAATCTTCTTCTGGACAATCTGATATCTTCTAACTTTAAAAGTTTTTAATCTATGAAGAACAGGTTCAATAAAACAAAAAGCACCAGGTGGATATATCTTACCATTTGGCAAAATAATGTTTGCTCTAACACGCCCTTCAACACCACTAATAATCTCTGTTGTTTCCAACCCACAATTACATCTTTTACTAGGATAAAGTCTTAGCCAATCATCCATACCAGTATATCTGATTATCGGTGTTCCTCTACCATAGAGACGAGTAAGAACAACTTTGCCACGCTCACCAGGTAAGACCCGATTACCGTTTTCATCAACAGATTCAATTTTAAAAAAATCAGCATTAATATGCCAATTTCCATTTGGACATTCAAATGCAATATCTGCACCTGCTTCAACAGAAGGATATACATTAAGAAGCCTGCATTTAAAAACATCCTCAACATATCTTCTGGTGTAATCATCTAAAATTGCCCCTCCAGTCCAAAGGATTTTTGGTTTTATATTTTTTCCATATCCTTTTCTCTTTAGGAAAGATAAGTGTTGAAATATGGCTGGATATGTCATAATTATATCCGGCCTAAACTTGTTTAATTGATCTATTAAATCAATCATTTGTGTGTTTACATCAATGTTTAAACGATTCTTAAAAGATATAATTGATTCCAGGTGTGAAGTGAAATTCTCCTGAGCAATTTTGTCTATTCTGTATTGATTAAAGTTTCCAATATGAGCAAATCTGGATTTCCTCCAATGTAAATCAAAGAATTTAAGTTCTCTAATTTGTAATATTGAAGAAAGCCCTATTGTTAAAAAATCAGTATAAATTGAAACAGGTTTCCCGGTCGTACCACCTGTACATATAACAAAACCTTTTTCTTTATTATAATCTACTGGAACTATATTGTTAGGAAAACCTTCTATTAAATCTTTCTTGGTGATAAAAGGCAACTTTACAATATCCTCTATGCCATGTATATCATTTGGATGGATTCCTGCTTTTTTATATTTATCATGATATAAGGGTACTTTATATGCATATTTCACAATTTTTTTAAACGATTTATCCTGATATTTTTTCAACTGTTTAGGTTTTAATCTATGTATTCTTCTAGGACCTAAAATATATTCTTTAAGAAGAGGTAGTGATATGAAAGGATTAAATAGTTGATTCATAAAGCATCAATTATACCTGGGACAATTAAATGATTTCTCTGATTCATATATACAACATAAAAGAATTATTTCTTTTTATCATTAACAACTGGATATCCCTCTCCTTTCTGCAGTTCGATATCTATATTGTCATAGGCAGATATGGGTAATCTATCCATCGCTCTAACCATCAAAACCTGCCCTATTGGAAATTGAACCACTTTCTTTTCTTTTTTGATGCTTTCTATTATGAGTTCTGCTGCTTTATCAGCATTGATAGCACCTCTTCTATCATAATATTTTAGCATTGGAGTCTTTACTGATCCTGGTTTAATGGTTATGAAATCTACATTATATTTCTGTTTAGCTTCAGCCCTCAAACTCTCAATTAACCAACTCACTGCTGCTTTACTAGCACCATATGCCCCCCAACCTGGAACACCTCTACGATCAGGTAAAGTTGATGTTACTGCAATAGCACCTGATTTTTGAGTTTTCATAATAGGTAGGAGTTGCTCTATGAAGTAAACATATCCCAAAAAGTTAATCTCCATAGAATTCTTTATAATCTTACTGTCAAAGGTTTCAATAGGATTAGGTACTAAAATACCCGCAGTTAATATAGCAATATCTATTCTACCAAATTTCTCTTTTGTAAATTCCACAGCTTTTTTTACATCGTCCTTATTTGAAACATCACATTTTTTATAAATACATTCTACATCATTGTTTTTTATTTTTTCTTTTATTTCTTTTAGTTTATTTTCTCTTCTTGCAAATAATGCTAATTTACATTTTTGCTTTGCAAGCTGCTTGACTATCTCTTCACCCATACCACCGGTAGCACCTGAGATTAAAACTACTTTTTCCTCAAATCTCATTTCAACACCTACATCTTACCAATGATACATAATACAATATATGTGTTATATATTCTTTTATATTTGATTTTTGCATATATGATTTACAAATAGTTTCAAATTATAAGAGAGCAAATATGAAATATTTCTTATTTTATATCTATAAGCACTTAAAGTTTTAAAGAGATGCCAAGGCCATGTTTGAAAACAGAAAAGTATTAACGTATTATAGAATGATAATAAATTTAAGGATTTGAAAAAGATGGGTGAATCAAAAGATACTCCACTAGTAGGTTTTTTTCCGTTGTTTTATAATCTTGCTGAGACAGGTCGTGCTGTAAGCATAGCTAAACGCTATATAGAACTTGGCGGTAATGCAGTATTTTTCAGTCATGGAGGAAAATATGAGTATTTAGCCAAAGACATTGGGTGTAGAGTCATTAGAGTCAAACCATTTTATTCAAAGGAATTTATTGATCTTCTTTGGAAATCTTCACGATTGGAGACATTTAAAAATCCTCTTTCAGAAAAAATACTTATAAAACATGTTAAAGAGGAAGTATCAGCTTTCAAGATAACAAAAGTAAAAATCATAGTATCCACAAATAGCTGGCCATGTTATCTATCTACAAAAGTTGCTAATTTGCCCCTAATTTCAGTAACACCAAAAATTCAATCTGGTTTTATTAAATACCCTGAAGATGCTGATTACTTTTTTACTCGCATAATTCCTCAGTCATTAAAACTTAAGATACTAAATTGGTATGCCCCTAAATCTAAAATGTATGTAAGATCATTTATAAAAGTTGCAAAAAAATATAATGTTACCCATCCAACTATTTTAAATGATATAGTAAAAGGGGACTATACATTTTATACTGATTTCATTGATTTTTTAGGTTTAGATAAACCAAATATTGAACCTAATGAATACTATGTTGGCATTATTTTCTTGGATGAACTTTTTTCTAATTATAAACAAGAGAAAATCAACGATCAGAAAGAAATTGAAAAACACCTGCAGAAACCTGGTAAGTCTATTCTTTTAACTCTTGGCAGCTCTGGTACGAAAGAACTTTTTATTAAGATTTTAAATACTTTGGATAAGACTGATTATAATGTCGTAGCGGTACATGCTTCGATTTTTAAAGATGAAGAATTACCTAATTTTAACGATAATATTATTCTTAGAAAATTTGTTCCTTGTATAAGAGATTTACATAAAATCAGCGATATATCCATCACTCACGGTGGACAAGGTACTGTTTATACTGCAGCCTATGCAGGTAAACCTGTTATTGGTTTTCCTATGCAATTTGAGCAACATTTGAACCTTGAGAATCTTGTTAGACATGGAACAGCAATTATAGAATCAAGAAAGTATTTTAAAGAAGAAAAATTGTTAAAAGCAATTAATAACATTTTTGATAATTATGATTTTTATCTTAGAAATGCTCAGAAACTTGCAAGTATATTACCCGAACCTAATGGAGATAAAAATGCAGCAAAAAAATTGTTGCATATTGTAAAAAAAGTGTAGAGCCCTGAGAATAAGAAATATTAATAAAGTAGTTAAACTTATTAATCTCGCATATCAGTTTATTAAAATAAACATTTGGGGGTTATTATAACTATGAAAATTCTGTTAATAATGCCACATCCTAACTCTAAAAGAGATTTTCTATCTAAGATATCATATCCTTGTTTAACTCTTCAACAAATAGCAGGCATAACCCCTCTTAAACATCATGTAAGAATTATTGATGAAAGATATGAAGGTATAGATTTTAACAAAGATTATGATCTTGTAGGCATATCTTGTTTAACTTACAATTCTTATAGAGGATATGAAATTTCCAAAGTTTTTAGAAAAAAAGGAGTTCCTGTTGTGTTTGGAGGATACCATGCCTCATTAATACCTCAGGAAGTAAAAAAACATGCAGATGCTGTAGTTATAGGTGAAGCAGAATTATCATGGCCAAGATTATTAAAGGATTTAGAAAATGGAAAACTAAAGCCATTCTACAATGCAAAAAGACTTGCTAAACCAGAGGAGATTCCTCCTGCTAGACATGATATTGGATCATATATATTTCATGAAGCTATACAAGCATCCCGTGGATGCCCAACCGGATGTGAATTTTGTTCAATGAATCAGATTGAGGGAAAAAAATTCCGAGGCAGACCGGTTGATAACGTAATTGATGAGATGAAAAAAATTAAATCAAAAAACATTTTTTTTGCTGATGCATCATTGACTATAAATCCAAAATATTCAAAAGAATTATTTACTGCTATGAAAGAATTAAACAAGAAAGTTAGATGCTTTGGTAATATAAATGTTCTTACTAGTGATGATGAATTTTTGAAACTATCTCGAGAAGCAGGAATAAAAATGTGGTATGTAGGTTTAGAATCTATTTCTCAAGAAAACATAAATCAAGCTGGAAAGGGAACAAATAAAGTAAAGAATTATGGTAAAGCAATTAGAAAAATAAAGGATCATGGTATAAAAGTAACTGGTTATTTTATGTTTGGATTTGATAAGGATACACCTGAAATTTTTAATAAAACCCTTCAGGCAATATATAATTGGGAATTAGATAGCGCATCATTTAGCATTTTAACGCCCTATCCTAACACTAGATTATTTGAAAGACTGGAAAAAGAAGGGCGCATAAAAAACTACGACTGGTCTAAATATAATGAAGGAAACGTAAATTATAAACCAAAAAAATTAACTGAAGAAGAATTACTTGAAGGAATTAGATTTATGAAAAATGATTATTTTTCAGTTAAACAATCTTTAATAAGAAGTTTTAGAAGCGTTAATCAATATAATAAGAACCCGATTAATATAATAATATCATTTGTAGAGAATATATCACTTAAATACTTTTATAAATATAACAAAATAGATTAGAAATAGTGTGACAAAAATATGAAAATATTACTAGTGTTTCCTAGGATGTTGCATGGCGCAACAAACTATAAAGACAAAGGTAATTGGACATCTATTATTCTTGGGTATCCAATAATTACTCTACCTTATATCGCAGCAATTACACCAAAACAATATGATGTTAGTATAGTAAATGAAAACTATGATGAAATCAATTTTGATGAAGACGTAGATATAGTTGGTATAACATGTTATACAATGACAGCACCTCGTGCTTATGAAATAGCAGATAAATTTAGAAAGAATGGAAAAAAAGTAGTACTTGGTGGTTATCATCCAACAGCTTTACCAGAAGAAGCGATACAACATGCAGATAGTGTTATACTAAGTGAAGCTGAAATAACTTGGCCTAAACTTTTAAAAGATGCAGAGAAAAATAAATTAAAAAAGTTTTATGGACCCAACCCTAATTTTGATATGGTCGATATACCACATATAAGAAGAGATTTGATAAGGCATAATCCTTTCCTTGGTGCAGTTCAAACAACAAGAGGCTGCCACAACCGCTGTGAGTTTTGTGCTATTTCAAGTTTTTGTAAACATGGCATAAAACAAAGACCAATAAAAAATGTTGTTGACGAAATTAAACAAATGCCAAATAGATTATTTATATTTCATGATCCGCACATTAC
The DNA here is from genome assembly GCA_964592335.1 of uncultured Thermoplasmatales archaeon. Lineage (GTDB taxonomy): Archaea > Thermoplasmatota > E2 > DHVEG-1 > DHVEG-1 > CAZKUB01. The sequence goes on from CAZQEU010000047.1 coordinate 8,312, forward strand.
TGCCGTACCAAAATACGCGCGCAGTCTTTTCAAGGAAATGATAAAACAAAAAATTAAGAAAAGATGGGTTGCAAACGGCACATCAAATATTCTTAATAAAATTGACGATGAATTTTTAGAGCTGGCAAGAAAAGCTGGCTGTGTTGAATGGTTTATTGGTATCGAATCTTTTAGTCAAGAAGCACTTAATAATATTAAAAAAACAGTAAATAAAGTTGAAGATTTCAAAAAATTGATAAAAAGAATATATGAACACGGAATGACTGTACAAGCAGGAGTCATATTTGGTTTTGATGAGGATACAAATGAAACATTTGACTCAACAATTGAAAAAATCAATGAGTTTGAGATTGATGTTTTAGAAGTTAACATACTAACCCCCTTTCCAGGTACTCCTCTTTTTGAAAGATTAGATCGTGAAGGTAGAATATTTACAAAAGATTGGTCCAAATATAATCAAGTTGAAGTTGTATTTCATCCAAAAAACATGACTGCTGAAGAGTTGTATAATGGAGCCAGAAAAGTTGCAAAGGAATTTTACTCGTATCCTAAAATAATTAAGCGGAGCTTAAAAATATTAAAGACTGCAGGACCAATTGGTGGTTTAATGCCTACAGTTACTAATTTAAATTTTACAAAATACTACAAGAGGGATTTTAAATTTTGATTTATTTAAACTTGATTTTCTTATCATAATTATTTCTTTTTTAAAACAAAAGAAATTGTTTCATCAAATCTATCTGCAATAATAGATTTTTCAATATTAAACAGAGTTGATAGGAAATCTTTACCACCAAGAGATTTTATAAAAAAAGCATTTGTTGTTCTAAAAAGTATCCTAGAATCTTTTCCCATATTTTTTGATATATATTCAAGTAATTTTTTTTGTTTTTTAATACCATATAAAACAAAAATAAAATCAAAATCTTCAATTGGATAGTTTATTCCATCAGCTTGTTCAAATTGTAAATTATCATATAAGTCTGATTTTTTAATAAGATTCAATGAATTTTTAATTGCTTTTGAATCCCGATCGATAGAGACAATTCTTTTTGAATTTGAGTATTTAAATATTAAAAGAGTAGTTGTTGGGATAGAACCACAACCAATTACCAAAACAGAATTTTTTGGTTTAATATTAACATTATTTACTTCCTTTTTTACTAGTTCTTTATATATATTAATATAGCCTAACCTTAAAAATTCAAAATTTATTGCAATTTTTTCAAATATTATATAAGCATAATCCATAATATTCTTAAAAGAACTTCTTCTAAATTTAGGTGACAACTCATCATAAAAAAAACTACTCGCATATTCAAATAAACTATTTTTCTCTTTTTTATTCATAAGAGATACTTACCTACAAGAGTGTAAAACAGAATATTATCTATAAATTTTTGCAATAAATCAATAAAAATTAAAAATTAACAATTGAATTAAAATATCCAAGAAAATTAGATTATATGAAAATAGGAAATAATCAAAACCTTTTCTACCAAAAACCATAGCATGTTTTTTGATATTTTTGTTATTTGATCTTAAAAGTTTATATGAATAAAACATGTTATAAAGCCATAACAATACAAAAAGTATTAAGAAAACAAACGAGAGTATTGTTTTTAAAAATAAAAGGATACCAAAAATGCCTGATATAAAAAACCATATAAATGAAATTTTTGCGGCAGTTTTTTTACCAAAACTTGTAGCATATGTTCTAATACCATATTTTTTATCACCCTCTAAATCTACAATTCCTTCTGCTATATCATGAGCATTATCCGCAAAATATGTAAATATAATAAGAACCAATAATTGAAAAACAGCATTACTGCTAGTGTGTATAGTACCTAAAAAAGAAAGATTTATGGATATAGAAGAAACTTGAGGAACTGCAGTCCAAATTGCAAAAAAGCCAATAATTGCTACAAAGATCCATTGTATCGGTGTAAAAATCTCAGAATAAGCCGGAATCTTAACCTTTTTTTTAAGGTATTTATCATGAAAAGTGACAAACAAAGCATTAAAACACACTATTAATAAACAAATTAAGCTGATAAGAGTTGAAAAAATAAATACTATGGATGAAAAAATAATTGCAATTATAAAAAACTTTTTTTTACTAATAAAACCTGAGGGAATTGGTCTTTCTGGATGAGAAACTGCATCGACATCCGCATCTGTTATATCATTCCATATCAATGCCGCAAAAAAACCAGCATACAAAGTGATTAATACAAAAATCAGTATCTTCAATATTTCTATATTGTATAAATGAATGCCATATGCAAGCATTGGGACACTAAGGTACATAAAGATATAGCTGAGTAATTCGTAGGCGGGAAGAGATCTCCAATGTGAAATAAAATGTATGGGGCGGATGATGAAGAGTTTTTTTTTCTCTATCAAACTTTAGATCACCTTAAATATTTTTCATTTGATTTAGTATAGTTCCATCCCAACTGATGTTTTCTTTTATTATTTTTTTTATCAGTTTATTATATTCTGATTTCTCTATAGGTGGTAAATCAGAATCTGGAACTTTACCTGCCCATGCGGCGAATCGTCTAATGACCCACCATGTATAAGTAAGCTCATCAACTAAATTTTCACTAAAAGGTTTAATGTTCTCCCATTTATGAAAACCCTTTGCAATACAAATATCTTTATTTTCTTTATTTTCTTTAATATATCCATCCCACCATATCATATACTCCGGATGAGATGTACAAAGAATAATTCTTCCATTGTTATTATTTGGGTACTCCTCAATGGTGATAGAAGGTTTATCTGAAAAATCTAAATCAATTATTTTTTTGCTTTTTTTCCATGGTTTAGCAAAATAATATATATACATTAGTATATCTTTTAGGTTAAGATTTTCTTTTTTAATAAAAGAAATTGAGTCAAAAAATGATCTGACAATACCATTAATACCACCACAATAATACCATGCAAAAATTTTTGTTTTATAATCTTTTGAAAAATCCTTTTTTGGATACTTTGCACATATTTTTAAATATCTATCTGAACTTTTTGGGACAACAAGCCCTGGACCACCCCACCATCTCATACGAAGTGTATCATATGGAAAATCTGAGAAAATAGGATTATCCTTTGAAATTTTAAAATCAACTGGCACACCGCCAGAATGAAAAAAGAAATCATTTTTTGTTTTTCCTGGTGAAAAAGAAAAAACATAACCTATTGCACCAATTTTTTCTGGATGTTTATATTGAAAAGGATATAACAGAGGAAAAGCAAGATTTTCATAGAAATGCTTAACAGAAGAAATGTTCAATGAACTTTTATTATATAATTTTTCAAGAAAACTTTTTGGTTTACTATTTTCACCTTTGTTAAGTCCTGTAAAAAGAGCAGCACCTCCGCATATACCTATATAACTTCCGCCTTGCCTTATATATTTTCTAATGTTATTTTTCCATCTCCTAACTTTTAAAGAAAAAATAAATCCTTTTGTAACTGCTTCTCCATCACCAACACCACCACCAGGTACAAGCAATACATCATAATTTGAAACATCAAGCTTTCCCTCTATTATATCTTTATCGCAAATATATTCAGTTTTAAAAATATAAGATCTGTTTTTAACATCCCATCTATAATTATCTAAAATAACTGGGAAATAATGTTTACCAGAACCCCATCCAAGTGGCTCTTCTGCAAGTATTGCAATTTTTATTGTTTTTTGATTCATTTTATTGATATATAATAAAACAAAGTTGTGTTTTTAACATTTGCTAGAAAAAAAGTGTTTAACAAACAAATATACAATATGTTTTATAAGCAAAACATATTTTCTAAATAAAAAAATATATTGTTGGAAAAGAAAAAAGTATGACTAAAAAAGTAAAATATATATTCAATTTAGATAAACCTATAACAAATACTTACAAATCAAATATTAAAATAAAAAATGTTGTTACAAAAAAAGATTTCATAGAATTTTTTAGATTACCATGGAAAATATACAAAAATGATGAAAATTGGGTGCCACCATTATGGGATGAGATAAATGGTTTTTTCAAAATAAAAAATCCTTTTTGGAAACATGCAGAATCCTGTCTTTTCATTGCATATAAAAATAATGAGATAGTTGGTAGGATTGCTGCTGTAATAGATAATCTTTTTATAAAAAAAGAAAAAGAAAATATCGGTTATTTTGGTTTTTTTGAAGTTGATAATGATTATGAAATAGCTAAATATTTGATTGGTGAAGCTGAAAGATGGTTAAAAAACAAAAAAATGGAAAAAATGCGTGGACCAATAGATGGCAGAATAGATGTTGGATGTGGATTGCTTTTAAACAGTTATGATCAAACTCCTTTTATTTTTTCGTCTTATAATCCAAAATATTATGTTGATTTTGTTGAAAAATATGGTATGAAAAAATGTAGAGATCTACTCAACTACTATCTAAACTGTGATTTAGAAATACCAAAAAAATTAAAAAATGCTGCAGAAAAAATAGAAAAAAAAGGTATAAAAATACGTGGTTTTAATCGGTTTAGAGCAAAAAAAGAGCTGAAATGGTGGATACCTCTTATGATGGAAATATTTTCATCTCACTGGGGATACATAGATGCATCTGAAGAGGAAGTAAGAAATAGATTTGGTATTAAACAGATAAGATGGATTGCTGATCCGAAATTTTTATTGGTTGCAGAATCACCTAATGGAGATCCTATTGGATTCAAGTGGGTAACACCAGATTATAATCAGGTAATAAAAAAGTTAAATGGGAAACTAGGGGTTATAGGTTATCTAAAATTTTTTTATTACTCAAAAAAAGTTAGTAGGGCAAGATTTAATTTTGTAGGAGTTAAAAAAGAATGGCAAGGAAAAGGTATTGGATCTGCATTTAATTACTGGACAATGCTTGAATTAAAAAAACGTAATTATTCAGGTGCAGAAATAGGCTGGATAGATGAAAAAAATGTTGCAGAACAAAAATCTACTGAGAAAACAGGTGCAAAATTATACAAAAAATATAGAGTATATGAGAAAAAGCTTTAAAATAGTGAAATAAGGGCTGTGCCCTTATAATCCCCTATTTACGCCTTCGCTTCCTCG
>CAZQEU010000048.1:0-13352 GCA_964592335.1 uncultured Thermoplasmatales archaeon
CATCATTCTTTTAGCATCATATTCTCTTATTCCTTTTTGTGCCATATTTTTCTTTTCCTCCATATACTAAACAATCTAATTTTTTTTTTTATGCTATTTTTTTCATATAAGCAAGGGTTCCACCCTGTAATAGTACTTTTTTTTGCCTATCTGATAGAGTGTATTTTGCTTTAAATTCACTCCCTTTTGTTTTGTTTCTAACTGTAACATTTTCACCATTTTCGATTTCTTTTTTAACATTAGGTAGTTCAAGATCGTCTCCTTGCTCAATTGAATCATAATCTCTTTCATTTACAAATTTCAATGGAATAATTCCAAAGTTTAGTAGATTTGCTTCATGAATCCTTTCCATTGATTTTGCAATAACAGCTTTTACACCCATATACATCGGACATAGTGCTGCATGTTCTCTGGATGATCCTTGTCCATAGCTTTCCCCTGCAACAATTATGTTGTCTTTTCCACTATCTCTTATTTCTTCTGCTCTATCATGAAATGTTGGGTCGACTACTTCAAATAAAAACTCTGAATATTTTGGAACATTGCTTCTGTATTTCATCTTTGAGCCAGCAGGTATTATATGATCTGTTGTGATTTTATCTTCAACTTTTATTGTTACTTTACCATCTATCTTCTCTGATAGAGGGTTACTTGCTGGTGGGTCGCCTATGTTTGGTCCGCGATAAATCTCTACATCTTTTTTTGTTTCATCTGGGAAAATAAACATACTGTCATCGATTACAAATTTTTCAGGCATTTCAACATCTGGATATTTGATTCCCATATCTTCTAGATCTCTGGGATCTGTAAATTTACCTGTTATTACTGCTGCAGCGGCTGTTTCAGGACTTATGAGATAGGCATTTGCACTTTTCGTTCCGCTTCTTCCCAAAAAATTTCTGTTACTTGTTCTAAGAGTGATAGCTTCTGTTTTTGGTGATTGACTGTTTCCAATGCAAAAACCACAGGCAGATTCAGCTAGTCTAGCACCTGAATTTAGGATACTTTGAAGTCCGCTGTCTTTTTGTATGTTTTGTATTACTTGTCTTGAGCCAGGAGCCACAACAAAACTAACGTTTGGATGAACTGTTTTTCCTTCGACTATTTTTGCAACAGTCATAAGATCTCTATATGATGAATTCGTACAGCTTCCAACGCATACCTGGTCTACTTTCATTCCTTCTAGGTCTTTTACTTTGCTGATGTTTCCAGGGCTATGAGGTGTTGATGCAAGTGGTTCTATTTCACTAAGATTTATCTCCACTACTTCGTCGTATTCTGCATCATCATCTGCTTTTAATTCAGTCCAATCTTCTTCTCTTCCTTGTGCTTTTAAAAACTGTTTTGTTAATTCATCACTTGGAAATACACTTGTTGTAACACCACATTCAGCACCCATATTTGTAATGGTTGCTCGTGCTGGGACATTAAGTGTTTTTACACCGGGGCCACCGTATTCAAATACACAGCCTACATTTCCTTTTGTGGTAAATTTTTCAAGAACTTTTAATACTACATCTTTTGCAGAAATCCATGGTTTTAGTTCCCCAGTTAAGTTGATTTTTATAACTTTGGGATAGGTAAGATAAAATGGTCCACCGGCCATTGCAACAGCAACATCAAGACCTCCTGCACCAATTGCTATCATTCCGATTCCACCACCTGTTGGTGTATGTGAGTCAGAACCAAGCAGTGTTTTACCTGGTTTTCCAAAACGCTCAAGATGTACCTGATGGCATATTCCATTACCTGCACGCGAATATATTATACCATATTTTGCTGCGACACTTTGTAAATATTTATGATCATCTGCGTTTTCAAAACCGATTTGAACTGTATTATGATCCACATAGCTTACGGAAAGCTCTGTTTTTATTTTTGGAACATTCATTGCTTCAAATTGCAGGTATGCCATAGTCCCTGTAGCATCCTGAGTAAGTGTTTGATCGATTTTAATTCCTACTTCTTTTCCTTTTTCAGGTTTACCTTCTACAATATGCTTTTTTAGAATTTTTTCTGTTAATGTTAAACCCATAATTTCACCTCTCATTATTTTTGGTTTTTTCGTTGAATAATCAATCATTTAATAAATCTTTTGTATCTATTATTCAACAAATAACGAAATAAGAGGCTTATTATATTGTTATTTGTTGCTTTATATCTAAATTTATGAGCTTTTTAACATTTTCATTGATTTTTTTTGTATTTTTGAGAAAAATATTTAATGACTTTCTATATTTCAGACTTTCGTGAAAAAAAATCTACTTACAAAAAACGAGCAAAAAGTACTCTATGGTATAACAAAATACCCAGAGTTAAACGATAGTCAACTATCTGCAATCATAGATGTAAAACTATCAACACTTACATCAATAAAAAAAAGACTATACAACGAAGGATTTTATCGAAATCTAATGGTACCTCTATTAAACAACATTGGATGTGAACTACTAGCTGTAATATATACTCGTTTCAATCCTGTAATAGCACTCGACCAACGAGTAAAAACAACTAAAAAAACCATTGAGGTTTTTGAAGAAATTTTTTACTCTGTAGGAGAACAAGATAAAGGATTTTCTATCAGTCTCTCATCAGATTATACAAATATCGGTAGAATAAATGAGATACGTACAAACACATTTGGAAAGGTAGGGCTGCTTGAAGATGAATATCCAAATGAAATTATATTTCCTTTTGAAACAAGTCAAATAAACCGTTTTTTTGATTTTGCCAGAGTTTTAAAAGATGCATTTAATCTCGATAAACTTGATAATAAAAAAGACTCAAAATTGTTCGAAAAAGTTAAAAACTTTAATCTTTCAGAAAAAGAAAAAAAAGTATTTGTCGAACTTACAAAAAACCCTGATGCGACAACAAAACAAATCGGAGATATTGTAGGTCTATCAAGACATACAATATCGCGTATGAAAAAAAAGTTTTTTGAAAACAATCTATTTAAGAAAATAACTTTACCTAATCTAAGCAAACTAGGATTTGAAATACTTGCATTTTACCCAATAAAATTTAATCCCAGCAATTCACCCAGTACAAAAGACATAGATGTTCTTGACACTTCTTCTACTATATTTCTTGCACGTCGTATGTTTGAAACAGTAATCATCTCTGCATATCCAACATATCAGGATTATAAAGAAGACAAAATGAATAAAATACGTTACTTAAAAGAAAATGACTTAATATTGTATACTCCAATTATCGGCAAATACATGTTTGAGCGAATGGTTGTAATAAAAGATTTTAATTTTGCGCCAATTACAAATAAAATATTATCATCTAATATTAACTAAATTACAATCAATTAGATAATATATAGATATGGAGAAAATATGCAAAAAATACTTATACTGAAATGATATTCGAGCACCCCGTTTAAGGTCGAATATTATAGCCTTAATTTAAGCCTTAAAAATGGGGGCTTTTAATAAAAAAACAAAAAAACCTAGGAGTGAAAAAAAAACATGCCTGAAGAAACAGTTCCGGTTTTCAAACCGAACACTGATTTTAGCTCTAAAGCATATATTAAAAATATGGATGAGTACAAAAAAATGTATGAAGAATCCATAAATGATCCAGAAGGATTCTGGGGAAAACTTGCAGAGGAGCATGTAAGCTGGTACCAAAAATGGAACAAAGTAAGAGACTATGATTTTAAAGAAGGAAAAATCAAATGGTTCGAAGGGGCAAAACTAAATGTAACATATAATTGTCTTGACCGTCATGTAGAAGAAGGACGTGGTGATCAAACAGCAATTATATGGGAAGGAAACGAACCTACAATGGATAAAAAATTCACATACAAAGAACTACTTGACGAAGTACAAAAATTTTCAAATGTATTAAAATCAAAAGGAATCAAAAAAGGAGACCGTGTTTGTATCTATCTTCAGATGGTCCCAGAACTTTCAGTCGCAATGCTTGCATGTGCTAGAATTGGTGCAATACATAGTATTGTATTTGGAGGATTTTCAGCAGATTCCTTAAGAGATAGAATAAATGACTCAGAATGTAAAATGCTTATCACACAAGACGAAGGTGTTCGTGGTGCAAAACCACTTCCAATGAAAACTACTGCCGATAAAGCAGTAAAAGATACACCAAGCATTGAGTCAATGATTGTAGTAAAAAGAATCGGTGCAGATGTAGAGATGAATGATAATGAATATTGGTGGCATGAGGAAATGGAAAATGCAGAGCCAAACTGCCCACCAGAACAAATGGATGCAGAAGATCCACTATTCATATTATATACATCAGGCTCTACTGGAAAACCAAAGGGTGTACTTCACACAACCGGCGGATACTTGGTATATACCTCTGTTACTTTCAAATACATATTTGATTATCATCCAGGAGACATATACTGGTGCACAGCGGATATCGGTTGGATCACAGGTCACTCATACATTATATACGGGCCACTCTGTAACGGCGCAATTACAATGATGTATGAAGGCGTTCCAAACTATCCAGATTGGGGGCGCTTCTGGGCAATATGTGAAAAACACAATGTAAACATATTCTACACAGCACCAACTGCACTTAGAGCACTTATGAGAGAAGGCGATGAATGGGTCAAAAAACACGATCTTTCAAGTTTAAAACTACTTGGAACAGTCGGTGAACCAATCAAATCAGCAGAATGGAACTGGTACTACAAACTCGTTGGTGGAGAACGCTGCCCAATAGTAGATACCTGGTGGCAAACAGAAACCGGTGGAGTACTTATCACGCCAATTCCAGGAGCAACACCACTCAAACCAGGTAGTGCAACATTTCCATTCTTTGGAGTCGAACCAGTACTACTTGATGACTCTGGAAACGAGATCAAAGGAAATGATGTAACAGGAAATCTGGTCATAAAAACAGCATGGCCAGGACTTATGAGAAGTGTATATGGGGATCATGATAGATTCAAAAAGACCTACTTTTCAATGTATCCCGGATATTTTTATACTGGTGACGGATGCAATCGTGATGCAGATGGATACTACTGGATAACTGGAAGAGTAGATGATGTCATGAATATATCAGGACACAGAATCGGAACCGCTGAAGTAGAAGGCGCACTTGGAAAACATCCAAAAGTCGCAGAAGCAGCAGTTGTAGGATTTCCACATGATATCAAAGGACAAGGAATATATGCATATGTAACACTAAAATCTGGTGAAAATGCAGATGAAAATCTAACAAAAGAACTCGTAAAAACCGTTAGAGCCGAAATCGGACCAATAGCATCACCAGACAAAATACAATATGCAAACGGCCTTCCAAAAACACGATCTGGAAAAATCATGAGACGTATTCTACGAAAAATCGCGGATGGAAAAATCGACGAACTAGGAGATACAAGTACTCTCGCAGATCCAAGTATCGTAGATACACTAGTAGAAAACAGGCAGTAAATATTCTGCCAAAACTCTTTTTTTCTTTTTTTATTTTTGAAAAATCTTTATCATCTAGAATTTAATTGTCGTTTTTGTGAATAATGGATTATGAAAGTTTAGTGGGAGGCATAGTAGAGCTTATTGGAAAAGCTGTTACTGATCTTCCAGATGATGTGGTTTCTGCTCTCAAAAAAGCATCAAAAATGGAAGGGGGCATTGCAAAGATTCAACTTGAAAATATTTTAGAAAATATCAAGATTGCAAAAAAGACCAAAAGGCCTCTATGTCAAGATACAGGTGTTCAAACCTTTTTTATAAAAGTTGGAAAAGATTTTAAGCACACCGGAAAACTCAAAGAAATAATAACCGAAGGGGTTAAAAGAGCCACGGCAGAGATACCTTTGAGGCCTAATACTTTTGATCCTTTTACACGTACGAATCATAAGGATAATGTTGGTGATTATATACCAGCAATCACATGGGATTTTATTGATGGTGGTTCTGTTGAAATTACTGCAATTCCTAAGGGTGGTGGCAGCGAGAATATGAGCAAGCTTGTAATGCTCAAACCTGGTGAAGGAATCGAGGGTGTTAAGGATTTTGTTGTAAAGGAGATTATTAGTGCAGGTGGAAATCCCTGTCCTCCAACAGTAATAGGTATTGGTATTGGCGGTGGCGCTGATCTTGCGATGAAACTCGGAAAAACAGCACTTCTTAGACCTGTAGGTGTAAGTCATTGTGATAAAAACATTGCAAAAATTGAAAAATACATAAAAGGCGAAGTAAACAAAAGCGGAGTAGGTCCAATGGGTCTGGGTGGAAAGACCACGGTTTTAGATGTTCATATCGAAAAAGCACCAAGACATCCAGCAAGCCTGCCTGTGGGTCTTGTTGTTCAATGTTGGGCTGACAGACGTGCTACAATGATTATAAAAAAAGACGGTTCATGGGAGGTTAAATAGATGAAATATCATCTAAAAATACCAGTTAGCTCAGATAATATCAAAAAACTTCGTGTTGGTGATATTGTGTATCTCTCTGGTACTGTCTTTACTGCACGTGATGCAGCACATGAAATTATGCTTGAAAATAAAGATATTCCTTTTGATACATCAGTTATGGCTCTGTATCATTGTGGACCCTTGATGAAAAAAGAAAAAGGCGAATGGAAGGTAGTATCTGCTGGTCCTACTACTAGTAGCCGTATGGAGCTTTTTGAGGATAAATTTATTAAAAAATTCAAAACAAATTTTATTATAGGGAAAGGAGATATGGGAAAAAATACACAAAAAGCATTACAAAAATATATATCTGTGTATACATCCTATACCGGTGGGGCGGGTGCTCTTGCAGCGGACAGCATAAAAAAAGTAAAAGATGTTCACTATTTAGACCAACTTGGTATGGCAGAAGCTGTTTGGATATTTGAAGTAAAAGAATTTGGCCCCTTAATTGTTGCAATGGACTCTCAAGGGGGTTCAATTTATAAGGATACAACAAGATTTTGAGTATTGGAGTTGATTAAAATAACGCTGGACTACGAAGAAGTAACAACAGTTGTCAAAGACTTCATTAAAACATATGTAGAAAACTCAAAATGCAAAGGCGTAGTACTTGGCCTCTCAGGAGGAATTGACTCAGCTGTGACAGCTGTTCTTTGCAAACAAGCACTTGGTAAAGAAAACACTCTATGTTTGTTTTTACCAGAAGAAGCAACACCTGAGTCAGATATAAAACATCAAAAACAAATCGTCAAAAAATACGATCTTTTATCAAAAACAATAAACATCGATCCTGTTGTAAAACAGATAGCAAATATCTCTGCTGTAGCACCAAATAAAATGGCTCGTGCGAATTTGAAGGCAAGAATCCGAATGGCTATTTTATTTGAATATGCGTTTATGGAAAAAAGCCTTGTATGTGGAACATCAAATAAATCAGAAATATTAGTGGGATACTTTACAAAATATGGTGATGGAGGCGTTGATATAATGCCCATTGGTGATCTTTATAAAACCCAGATTTATGAACTTGCTAAGTTTTTAAAAATACCTAAAGAAATAATAAGCAAACCTCCAACTGCTGGGCTTATAAAAGGTCAGACTGATGAAAAAGAACTTGGTTGTAATTATAAAACTCTTGATAAAATTCTTTTAGGCCTTGAGTTAAAAAAAGATATTTCGGCTATTGCAAAAGATGCAGATGTAAGCACTTCTTTTGTTAAAAAAATAAAAAATATGAGAATTAAAAGTCAGCATAAAAGAAACCTACCATTAGTGCCAAAAATCGGCTCACGGACCTCTGGTTTAGATTGGCGATCTCCAGTACAACTTGGATAAACTAAAAATCAAATTTTTTACCAGTCAATCTCTCATATGCATCTTGATATTTATTTTGCGTTTCTTTTACTACTTCATCTGGCAGATGTGGCGGGTTGCTATTTTTATCCCAGCCGGTAGTACTTAAGTAATCACGAACATATTGCTTGTCAAAACTTGGCTGACGCTTACCTGGTTCATAAAGATCTGCAGGCCAGAATCTGCTAGAATCAGGTGTTAACACCTCATCGACTAGTATTATCTCATTGTCAATTTTTCCAAATTCAAACTTTGTATCTGCAATAATTATTCCTTTCTTGCGTGCATATTCTGCGCCTTCTTTGTAAAGTTTGAGTGATAGTTCTTTTAGTCTTTCAGCATCATCTTCCCCAATTATTTTTTTCATTTCTTCATATGAAATATTTTCATCATGACCGGTATCTGCCTTGGTAGAAGGTGTAAAAAGTGGCTCTTCAAATTTATCTGATTCTTTAAGTCCTTCTGGAAGTTTTATTCCACATACAGTTCCATCTTTTTGATATGATTTCCAAGCAGAACCAGAGATGTATCCACGAACAATACACTCTATAGGAAAGACATTTGCTTTTTTTACAAGCATGCTTCTTCCTTTTAATGAGTCTTTGTACTCATTTATTTCATCTGGAAAATCTTTTACATCATCACTTATCATATGACTTGGAACTTTATCTCTGAAATGTTCAAACCAAAATTTTGAAATTTGCGTGAGACAAATTCCTTTCTTTGGAATTGATTCATGAAGAACAAAATCAAAAGCACTGATTCTATCAGTTACAATCAATAAAAGTTTATCTTCTGCATCATAAATATCTCTTACTTTCCCTTTTTTAAAAGCCTTAAGTGGCAAATCAGTTTCAGTTACAACAACCATTTTTTTCCTCCCAAATCTTTATAGTATTTTTGCACCTTTTTCAACAGTTTTATCTGTTATTACTTCTCCTTTTTCAGCACGCAATATTCTATTGTTATAAGTAGCTTTTCCATCACCATCAATCTTGAGTTGGATTTTTTTAAAATCATCAAACTCTAAAACTTTTGAAGGATTTTTTTCAATACTTTCTATTGTTACTTCTGAGCCTGGCTCTGAGTCACCAGGATCAAGCAATGATACAACACCTTTCTTGTCTTCTGCTGCAAGTAGCATGCCGTTTGATTTTATACCACGAATAGTTGCAGGTTTTAAGTTTGAAACAATCACGATTTTTTTACCTTTGATTTTATCAACGCTGTAATATGGTTTCATACCAGCAACAATCACTCTTTTTCCCATTTTTCCAAGGTCAAGATGAAGCATATATAGTTTGTCTGCCTGTGGATGATCTTTTACATCCAGAACTTTTGCAACTCTTAAGTCAACCTTTGAAAATGGATCTTCTTTTGGCATAAAATCTTCCAATGCTACTTTTTTAAACAAGGGTTTGGGTCGTTCAAGTTTAAAACCTGTTTTAAGATCTTTTAAAGCATCATCCCATGAAACATTCTCAATTGGTTCTGTTTCACCTATCATCTTATAGATTTTATCTGATGAAAAAGGAAGATAGGGGTGCATAAAAATCGATAATGATTTCACAATTTTAAGGCATATATGAAGTACCGTTGCACAGGCTTCTTTGTCATTTTTTACAAGTATCCATGGTTGTTTTTTATCAAAATATACATTTCCAAACTGGGCAAGACTCATTGCAGCTCTAAGACCTTTTTTAAATTCACATTTGCTAATTGAATCTGATACTTCTTTTGAGGTTTCTCTTATTTTGTCAAGTACTTCTCTATCATCTTCATATGTTTTTCCTAGCTTTGTTATTTCTCCAAAGTTTTTCTGAGTAAAAGTTATCACACGATGAATAAAATTACCATAAGCTCCAACAAGTTCATCATTGTTTTTTGCAACAAAATCATCCCAGAGCCAGTTTGTATCTTTATTCTCGGGCATATTTATCGACAAATAATATCTCACGGCATCAATGTCTAATTTTTTAACTATATCGGGTACCCATACTGCAATGCCTCTGCTTTTTGAGAACTGTTTACCTTTAAGCATTAGGTATTCATTTGCAGGAATATCATAAGGTAGACCCAACTCATCGCTGTATCCCATTAAAATCGAAGGCCAAATAATACTGTGAAATGGAATGTTGTCTTTTGCCAAGAAATAATAATGCTTTGCATCAGGGTTTTTCCACCAATCCTCCCATTTATCCGGCTCAGATTTATTCTTTGCCCATTCCTTGCTTGCTGAAAGATATCCTATAACTGCTTCGAACCAGACATAAATTCTTTTTTCATCAAAACCTTTGACTGGAACAGGTATCCCCCATGAAATGTCACGGGTTATTGCTCTATCTTCTAGTCCATTTTTAAGCCAGTTTTCAGTAAATTTTTTGACACTAGATTTCCAGTAAGTTTTATCTTCCATCCAATCTAGAAGCTTTTGTTCAAATTTTGAAAGTGCTAAAAAGAAATGCTCACTTGTTCTTATCTTAGGAGTACTTCCACAAATCTTGCATCTTACATTTATTAAATCCTGTGGGTCGAGTAGTTTTCCACAGTTATCACATTGATCGCCACGTGCTCCCTCTTTTTTACAAAAAGGACATGTTCCTTCTATGTATCTATCTGGTAAAAATCTGTTGCAATCAGTGCAATAAAATGATTCTACTTCTTTTTTGTAAATATAATTTTTTTCATAAAGAGTTTTGAAAACATCTTGGACGACTTCTTCGTGATTATTGGTAGAAGTCCGTGTAAATAAATCAAAAGAAATTCCAAATTGTTTCATATTCTCAGAATGTTGTTTAAAAAACTTATCAACTACTTGTTGAGGAGTTATGTTTTCTTTATCAGCCGTAATTGTGACTGGTGTTCCATGCTCGTCACTACCTGAAACCATGAGGACATCCTTTCCAATCATCCTGTTGAATCTCGCAAAGATATCAGCGGGTAAATAACAACCTGCGATATGGCCCAGATGAAGTGAACCATTTGCATATGGCCAGGCAACGCCTATATAGATTTTCTCGTTATTTTCCTTCATACACAACTCTTAGCACTGTATACAAGCACAACATTTAAATATGGCGCAACACTAATATATAATCGTATATTAAAGTAAGATATACACAATGAAAAATAGCGCCAAAAAAGATATATTGGTGCATTAATCAATTTAGATTAATCAGGTTTAACCGCATCATAATAATTTAAAGTAAAATCACAAGCAAATTAAAGATAAGTGGAGGAACCACCTATTATTTGCTAAAAAGCGGATAAAGGTGCTATTTTTCAAAAAAGATAAAAAAATAAAGGTGATAATAAATGGTAATTGATCCTGCAACAACTAAATATTTAATTAAAGCTCATATAAAAGCAGATGGAATCGTTGAAAAATCCGATGTAGTAGGCGCGATATTTGGACAAACAGAAGGGCTGCTTGGTGACGAGTTAGACCTTCGTGAACTTCAAAGATCTGCTCGCGTTGGAAGAATTGAAGTAGAACTTGAATCAAAAAATGGTAAAAGTGAAGGAATAATAACACTTCCAACATCACTTGACAAGGTTGAAACTGTAATAATCGCAGCAGCCTTTGAAAGCATAGATAGAGTTGGTCCTTGTAAAGCAAAGATTACTGCTGATGAAGTAGAAGACGTGCGTGTTGTTCGTAGAAAACAAGTAATAGAACGTGCAAAACAGCTTCTAAACAAAGTAATGGAAGAAGGAAAAGCAGAAGGCGAAAGCATTGCAGATAACGTTCGTCAAGCCGTTCAAGTAGAAGAGATTACTAACTATGGACCAGATCACTGCCCAGCTGGACCTAACATAGATAAAAGCGATGCAATAATACTTGTAGAAGGAAGACGCGATGTTTTAAACCTTTTAAAATATGGTATTAAAAATGTAATCGCAGTTGGTGGAACAAATATTCCAAAGAGTGTTTCAGATCTTACAAAAGAGAGAATAACCACTGCTTTTGTTGATGGGGATCGTGGTGGAGAATTAATTCTAAAAGAACTGTTACAAACAGCAGATGTTGATTTTGTAGCAAGGGCACCTCAAACACGTGAAGTTGAAGAAATACCACAGAAGCTTATAATGAAAGCATTGAAAAACAAGATACCAGCAGAGCAATATGCTGAGATGTATGACATAAAAATTGATAGATCTGGGAAAAATAACAAAGAAAAACAACCACAAGCTCAACAAGGACAACCAAGTAAAAAAGATAAAAAAGAAGAAAAAAGATCTAAGAAACAACAAAGTGATAATGATAAAAAACAAAAAGCTCAACCAGAGAAAATCAGCTCTGAGCAAAAAAAGAAATACGGAAAAATTTTAAATAGTATTTCAGGTAGTCTTAAAGCTGTATTATTTGATTCAAACAATAAAGAAATCAAGAAGATACCGGTCCGTGAGCTTACCGACTCACTTAAGAAAAGCAATAAAATATCAACTGTTGTTTTTGATGGAATTATAACCCAGAGACTTTTGGATATTGCTAAAAATAAAAATGTCAAAGAAATCGTGGGTATAAAACTTGGAAACGTTGTTAAAAAACCAAGTTCAGTAAGTGTTTTAACAAAGAAGGATCTTGAATAATCCTTTTTTATGTTTTTATTTTATAAAATTATTTGCGAGCCCGTATCATTTTCTAATATTTAAAAGTTTGACAGAAAATCATAAAAAGCCTTATGATTATTTGGATATCTAATATTCTTTGGGATCGAGGGACTGATTAAATATGCAGAAAGATGAACTTATACAACTACACACGTTTTTACTACAATTAAAAACACATCTTGAGGATATGATCACAAACAATGGAGGAGTCGAGTTTAAAGCATATAAAAGATTGGATGTAACTCCTTATCAGGTATATAAATCTAAAAGAGAGCATAAACTAGCTGTTTTTACCTTAAGCCGCGGTATTGCAAATCTACTTTCTAATAATAAATGTCCGGGTCTTGAAAAGGTTTCAAACAGACTTGAGCAAATGGCAGAACGTTTTATGACTGATAAGGAAAAAGAAATGCTAAGAACTAGAATTGAGGTTTAATCTCATATTATATGCATCTTCTTTTGTTTGATAGAATTCTTTTATTTTTTCTATTTTTTTAAACCCATGTCTTTCATAAAATTTTATTGCTTTCTCATTATTAGTTTGTACTTCTAAATCGATTTTTTCTATGTCGTCTCTGATACTTGTTTTTATAAATTCATTTAAAAGCTTTGATCCTGTTTTTTTCCCTTGAAACTTTGGGTTGACTGAAAGCATTATTATTTTAGAAGAGGTATCTGTGATTTTTATTCCGATTAAAAAACCTATTATCTTATGATTTTCTTCTGCTACAATAAATCCTTTATGATATGTTTCATAAAAGTATGTAAATAAATTTGGGTTATAATGCTCTGTAAGTGTTTTTGATGCTAGTTTTATCACGCTGAATGTATCAGTTGGTTTGAATCTTCTTATCTCTATCACAATTTTGGTATTGCATTTCTATATTTTTAATTGTATTGGTGTATAGTTTTTCCCAAAGCTTTATAAATGGTTAATATTTTTCTATTAATGATTAATATGGCTGTTGAGATTTTT
>CAZQEU010000049.1:0-12798 GCA_964592335.1 uncultured Thermoplasmatales archaeon
ATTGTATAATTCCAACTAACCAAAATCATGCAAATATACAACATGATATGGAAGAATTAGTTCCACAAATTCTTGATAAATCTGAAAAAGAAATAGAGCTCACACTTGAAATGCTAGTTAGAGCTTATGACCCATGTATCTCCTGTAGTACACATTACTTAGACGTAAAATTTGTATAAATTATTATGAAAAAAACAGCGATAATTGGAATAGGAAATCCATTAAGACAAGATGATTCAATAGGTATACTTTTACTAGAAAAATTAAAACAAAAAAAAACAGAGCTACCTGAAAAAATAGATTTTATAGACGGTGGTTCTGGTGGTATGGTTATACTGCATTATATAGCAGGTTTTGACCAGGTTTTTTTAATAGATGCAGTGGATTTTGGAGGCAAAACAGGGGAGCTTAGAGTTTTTCAAAAAGATGATGTCGTAAGTAAAAAATCAGATATGAATCTGTCAACACATGAGGCTGATTTCTTAAAAATACTGGGGCTGTCTAAAGAGTTAAATGAGCTTCCTGAAAATTTATTTATTTTTGGAGTTCAACCAAAAAACGTGGGTTTTGGTCATGAGTTATCAGAAGAAATTACACAAAAAATAGATTTTTTGTTGGATGAAATACTCAAAAATATTAAAGAAAAAATATCTGTCTAATATTTTTTAGGCTCTATTTCTGCAAACTCACCATTTATTTTATCTTTTTTAACATTATCATAATCAAAGTATCTTCCATTCATTGCAATGTATACTCCAGTTGGTAGGGATTGTACGAAAGCCATGGCACTACCTAGGTTGAACATACCATCGCTACTTCCAAAAGTATAGGGTATCATAGCACCTGTTAAAACAATTGTTTTATCCTTTATTTTTTCACCGAGATATTTGGCGGTTTCTGTCATGGTGTCTGTACCATGGGTTATAATTATTTTATTTTCCTTTGAATTCTTACATTTTTCAAGAATTATATGCCTATGATATTCGTTCATTTCAAGGCTGTCTATCATCATAAGGGTCCTGATTTTTATTTCAACTTTTGAACGCCCCATCTTTAGCATTTCATTTATATGTGTATTGTTGAAAATGAGTTCCCCATTTGTTTCTTTGTATTCCTTATCAAAGGTTCCTCCAGTAACTAGTATTTTCACAGTCATAATTTATCACTTTTTATTTTTTTACAAAGGGAACAGTATAACTACCAAATGGGAGTACTATTATATCTGAGTTCATATTTCTTTTTTCTATTGTTTTTTTAGCATCATTATATGCTTCTTGGATATTATGATAGGGTTTCATAAAAGCTTTTTTTATCTCACTGTCCCTTATATCTGTTACAGCATAAATATTAGAATGCATTGCAAGATCAACTATTTTTGCTGCTTTATGGTATCCAAGTACATAACCCTCTTTAATTTTATCCATTACTTCCTCAGGTGTTTTTGCAGAAGATAAAAGCTGCATGAATTTATCAGGTCCTACTCCATCAGGACATTTTGATACTAGAATGATAACTCCGTTTTCTGATAAGGCTAGTTTTCCATTTTCAAGTGCTTTCTGTGATTGATAAAGGTTGATATCCATAGGATGGGGTGCAACTGTTATTACAATACTTGCTTTGTTTTTTATAGGTGCACAAAAAATCTCTTTGGCATAATCAACTGCTTTGTTAAAAGATGCAAATATGTCTCCTGTAACAATTTTATATAGTTTAGAATCTGGTGTTAATATAACTTGTACTGAAAAAGTATTTATTTTTTCTTCAATTAGTTTTACTGCATCAATCATATCTTCATGTACAGGGTTTGCTTTAAGCTTTAAGTTACAGGCATCTGATTTTAAAGCAGCAGTATGATTCTGCTCAATTGTTTCATATGATGCAACACCGGGAACAAATGATTTTCTTCCACCAGTATATCCTGCAAAATAATGCGGCTCAACACTATTTATTGTTACAACATTTTTTGTTTCAAATACAAGTTTGTTAATCCCTACTTTTGTACCATTTTTTGTTTTCCCAATAAACTCTATTGAGTCTTTATCTCTTGCATCATGAGCATAAATATTTTCTTTGTTTTTTTCATAGTTTTTACCAAAAATTATTCTCATTTCGTCCTCTGTTGGTTTTCTATGTGATCCAGTTGCAACAATAAATTTTGTCTCTATATTCTTCGGTAGAAGTGATAGTATATAATCAAGTATTTTTGCTGATGGAGTTGGTCTGGATGTATCATTTACTATGAATAATATTTCATCTATCGAAGAAACAAATTTTTCAAAAGATTCTTTTTCAACTGGGTTTAAAAAACCATCTCTTAAAATTGTTTTTTCATTTTCAACTTCTTTTTTTTCTGGTAAAACTATTTCTGTTTTTCCACTAGTTTCTAGTTTTATTTTTTTGGTTCCATAAGATAGTTTTATTTGCATTTTCTCAAAAAGGATATAATAGAGGGGTTTAAAAAATGATTTTTATAAATCATACTCCACTCTGTACTCACCGGCTTCTGCTTCAGAGAATTTAAAGTTTTTTTCTTTGCAAAGTGTGATCATCGGATGATTATCTTTGAGAACTGTTCCATAAAGTTTTTTTATTCCCTTATCTCGTGCTATTTCAATTGTAAAATCCAGGAAATCAGAGCCTAGTCCTTTTCTCTGCCATTCATCACTTACAATCAATGCAAACTCTGCTTCATCATCTCTTCCTGGTGTCATAATTATCCTTGTTACTCCAAGTATCCTTCTTTTTCCTTTATCGTTGTATTCTCCTACGATTCCTATTTCTCTGTCATAGTCAATATTGCAGTATCTTATACGCATCTCGTGAGGAGTATCTTTGATTAATCTGAAAAACCTGAAACGTACTGCTTCCTCTGAAAATGTTTTAAACATTTCAAGCCAGAGCATTTCATCTTCAGGTTTTATAGGTCTCATTAGTACTTCTGATTTATCTTTGAGTTTTACTTTTTTCATGTATTTTGTTGGGTATTTACTGATAATCATATGTGGCTTTCCTTCTGGTTCTGGGTCAATTACAATCCTTGCATCAACTGCAATGAGCTCATCGCCTTGAGCGATTAATGGGTTGATATCGACTTCAGATATCTCCGGATGATCCTCTATAAGTTGAGAAAACCGTATCATTGTCTCCTCCATTTTTTGCATGTTTACAGGAGGAATATTTCTGTATCCTTTCAGAAGTTTGTATGCTTTGGTTTGCTCTAAAATCCTTTGCGCAAGTACTTGATTTAAAGGTGGAAAACCTATTGCTCTATCCTTAAAAAGTTCTGTAAATATACCTCCAAGTCCAAACAAGATTACTGATCCAAATACCGGGTCTTTTTTAGAGCCAAGTATAAGCTCTGCTCCCTTGTTTTCTATCATTTTCTGAACAGATACACCCTGTATTTTTGCTTTTGGCGCGTTCTTTTTAACATTTTTCATAATTGTTTTAAAAGCATCTCTTATGCTTTTTTCACAGTCTAGATTAAGCATTACTCCTCCAGAGTCACTCTTGTGTGATATATCCTTGGAATGTATTTTTAAAACTACAGGATAACCTATTTTTTCAGCTATTTTTACAGCATCATCCTCTGTTTCTGCGACTTTTGGTTTGGTTGTTTTTATCCCGTAAAACTCTATGAATTCTTTTGCTTCATCCTCATTTAAAAGAGTTCTTTTTTCTTTTAATGCCTTGTTTATGATGTTTTTGATTTTAGTTTGATTCTCTGGAGAGGGTTTTATATCTCGTTCTTCTGGTGTTTCATATAAAAGCTCAAGGTTTCTTGAATAATTATATAGATACATATAGGATTCCACGGCTTCCTCAGGAGTGGAATAAGTTGGTACATTGTTGTTGTTTAAAAGCTGTCTTGCATATTGTACACTTGCTTCACCTGGAAATGATGTAAGAATAGGTTTTGTTGATTTTTTTGATAAATCGATTATTCTGTCAGCTAGTCTTTTTGGATCTGCTACAACCTGTGGAACACATATTATTAGAAGTCCATCTATATTTTTATCTTTGAGACAAACATTTATAGTTTTTTCATAGATTTCTTCATCTGAATCCCCGATTATGTCTATTGGGTTTGCTTTACTCCAATGAGTTGGTAGAAAACTATCTAGTTCTTCCATTGTCTCAGAAGATAATTCTGCGAGTTTTCCACCTTGCTCTATTATTGCATCTGTTGCAAGTACTCCTGGTCCTCCGGCATTTGTAATAATTGCAATGTTTGGCCCTGTGGGTCTGGGTTGCTTTGCAAGAATAGATGAGCAGTTGAAAAGATCAGATATTTTTTTAACCCTGACAACGCCAGCTCTCTTAAATGCTGCATCATTAATGTAGTCTTCACCGGCCATTGCACCCGTATGAGAAGATGCTGCTTTTGCTCCTTCCCGATATCTTCCAGATTTAATTACGATAATTGGTTTTGAGCGAGCAAAGTGTCTTGATGCGCTCATGAATTTTCTTGCTTCTGTAATTGATTCTACGTAAAGTACAATGCTTCTGGTGTGTGCATCTCTTCCAAAGTAATCTATTAAATCACCGAAATCTACATCAATCATAGATCCTACTGATACAAAAGAGCTGAATCCTACTTTTGCAGCTGCAGCCCAATCAAGAATTGCACCGCATACTGCTCCACTCTGTGAAAACAATGCGATGTTTCCCCGTGCAGGCATTGAACCAGCAAACGTTGCATTTAAATTTAGGTAAGGTAGGATAAAACCAACACAATTGGGCCCTACAATTCTTAGTTTGTATTTATCTTTTAACTCTAACAGTTTTTTTTCTCGTTTTTTTCCTTCTTCACCGATTTCTTTAAAACCAGCTGAGATGATTAGTATTCCATGAATTCCTTTTTTACCGCATTGCTCTACTACGTCAAGTACTATTTTTGATGGGGTTACTATTATTGCTAGATCTACTACTTTTGGTGTTTCATTTATGTTTTTATATGCTTGTACGCCCTGTATGCTCTCACTTTTTGGATTAACGGGATATACTACTCCTTCAAAACCTGATCCAATTAGGTTTCTAAAAATACGGTATCCTGCAGATCCAACGCGGTTACTTGCGCCTATTACTGCGATGCTTTTTGGCTTAAATACATTATCTAGATATTCTACGCCCATTTTGAACGCCTCTTAACATTATATTTATATGATTATTTGGGGGCATATTAAATCATGTTAATTAAGTTATCGTCGATAGAAAAAGTTTTTATTATAGGCCCCAATGTGGTTTTAGGAAGTTTTTGAGTTTTAAAACCTGGTTTTTTACGACATTTGACTTTTGATGAGAGTAATTATCAGTTTCTTTGGCGAAATGATCAAGTTCTAAAAGCCCGCACATTATATTATAATATGATACAATGCTTGAATCACTATTGTATCCACCACCAAATAAAACTAGGAGTTTATCGCATGTTTCTTTAGAAAGCTTTAGCATATTATTTGCAAGGTAAAAATATGCTTGATGTGTCAGGTATAAATCTGCTAGGGGATCTGTGTGATGTGTATCTACTCCGCATTGATATATTATTATCTCTGGTTTGAACTGATTTATTATTGGAGGAATTATTTCCTTGAATGCTGAAAGATAACTAGCAGTACCTGTTCCAGGTGGTAATGCTAAATTTATTGTGTAACCTTCTCCTTCTTCTTTACCTATAAAACCTATGTCGCCTGTTCCCGGATAAAGCGTTCTTCCATCTTGATGAAATGAAAGATTTAAAACACTGGGGTCTCTGCAATATATGTCCTGTGTCCCATTTCCATGGTGTACATCTAAATCAATTACAGCAAATCTTTTTATTTTGTGTTTGTCACGCAGTTTTTCTATTACAACAGCTATATCGTTAAAGAAACAAAATCCTGATGATGAATTTTTACTTGCATGATGAAATCCACCCAGTGGATTTGACATCACATTATAATTTTCAAAGAGTTTTTCTCCTGCAAGAAGTGTGCCTCCAGTAGCAATACTTGCTGTTTCAAATATTCCTTTTGGTGCAGGAGTATCTGCTGCAAGTATTCCTCCTGTTTTGCTTAGAGTCTTTACTTTGTTTACATAATCTTTAGAATGTGCTCTTATTAGGTCTTTTTCTGTTGCTTTGTTTGGGGTGAATTCTTTTACATCCTTCAGCATTTTTTTTCGTTTTAAAATATCTATTGTTTTACCAGGTTTGTCTCCTACTAAAGGATGATCTAGACCTAAGTCGTATTTGTTGTAGTCTTTATGATAGACTATTCCCTGCATGTGTTTTTTGGCATAAATATTGTTGATATTAAATTTACGCATCTATTCTTTGACATTACACATAATTGGTATAATACCATTTGTTATTGGTAAATTACCAATAATTATAAATATTGGAAAAAACATACATAAAAGTAGAAATGGTGATAATATATGGAAAATAAAATCACAATGGATGAAGTTGGTTACTTAGCAAAATTACTTGATGAAGAAATGAGCGTATTTGAAAGAATGAAAATTAAAAGATCAACTCTAAAAAGAATGGCATTTGCATTGCTTATTTACATCTCGGTAATGATAACTTTTTCATTAATGCCATAAAATCAGAGGTAATAAATGCTGGAATTAATCCCGTTAGTAATCATTCTTGCATTTTTATTTGAAACGATGGACTCATGTGCAGGAATGGGATTTGGAACAGGACTTACACCACTGCTTTTTGTACTCGGGTACGAACCACTTCAAATTGTACCAATTCTTCTAATCTCTGAGACTATAACTGGTTTTACCGCAGGTTTTTTCCATCAAGAATTTGAAAACGCGAATTTTAAATTTAGAAAACCACTAAATAAAGAAACAAAAATCATGCTAAATATTGCCGTAATAGGAATGTTTGCAATTATATTATCTGTATTTTTAACATACTACTCTATTCAAATCGAGAAATCAATAATAAAGACGTATGTGGCAATACTTGTGATTGTTATGGGCATTATTGCAATGTTTAAAATGGGAAACAAATCTTCTTCATATAAACCTAAACTTTTAATATTTTTTTCTACTCTAGCTGGTTTTAACAAAGGAATAGGTGCAGGTGGATATGGGCCAGTTGTGATGTTGGGGCAAATATTTTCAGGAATATATGAAAAAACTGCAACTGCAATTGTTTCTGTTTCAGAAGCACTAGTATCAGTTGCAGGTGTTGCTGCTTTTGTATTAATACCTATTTTTTCAAATCAAGCAATAGAAATAGATTTTTATCTTCTTCCATCGGTTTTTACAGGAGGCTTTATCGCAGCTTTAATAGCACCATACATGGTTAGAGTTCTTCCAAATAAACTCTGGAGAGTTGTAATACCTTTTTATGCATTGGGAATAGGCATATATGTTCTTTTGAAAGTTTATGTTTTATGAATAAACTATTTTATAACCTAACCTATTCTAGCTTTTGGGTAATTCCAATGAAAGTAGATCTTAATGACATTATATGTGTAACAGATACTGCAATTACCATCCGTGGTTCCAGACGTAGAATGACAGTTCCTTCTGAAGTAGTAGATCTTTTAGATCTTAAGGACGGAGAAAAACTACGCTGGATTGTTTTTAAAGATGGAAACATCCACATTCAAAAAGTAAAAGAAAAATAAGATATCTCCTTCAAATTTTTAGTAGCTTTTATATATTGACTTAAGATAAGAAATTTGCAAAAGTATAAATAATTAACAATTGTTAATTATTGGGGGGTTTATTAAATGAGCATAACAGATTTAACATCAATGAGTGAGGCTCAACTTGCTCAAAAGAAAGAGATAAACGAACGATTAACCAAGCTTCAGGAAGAAATATCTGAATATTGCTACCAATGTGCCAAATGCACATCAGGATGCGAAGCACACAAACTATTGGAACTTGAGCCACATAAAATGGTAGCACTCCTCAAGCGAGGACTAATAGATGAGATGGTTAACTCAGATATCATATGGACATGCATGAGCTGTTTTAAATGCAGAGAACGCTGCCCACAAAAAGTAGCACCAGTAGATGTTTTATTCGCACTTAAAAACATGGCAGTTGCAAATGGAAAACAAATACCTGGAAACTACACAGCACTGCTTCAATCAGTACTATCCACAGGTCTAATACAAGAAATAAAAAGTGTAAGCACAAATGATAACAAAACAAAAAATAGATCTGAGCTGAAACTACCTGAGATATCAAAGCCGACAGATCCAACAAAATTTATGGGGATACTTTCAAAACTTGCAGTGGAGAAGATATAAAGGGAGGAATAAATAAAAATGGAAAAATATGCTTTTTACCCCGGATGTGTAATGCCCACCGAACAATATGCATATGAGATGAGCCTAAGACAAATACTACCAAAACTAGACATCGAACTTGTTGATCTCAAAAACTTTTCATGCTGCGGAGAACCAATAAAAAGTGTCAACCAAATGCTAACACTAACACTATCTGCAAGAAATATAGCGATTGCAGAAAAAGAAAACCTTGACATATTTGCACCATGCCCGATGTGCCATATGGCTCTATCTGATGCAAAAAATATTCTTGACAAGGACCCTGAGATGAATGAAAAAATAAACAAATTCTTATCAGATGAAGGACTAAAATACAATGGTGTATCTGATGTTTTAAGCATTCTAGATGTTCTATATGAAAAAGTAGGTCTTGAAAAAATAAAAAAGAATGTCAAAAAACAGTTTAAAGACCTCAAAGTCGCAACACACTACGGATGTCATTTAATACGGCCCAGTGAAATAGGAAGACCTGATGACTCAGAAAACCCACAAAAAATTGAAGAAATCCTTACATCAATCGGTGCGAAACCAGAGTACTACCCAGAAAAACTAGACTGCTGTGGAGGTCTACTAAACGCAAATCTACCAGAATCTGCTCTTACAAAAACAGGTCAGAAACTACAGCGTGTACAAGAACAAAAATTCGATGTTTTTGTAGATACCTGTCCATGGTGTCACAGACAATATGATTCAAAACAAACAAAAGCAGGTGAAACAGTAGCTGCAAAACTAGAAGTCCCAGTGTTATATCTAACACAAATGATAGGTCTATCTTTTGGAATTTCTAAAGACAAACTAGGGCTGGATCTAAATCTTAGCCCCGTAGGTAAAGTCACAGGGGGAAAATAATTATGAGCAACAAAATCGGAGTTTTTGTATGTCACTGTGGAATCAATATCTCACAGATGGTTGATGTTAAAAAACTTGTTGAATATGCAAAGAATCTTAAGGATGTTGTCGTAAGTAAGGATTACAAATATATGTGCTCTGATTTAGGAGCAAAACTAATTAAGGATTCAATCAAAAAAAACAAACTAGATGGAGTAGTCATTGCCTGCTGCAGCCCTAGGATGCATGAGTATACCTTCCGTGGTGTTGTAGAAAAAGGCGGGGTAAATGCTTTTAACCTTGAAATTGCAAATATACGTGAGCAATGTAGCTGGGCTCATGATGATAAAAAACTAGCTACTGAAAAAGCAGAATCGCTTGTAAGAGCAGCTGTTGCAAAAGCAAGACTCCTTGAGCCACTTGAAAAATCAAAAATAGAGGTTACACCAGAAGCACTAGTAATTGGTGGAGGCATAGCAGGTATACAGGCATCACTTGATCTTGCAGACCAAGGACATAAAGTATATCTTGTGGAAAAAACCCCAAGCCTGGGCGGTCGTATGGCACAACTTGATAAAACCTTTCCAACACTTGACTGCAGTGGATGTATCCTAACACCAAAGATGATGGAAGTTTTAAATCATTCAAACATTGAACTTCTAACTTATTCGGAGGTAACAAATGTTGATGGAAGTATCGGTAATTACAAAGTAAAAATCAACAAGAAAGCAAGATATGTGGATATGGATAAATGTACAGGATGTGGAGACTGTGTTGATGCATGTCGTATGAAAGACCATGTTGTATCTGAATTTGATGAAGGAATCGGTAAAAGAAGCGCGATTTATATGCCATTTCCACAGGCAATACCACTCAAATGTACAATAGATCCTAACAGTTGTCTAATGCTTACAAAAGGAAAATGTGGAAAAGGTGCACTTTGTGTTGAGGCCTGCGAGGCAAACGCTATTGATTTCAAACAAAAGGATGAAGAAATTGAAGTAAAAGTAGGATCCATTGTAGTTGCAACAGGATATGATTTACTTGACCCTGGAAAAATGTATGAGTATGGTTATGAAAACAGTGATGATGTAATCACGAGTATGCAAATGGAGCGGCTTATCAACTCATCAGGGCCTACAATGGGAGAAATAATAAGACCTTCAAATAATGAAAAACCCAAGAGTATCACATATGTTCTTTGTGCTGGCTCCCGTGATGAAAACGAATGTTCATGGTGCTGTCGCATAGGTTGTATGAGTGCCCTAAAACAAGTATATCTTTTAAAAGAAAAACTCGGCGATGATGTGGAGATGAACCTCTGCTATACAGATATACGTAGTTTTGGAAAAGGATATGAAGAATTCTACAGAAAAATCCGTGGTATGAACACAAATATGTTCAGGGGAAGACCTTCTGAAGTAAAACAGATAGGCGACAATCTTACAATCGACATTTTTGATACAACTACAAATAAACTCTTTGAAATCAAAACAGATTTAGTTGTAATAGTCCCAGCTCTTGTATCTCGTGTTGACTCAGAAGAACTATCAAAAATATTACGTATCTCAAAAGGGGCAGACGGGTTTTTACTAGAAGCTCATCCAAAACTAAAACCAGTGGATACAGCGACAAATGGAATATTTATCGCAGGATGTTGCCAGGCACCAAAAGATATACAGGATACAGTTGCACAGGCAAGTGCTGCAGCGGCTCGTGCTGCAAATATATTATCTAAAAAAGAACTAGAAGCAGAGCCACTTGTATCATATGTCACAGAAGAATTATGTTCTGGTTGTGGAACATGTATCACGGTTTGTCCATATAGCGCAATTGAGCTTGTAGAAGAAGAAGATGGCACAATCCATGCAAAAGTAAACGAGGCACTTTGTATGGGATGCGGCTCATGTGTTGCAAGTTGCCCGTCGGGTGCTATGCAGCAGAAAGGATTCAAGGATAAACAAATGATACCAATGATAGATGAAATGGCTTAAAACCCCTATTCATCATTTTTTTTATTTTTGTATCTATCCAATATTATACTCAACATTAATATCATTGAAGAAGTAAAAAGCACTCCAGATATTGTTAAAAATGGAAGCCCAAAACCATAAATTGCAGCTGTATAACCAATATATGCAGAAATTGGACTTCCAAACAATATTATCTGTGAACGATAAAAACCTAGTTTTCCAGCCCGGCCCTTTTCACCCCATTGATCCATTAGATAAGAGGATATCACAGGAAAAGCACCACTTGTAAATGAGAGTAAAAAACTAATTACAAAAATAAATGGTAAAAACTCTGCATAAACAAGGAAGAGTGTTCCACTTGCAGAAAGAAATGTTAGAATAAAAATTATTATTTTTTTGTTGTATTTATCAGATAGACCACCAATAATTGGTTTTAACAAAAGACCACTTGTGGCAAGAACGGCAAGGGCAAGACCTGCTTGTATTTCTGTAAATCCTTTTCCCTCAATCAAATATGTCGGGTAAAAAGACATGTATCCTATCCATGAAAAAGCAAGGGATAAATTTACAAAAAACAAAAGCCATATTTTCCTAAATTTAAAAACAGCGACTCCATCAAGAAACCTTTCTTTTAATGAAACCTGCGGGGGAAGACTAGTAGACTCCCATGTTTTACGTAAAAATATTATCATTGCAAAAAAGCTAATTGCGGCCCATATAAGAAAAAATAATCTCCAGTCATAAAAAGCAGCTATTACAGATGCAATAATTGGTACAACTCCTGATAAGGAGCCTGCACTTGATTGAATCCCAAGTGCTCTACCACGTTTTTCTTTGAAGATATCAGTAATCATAGCGATTCCAACAGTGGGATATCCTCCTGTGCTCATCCCAAGTATTATCACTGAGAAGAAAAACATTAGATAACTTGCTGAAAAACCTAGTAAAAGATAGGATACAGAAAATATTGTCATTGAAAGAATAATACTTATTTTTCTGCCTTTTATATCTGAAAATATTCCTGATGGAAACTGCATCAGACCATAAAAAAGCCACATTGCAGAAAGAGCAAGTCCTGCTTCAGCATGCCCGATTCCAAGTTCGTTTTCTATGTTTACAAGAAGAGAGGATATACTATATCTTCCAGATAGGATTAGGAACCATCCAACTGATACAAGTATTAAGACAATGTTTTCTTTTTTTATTTTTTTCATCAGGTTTCGGCGGGCTGAAAATAGTTCATCCTATAAATAGTTTTTAAAAAGAAAAAAAGAATTATTGTTTTTTAATATTGGGTTTTATCGCTTCAACGTTTGAAATGTTTATACAGCCTACTCCTTTTTCTGATTCTACTACTAAAAAACCGTTTGTTTCATCAAAATCTTGTAGTGTTCCAAAAACAACAAAGGCCTTGTTTTCTCCGGGTTCCCTGGCTACGATTTTACAGTTTTTCCCAATTAATTTATTTATACATTTATTACCCATATTATTATTCCTTCTCATCTTTTTTTGGTGGATTTTTTTTTAAAATCATTATTTTCTGTGGTTATTTCGGTGTTGTAAAATTTCTATGTAGTAAAGCCAGTTGTCCACCTCTTTTTTACCCTGTGTTTTTTTATCCACCATCTTTACCATGATACTGTGTGTCACTGTATGTATTTAAAACCATCGTGTCAAAATGTCAAAATGAAAAAAAT
>CAZQEU010000050.1:0-12551 GCA_964592335.1 uncultured Thermoplasmatales archaeon
GTCTAGTACGCATTGTAGGGCTACAAAAATGACAACCCCTGCCACATCCACGCATGATTTCTACCATTCCATAGCTAGCAGCATTTTTAATTAGAGGAACATTTTTCCCATCTGGTTTTTCTGCTTCAAAATTAATAGGTATTTTTTCTTTTTTTAGTATTTTTTTGAAAACATCTACAAGGTTTTTTTCTCCTTCTCCTTGAAAAAGTATGTCAACTCCAAGTCTTTCTTGTGCGTTTGCTTCCGCTATCTGCCAGCTTCCTTGTCCGCCTACAATCACAGTTGGTTTATATTTTTTCAAGGAGGGATGCATGAGTATTTTTTCAAATTCAGTGGCGTTAAGCGCTTCGCCACCAAAACCTATGAGTGAATTATATGTTGTTGATACATATGCAAGGCCCATCGGATCCATTGTTGATACTCCAAAAATCTTGGTTTTTTTACCTATAAATCTGTGGAGTTGATCATAATGTGCGACTTTTACGTTTTCTTCACCGAATTCATCTATAAGCACTGATTCTACTTTACGAAGTCCATAAATTGTTCTTTTAGCAGTTCCATCTTTGTTGCTTTCAAGATTTTCAATATGTTCACGAAGCGCATAACCTGATAGTTTTTTTGGAAATGTACATATAAAAGCTGAAAAAGGATTATTATCATATTCATTTGCCTCTGCACGTGAGGCAGCAAGAACAATTTTTACTCCTTTTGTCTCTTGTGTTTTATTCATAATAATCCATGTCTTTGTATTATTTTGATGTAACTATCTTTTTTAAAACAGGGTCTTTTATTGTTTCTTGGATTTTTAATAAAAAATCTTTCCATGACAGGCTATTCCATGACCATTTAATCATGTCTTTTTTATGAAGAGAAAGTATTTTTAGAAAGCTCTGCCAGTTGTATCCTTCTTCCTTTAGTGGTTTGCCCCAACCCCCTTCTTTCCATAAGTAGCTTGGTAGTTTGTTTCCAAACCAGATAGTTAGTGAATCTATTTTTAATTCTATGTTCTTTTTTTGTTTCGTGAACTGCTTTTTTAATGCTCTTGGCTCTGGAGGAATAGTAAGTTTCATAATTAATACCCCATGTACTATGTATATCATATATTAAAATGGTTTATTAGTTTATCTCTTTTTATAATTTCTTAACATGAAACCCAAGTGAGAAACCCCCAAACTTTAGTTTGTGGGATGAATCACATGGAAAGATAATTATAAAACACCGTTAGGCGTTTTGTTTCCCTAGAGGGGAAAGCCACGACATTTATGTCATGGAGGGGTGACTTTAATTAAAAAATATAGAAAATTTCGGATATTTATACATGCAACGATTATTATAAAAGTAAAAGTGACAATATGGGAAAAGAAATAATATTTGGAACAATAACACGTTCACTTCTGATATCAGATGCGATAGTGACTGGAAATCGTGTTATCAGGATCCAAGAGCAAGTGTGTCTCAAAAGAGACCAGTTTGTGTTTGTTGTCAGGTTTGCGGCATGGCTGATAGATCGATGCAGATCATTGAAGATACCCTTGAAATGAAGATTGTGATAATGACAAACTAATGAGTGCTTTAGGTGCTCTAGAAGGCATAAATCTAATTTCAGAAGGAAATGCATCTAAAAGATGCAGTAATGATATGTAGAGGCATTTAAATAGAGAGCAAATATTTTGTCCCTCTCTTAATATTTTTTTATTTTCAGTAATTTTAATATGGATTATATAGATTAATAAAAATGTAAATTATTAATGTTTTTGCTTATAGGGAAAAAATTGTAGGATATAGTAAACAATAATAGTCCTAAATCTATTTACAAAAAAGAGCTATGTTGATAAAATGTCTTTAAACCCCCTTTTAAATCCAAACAGAGCTTTTTCAGCTATTAAAAATTATTTATTTGATATTGACAGACTTAATAAAAATAAGCCTGAAAAGATTAGAAAGTATAAAGACAAAATGTTTAAAAAAGTTGTAAATTATGCATATAACACCCCTGTGTACCATGATAAATACAAAAAAGCAGGAATTCATCCAAGCGATATAAAAGGCATTTCAGACATCAAAAAACTTCCAATGATCTCAAAAGAAGATTTAAAAAAAGGGTTTCCAAATAAAATCACTCCAAAAGGTTATAACATAAAAAAATCACACATAATCTGTACAGGTGGTACAACAGGTAGACCTGTTTATCTCTACACTGATTTTATGACAATTCAAAAAGCAACTATGTCGGTTGTAAGAGAACTTAGGAATCTTGGCTTTGGTAGTATTAAGCTTAAAACTGCACATATAGGTAATTTTTCCAAAAATAGAATTGATCTAGTAACGAAGGATCATTTTCACAGATATGTTAAATTTGCTATTAATAACAAAAATATGTTGAATATAGATGTAAACACAGATATAATCGAAATTATTGACAAACTTGATGTTTTTCAACCTGATCTATTGTTGACTTATCCTGCTATATTACAACATTTGGCATATCTAAAAAGAAAGGGATATGGTAAAAATGTTAAACCAAAGCTATGTTGGGCAGCAGGTGCTATGCTTGATGATTACACCCGTATATATGTTGAAGAGGCTTTTTCTACTCGTCTTTTAAATATTTATCCTTCTGTCGAAGCAGGTATGAACATTGCCTTTGAATGTTTTAATGGCACTTGGCATGTTCATGATGATTTCTTTCATTTGGAAGTAATGGATGAAGATAATACTATAGTCACAAATGGTACTAAAGGTCATCTTGTTTTAACTAAATTGTATGGTACTGGGACCCCTATAGTTCGTTATACTGGAATGGATGATTGGGTTAAAATTTCAGGTGAAAAAAACTGTGAGTGTGGTCTTTGCACAACTGTTGTTGAAGGGGGTGTTGAAGGTCGTATGCGAGCTAATATTGTTTTGCCTAATGGTAAAATATTTCCACCTGGCGCTTTTTGTTTTATAGAGCCTATTCTTCATAGATTAAAAACTTTTAAAGTTAGAAGATATCAGATTGTCCAGAAGAAGATCGATGAAATTGATATTTTGATTGTTATTGATGAGGATTTAAGAAATGTTGGTCCTTCAGTTGATATCCTTTTTGACGCTATAAAGCAGGCTTATATAGATAAGGTTGGCCCTGATGTTTCAGTTAATGTAAAAGAGGTAAGTAAGATAAAGAATTTTAGTAATTCAAATAAACCTCCTCCAACTGTGCTGTCTCATGTTAGTATCGAAGATGAATATTATGAGAGATAGACGTATAATTTGGAATGCATAAGATTAGACTGGTTTTTCTCCACTCTTGTTTTATTAAGCCCAAATTTGAATAATATATCTATTCAGAACTTTTTTTATGTTAATAAAAACAATAAAAGTCCACATTCAATCAAGCAATGAACATATCCTCAAACGGCTCTGGTGTTTTAAGAGTTTGTACAAAATAGTTTTTATTAACTTGCATTACGCTCTTTTTATTGAATTTCTAAAATATCATATAGATTAAAATTATGAACAGTATTTTCATATCTTTTTATAGATTATATTAACGAAATCTTGTTTTTCTGTCTTTTGTTTGCTAAATAGAGTACCAACGTGTAAATAAAAACAATTTTATAGACTGATACACATTTATAGTTATAATGAAAAAAATATTTATTTACGCAAGTGCTTGTGAGAGAAGAGAATTAGATGCAACAAGAATTAAAAAATACTTTGAAAAAAATGGACATAAAATTGTATGGAAGCCAAACCAAGCGGACATAATAATTATTGTAACCTGTGATCTATTAGAAAAAATAAGAGATTTTAATCTTAAAAAAATTAAGGAATTTCAAGAGTATAAAGCAGAGGTAATTGTTGCAGGTTGTGTGCCGGACATCTCGAAAGAAAAACTAAAAGGAGTTTTTAATGGGAGAACTATTAGCACTAAGGATTTAAATGAAAATCCTGATAAAATTAATAGACTTTTTCCTGAAAATAAAATACCGTTTGAAGATATTGAAGATAGTAATTATTTGTTTCCTCCACTTTATGATGAAAGTAAGTCTTCCTGTGTTTTACAAAAGTTAATAAGAAATGTCAATTCTATTCAAAAAACAATTTATTATATCGAAGATTTTTTATGGTCAAAAAATGACCAAACAAACGTTCATTGGTGGCATCCAATAAAAAAACCTTTGTACCACATAAGAACCTCATGGGGATGCCCAAGTAATTGTTCATACTGTGCAATTAAAAAAGCTATTGGCCCATTACGTAGTAAACCAGTAAATAAAATTATGGAGGAATTTAAAAATGGGTTAAATAGGGGCTTTAAACTTTTTTTTATTAACGCAGATGATTTAGGAAGTTATGGGATAGATAGTGGAAGCAATTTGTATGAATTACTTGATAATATCCTCTCAGTCAAAGGAGATTATAAATTGGTCTTAAGAAGCGTCAATCCTCCATGGCTAATAAAATATATCGATGAAATTGAGGAGATATTAAAGAAAGATAAAATAATAAACATAGAGATACCCATCCAATCTGGAAGTCAAAGAATTCTTAAATTAATGAGGCGTTTTTCAGACACTGAAAAAATGAAGAGTGCCTTTAAAAGAATAAAAAATGCTTCTTCAGTGTTGAAAGTACATACTCATTATATAGTTGGCTTTCCGTCAGAAACTATAGAAGATTTTAAAATGACACTAGACTTTATCTCCGAGACAAAATTCAAAGCTGGCACCATCTTTCCTTTTTCGCTAAAAAAGAATACCGACGCAGAAAAAATTGAACTTAAAATATCTAGAGAAGAGGTATTACGATGGTTAAATAACTCAAAGCAATTTTTTGCAGCACATGGATATAATACGCATTATAGAAAAAAACCAGATTTTTTTATATTCTACACCTAAATCTTATCAAGAGTGGGCGAATTAACTAAACTATATGATAAAAAATTTGTTTCAGTTTTTTCCAAGTTATGTGTACAAAAATGTTTTTCTAGTTATATTTCCTTTTGGAGTATGTATCATATATGAAAAGCATATTTATTTATACGAGTTCATGCGAAAGAAGAAAACTGGATGCCTCAAGGCTACAAAGATATTTAACTAGAAATAATTATAAGATTGTATATCACCCTAAAAAAGCAGACATTATAGTTTTTTTTGCTTGTGCTGTACTTGACAGACCAACAATGATTTCATTAAAAGAGGTGAGAAGATTTCAAAAATATCCTGGAGAGTTGGTTGTAGGTGGTTGTTTACCAGCCATAGAACCCAGCAGACTAAGAGAGATATTTGATGGGCAGACATTTATAACGGAAGACCTGGACAAAAATCCCCAAAAAATAGACCAAATCTTTGGAGGGGAAAAAATATTTTTTGAAAGAATTGAAGATGGTAATCTTCTGTTTAGAAATATAGATGAAAGGAAAATAAATGGTATGATCATGAGTGCAATAAATGATGGAGAAATATTAAAAGAGTTGTATCTCAGAATGAAAACATATATCTTAAAAAAAATCTTAGGAGAGCAATTAATTCTCTATCGTTTTATTTTAAGGGGATATTCATATCAAATCAGAACTTCTTGGGGATGTCATGGCAGATGTGCCTATTGCTCAATTAACAAAGCAGTAGGGGCGGTTAAAAGTAAAAAAATAGAGAGTTGCATTAAAGAATTTAAAATCGGCATTAAAAAAGGTTATAAACATTTTGTAATAACCGGCGACAACGTTGGAGCTTATGGTACAGATATTGGAACTAACTTACCAAAACTACTACATAAAATCACAAATATTCAAGGGGATTACGATATTGCTGTTTTAAATCTTCACCCCAGATGGGTTGTGTTATACATAGACCAGTTAGAAAAAATATTATCAAATAAAAAAATTACTAGTATAGATATACCATTTCAATCTGGATCCAAAAGAATACTAAAACTCATGAATAGATACCCTGAAATACAAAAAATTAAAGATGTTTGTAAAAAATTAAAAGAAGTTAATCCAAATTTATTATTAGGAACAGATATCATTATCGGTTTTCCATCAGAGACATTCCAAGAATTTAAGGAGACTTTGGACTTCATCAAAGAAGCGGGTTTTGATTTAGGGACGGCAATCAAATTTTCTAGCAAAAAAGGAACCAAAGCAGAACACATTCAACCCAAAATATCAAACAAAGAAATCAATAGAAGATTTAATTTTGCAAGAAAAGATCTTACTAAAGCAGGATTTAAAACTATACACACACCAAAATTACATTACTTTGTGTTTGATAAAAAGGCTTAAAAATAATTTTTATATCAGAAGCTTTTTATAGGCTAGTAAAAATTATTACTTAATATTCATGAGATATGACAAAGAAAATTTTAATTGGACTCTTTCTCAAAAAATTTATTTATCTTACTGTAATAATTTGCCCGCCTTGATTAATAAAAATATATTAACACGATTTGAATTAGTTTTAGAAAAGATAAACAGCATTATCGAATCAATAAAATTACCTATATTTGAAATTGGGGGTAAAGAAAAGCATTCAAATTCGTATGTAAAAGTTATCTTCTGTGGAAATCAAAAATCCTTTTATTATCTAGGTAAAAAAATATTTGATAACAGCTATACAAAAAAGAAAATCGGGGAAATAAGCATATACAATCATAGAAAACTGAATGAAATAGGTGCCTCAAGGGACGCTGATATAGTAATAATTAAAATCAGTAGATTTTTTAAACACTTTTTTAAAAAAAATAATTTTTATATAATGCCTGAATGGGTTAATCTTGTTTTAGACACATCAAAAACATACCAAGAAATCAAAGAAGGTTTCTCTAGTGGAGCAAAAAAAGATATAAAAATGATAAAAAAATATGGTTATGATTACGAACTAACAGATGATGAAGAAAAATTAAAATATTTTTATTATAACATGTTTTTGCCATATATACTTAAAAAGCATTCAGAAGAAACAGAAGAATATTATCTTAGATATATCAAAATGATGCTTGGAAGAAGCAAACTAAAATTGCTTTTAGTCAGGTACTGTGGCAAATATATATGTGGAGGATTAGTTACTATAAATAAAAATAAGGCAATACTTCCCTCAATGGGTGTGTTACATGCAGAAGAAAAATATGTTAAATCATATGCCACCTCTGCACTCTTCTATTTTCATATTTTATCAGCTATAAAAGCAGGGGTTAATGAGATAAATTATGGGGATACCAGAACGATTTTAAGCGATGGGGTTTTTCAATACAAAAAAAAGTGGGGAATGAAAATTAAAAAAAGTTTATTTCAATCAAATGTCTTAGCGCTAAAAATAAACAAAAAAAACCCAGGTGTTTTAAGTTTCTTAAAAAATAATCCATTTATATTTGAAGAAAATAATAGTTTTAAAGGTCTGATACTTTATGATGAGGACAAACCGCTAACTCACCTCGAGATATATAGATTATATAAACGATTCTATGCACCAGGAATAGAAAAACTTGAAATTATTTCGCCCATGCTTTTAACAGGGGATAATAAAGGTTTTCAGAAGCCTGGCAGTTACGTCGTAAAACAACAAAAAAAGTTTATAGATTTTACAAATAAAAAAGAAAATGTATATGTTGTAACGCCAAAATAACCAAAAAGATGCTCTTCTATATTTTTTTTAATAAAACAATATCTTGAGAATAATCTTCTGCTCCCTGAACAATATAATCTATAATTTTGAAATCTTTGTATAACTCATTTTTAAAGTATTTTTTTGGATGAAAAGTATTGCAATAGAACGCGCCAGTATATTTGCTATTTCTTACTAATAGATTGCCTGATTTAAAGATTTTTTCTTCGTTTTTTGAAAGACAGTAATAATCAGAAATATTTATCCTAAGAGTTATTAAAATCAACCCCTCTTTTTTAAGAATTCTTCCTAACTCTTTAATCCAAAAGCCATATGTTTCTTCATCAAGATGTGTAAAAACAGAAATTGCATATATAAAATCAAATTTTTCATCATTAAAATTTAAACACTGATTGAGGTCATTTTTTTCGAAATAAGCAAAATCAATATTGTTTTTACACCATGATATTAAATCTCTATCAACATCGACACCGGTTATTTTGTAATTGTTTACAAAGTTGAAGTGCCTAGTAACGCGGCCACATCCACAACCAAAATCAAGAATTTCATCGAATTTTCTAATATCATACTTGTTTTTTTTCAGCATTTTATTAATATAATTAAAGGCTTTAAGACCACCATTATAAAATCTAACTATGTTGAAATAACCTGTTACTCGGTAAATCAAACTCAATGGAGGTAAAGGTAAATTATCTGGTGCACCTTTATTTAGAAAATCATAATTTTTCTTCTGATCCTTAAACAGTATGGAAAACATAAAACCTTTATATAAAAGATCCAGCAGTGGCAATATGTGCAAGATACCAAGAATATTATAAGAAGCTTCTTTGAAGCTAATAATCATCTTTTTTAATTCCTTTTCAAAATGACTTAACATATTATCACAACACATAATACGCTTATATTTCAAATAGGTATGTTACTCGGATTCCAATGCAGTATAGCTTGCATGTTTTAAAGAAACATTAGAGTAAAAAAGTTTGAAAAAACGTGATGTCTATTAGGGTGCATAGATGCTTTCAATAAAAGACTATTTTGATAGGATGATTCAAAACCCAATATTAAGTTTTTTGGAATTGCTCCGGGTCTTTAATTTTTAAGACATTGTCGTCTCTTAAAAATAGTTTAAATCCCTCTACAGGTACTCTAAAATCCCATCTAA
Source organism: uncultured Thermoplasmatales archaeon (assembly GCA_964592335.1). GTDB lineage: Archaea > Thermoplasmatota > E2 > DHVEG-1 > DHVEG-1 > CAZKUB01. The sequence goes on from CAZQEU010000050.1 coordinate 8,770, forward strand.
TAAATGACTGTATTATTTGGTCTATAACGTAACTTGTTCGCAGATGAAAACTACTGAAAGCTTTAACAATCCATTTCCATATTTCTTCTTCAGTAAAGTTGCCTAAATTTCTGGAGATATCAGCCATAACAGCCTGTTCATTCTCACTTATTTTTCCTTCCCTAACAGCCTCGTACCAGATAGGTGCACCTTTCAGATAAGAAAAAGGAGAAAAAGAAGCGTTATCCAATGGTAGGCTTTTAGCAAAATTAATCGTATTTTTTATGTGTTCTTCAGTTTCTATGGGGGCACCTAGCATAAAATATCCAATAGTGAAAAAACCCATCTTCCTTGCTAGATATGCTGCTTTTCTAACTTGACTAAGAGTTGTCTTTTTATTATAGAAATCCAAAACATCTTGATTACCAGATTCGATACCTAAATTAATTGTTCTTACACCTGCTTTCTTCATTTTTTGGAATAGCTCTTTATTCGCCACATCTACTCTAATGCCTGAAATCCAAATGTCAAAACCATGATCGTCTTCAACTAAAAAATCCAGTATTTTATTTGCAGTATTTAAATCAGCAAAAAAATTCTCATCGATAACATGTAGAAAATCATAATTCCCTTTGATTTCTTGTAATTCTTTTATAACATTGTCTGCTGATCTTGATCTGAATCTTTTGGTAAGAGTATTATTAATACAATAGCTGCAATTATATGGGCAACCACGGCTTGTCATTATAGATGTAACCTTGCCTCTAGTAGGATTAAAGCCACTAACTACCTCGCCATAAACATACTTATCAACTAGATGACGTGAAGGAAAAGGAATCGAATTCAAATCGGTTATTTCCTGATAAGGCGGGCCGTTTTTTATCTCCGCATCTTTTTTATAAAAAACACCAGGAATATCATATAGATTTCCATTTCCTCTAATAGCATTAGCTATATGATTTATCACATGTTCGCCCTCACCTTGAACAGAAATATCAGCGCATGTATTCAACAAAGCATCTTTCGGATTTAAAGTACAATGAGGACCACCTAGAATAATGGGTTTTGATGGAAAGGATTTCTTTATAATCTCTGAAATCTGTGACACACTTTTGAGATTATGACTTCTTACGGTTATGCCTATAACATCATGTTTTTCAACAAAATTAACTAGTTTTTCTTCTGAAAAAGATTCGGCACAGAAATCAACAATACTTACTTCGTGCCCCTCTATTTCTAATGCGCTTGCAACATACATTAATCCTAAAGGAGGTATTTCGGATTCAATTGCAAATAGTTTAATAATTTTAGAATAGTCCATAAAGGCGTTTATCAATAAAAATTTCATATGTTCTGCCTTCTGAAATTATTGTTTTTTTATTTTTTATATTATTATTTTGTAAGAGTATAACAAGATAAGTAAGAGGGTATATATTAAAGATTGTTTAATAATCTATCTGAAAGATAGCATCTAAGTGAGTTAATAAACACAACAGAATTAAATTTTTTAATTTATAATCTAAGAGAACCAAAATGACATAAATCTGTGCGTGGGTAAGGACTATCAGCGCTATAAACATCTATGTTGAACACATCAAGCATTTCATTTATTTTATCTAACTCCTTTGAGCTTACATATTTTAACCATCTATTAATTTGATAGTTTGAGTTTTTAGCTGAAATAATTTTTTTTGTCTTTTTTGTAATATTTGTTTTAGTTGTTGAAAAAATTCTTTGATACATAGAGAGCGGATCAGGTAATTTCATGCGGGAACAAATCAAATTAGATATTTTCATAGGCCGCAATAACAACTCTTCATAAGAAAGGGTTAGCCAATCTCTGTCCTTATAACACTTCAACGGATAGAGATTATCTAAGCACCAATCCATAACGTGTTTTTCTAAGTCAGAGTTATTTTTTAAAACATCGAAAGCAAAATTTACTTTTTCTGAATCTAAAAATTGGTTTCGAAAATATTCGTTATTTAAAAAACCATCTGATAAATTATCAAAACCAAATTTTATTGCTGAAATTGCTGTTGGAATCGGATGTCTAAGGAAATAAATCACATCTATGTTAAAATTTTTTGTGAACCAATCGACCAATGATTTCGCCAGCACCTCTTTTATTACAATTCTATTCACGTTAAAACTAAAATCACGGTCTAATATATTATATTGATTTCTTAATCTTATTTTTCCACTAAATAAATCATTAAAATATTTAAAAAGCATCTCTTCTTCAGCTTCATTTAATTTAATAAAACGGTTGTTTTTTTCAGGTGAGGGTATCCTGCTTTTATAGGGATTATAATTAATCAAATCTAAAGGAAGTTCAATAAAATCTAAATTAGGTTGAGAATATACTAGTCGCATTATCAAAGAAGATCCGCCCCGACGTGTAGCAAAAATCATTATTGGTTTCTCTTTCAAATTATGTTCTGTAATTAAATTTGTAAAAAAAGATATTCTTCCCCTTAAAAAGTTATAAAGATAAAAATAAAATTTATTAGCCTTACCCACAAAATCACCACATTTTAAACACTTAAACAGTGTATTATTATTAATATCTTCTTTTTTGAAAAGGAGAAGAAAAACGAATCTTTGCTTGCGATAAGTTCAATTTTTTAAATTTTTTTCATCTGTATAATTTAACTTTAACACTTCGAATATATTGCTCTGCCAACTTCTTATTTTAGTGGCAACTCCCTGTCATAAATGACGGGGCTTCATGTGGCTGGTAGCCCCGGGTTTGGGAAATCGTTAAGACTTGTCTGTTCGAGTCGCTGATCACGAACATACTGCAACACTGTTTTCTGCATCTGCATCACCAACACTTCGGTAGAATTTCCCGGGACTCCAAAGATGACCTTTCGGGTATCTGCATCTAAAATAGGTTCTTCTTTTAAACAATTCACGGGCAGATGCACCCTTCAGGAGTTGAAAAGCATGGGAAACACTCATAGTTGGTGGAATAATAGCCACCGTATGGATATGGTCAGGCATAACACTAAGTTCGATTAACTTCCATCTTATGTCGTTTTGCAACTTCGTGCAAAACTTCTTCGCAAAGTTTTTTATTTAACAGGCTGGGAATACTGCGCGGTCTGAAACACGTAAGTGTGTAAGACCCGCAGATGAGAAGCCGCCAACTTTTATCAATTTTTAAGCATTAGTTTTTTCTGTTGCGTGCGGCAGACCCAAAGGGTCTGCACATCAAAGACGCAACAGGATCGTGAAAAAACTATGAATATTGTAGATAGCGTAGGCTATAAAAAGCTAGCGGGTGACACAAGGAATAACTGGGTAACTATGATGTTTACCACAAAAAACCGTTATATGTGTTTTCGGAAACAATCGCATATAAACACCTGCGTTGAAGGTTTTTACAAACTCGAACAATTTGGGTTCGAGTTCCGGGATTTTGGTTTTGCAGGGAACCATGTACACTTCCAGGTAAACATCCCAAAAAGATACTCGGTTGAGGTTGCTGAGATCATGCTTAAATCCTGGAGCTCCCGATGGATGTTTGAAAAACATCCAGGGTTCCGCAAGCGTTATTCTCGTGGTAGCTTCTGGAGTGGTTATGAACACCATGCTTCCACGGGTTTGATTAACCTTGAGGAATCAAGCTGTTATTTACGTGATCAGCAACAACACCACAAAGTGGTGGTTGTTGATGATGCTCAACAAAAACTAGACATGTTTTTCCCGCCGAGCGGGGATGCGGCATGACCGTTAGGGCTTGCCGAGGAAGCGAAGGCGTAAATAGGGGATTATAAGGGCACAGCCCTTATTTCACT
>CAZQEU010000051.1:0-12462 GCA_964592335.1 uncultured Thermoplasmatales archaeon
AAATTATTAAATATATGTTTAAACATAAACATAATTATGGCATTCAAAACATTAACAATAAAAGAAAGCGTATACAAAAAATTATTATTAATGAAAAGAAAAAACGAAAGCTTTAGTCAGCTATTCGAAAGATTAAGCAATTCAAATATAGAAGTATTAAAGAAAATGAGAGGATGCAATACTTACGAAAAAAAAGAAGAAATGCTAAGAGAGATTTATGAGAAAAGAAAAGAAAAAAGATATGGGTAATTTAAATGATTATTGTTGACACTGATGTTTTAATTGAAATTTTTGATAAACAATCAAAAAGAGGATCTCTTGCACTTCAAAAAATTGATAACTCTGGAGATGATATCGCAATTACATCTATAACTCTTCACGAAATATTATTTGGCCATTACAAGCATAAAAAGAAAATAAAAGATATTTTACATATAAACACAATTGAATTTAATAAAAAAGATGCAGAGTTATCTGCCAAAATTGAATCTGATTTAGAGAAAAAAGGAAAAATAATCCCACGAATTGATACAATGATTGCAGCTATTGCAATAAATAGAAAAGCAAAAATTTATACTTTTAATAATAAACATTTTCAAAAGATTAAACAATTAGAGCTATTTAATTAAAGCCTGCAAGTTATAGCTCCTTACATCTTAATTTGTATTTCAACGTCTTTTATTTCTTCAACACCTTTTAGCGAAGAGAGCATCCCATTTAAAGTATTTATTATAAATTCTGAAGGAAACTCAGTCAAAGGCACATTTTTCCCATTGACCTTTATCGATATTTCACTCATTTTTTTATTCTCCTATAAATTTTTTAGTTTTTATCACATTATAAATCTTTTCAAAATCATTATCATAAGTAAAAACTGTATTTTCTCTCTCAATAATATCACCAATTCTAATCTTTGGAACTTTTTTATCAGAAGCACCTTCAATGAATATAAAATCATAATTATCAATCTGAGAAATTGTTCTAATAATCTCATTTGTTTTAATGCTTTTTTTAAGGATAAAATCTGTTTCAGCATTTGAACTTAAAACAGTAATTTCTGCTCCAGCCTGGGCATGTCTAAAGGTATCCTTACCCGCTGTATCAATACTAATTTGTTTATCAGTCTTTTTAATGGTTGCAACCTTAAAACCATCATCAGCCAATCTTTTAATCAAATCTACAATAAGTGTTGTTTTACCAGTATTTGACTCACCGTAAAATCCAAGAATATAAGGTTTCATTTCAAAACCACAAATTCAAAATACATTTTAAAGTTAACCATAAAAAAGAGATAGATGGATAAAAAACCATACATTGCATTATTTGTAAGTATTGTTTCAGTATCATTTGCAGCAGTACTTATAAAACTAAGCAGTGCAGAACCTCTATCTATTGCTTTTTATAGACTTTTATTCACAGTAATTTTGATTCTTCCTTTTATAATCTTTTTTAAAAAGACGAGAGAAGAAATAAAGAAAATACCACGAAAAACACTGTTTATTATGATAGGAATCGGTTTTATTCTCGCAGCACATTTTGCATTCTGGATAACATCGCTTAGCTACACATCGGTTGCAAGCTCAGTTATACTAGTAACCGCTCACCCCATTCTTGTTGGTCCTGTTTCACATTTTTTCTTCAAAGAAAAACTCTCTAAGATAAACTCTATTGGAATCATTATCTCAGTTACAGGCGTCATAATACTTATACTTGGAAACAGGCAACTTGGAGCAGAAACAATAGATACACTTGAGGGAAACATCCTAGCAATGCTAGGTGGTGTGATGGCAGGTCTATATATATTAGGCGGCAGGAAAATAAGAAAAACAGTATCAGTTGCAACATATGCATTTATAGTCTATAGCATAAGTGCAGTGATTCTATTTATTTTGTGTATTATCTTTGGATCTGAATTAGTAAACATTAGCTCTACTGATTTTCAAATATTCATTGCAATGGCAATAATAGCAGGGCTTTTAGGTCATACGCTTTACAACTGGTCTCTTAAACATGTCAGAGCATCCCTTGCATCAGTAGCACTACTTGGTGAACCACTTGGATCTACTATATGGGCAATGGCAATTCCTGCAATTGCACAAGTTCCATCAAAATATACTATAGTTGGTGGAGTAATTATACTTGCAGGAATTTATATGACTGCTAGAAAAACAAAAGCACTTGTTTAAAAAAATTTAAGAACTATCCTTTTATTCACACGAAAATATGGCAGAGAATAATTCAAATAAAACAATAACAATTGCACTTGCAGTAATAATATGCATTGCAGCAATAGTTTTGTTATATGTAAACCTACCACAAGATAGTACAGATACAACTGATGATAACCAAAATACAGAACCCCTAGTACTTTTAACATTGATATATAACAACACAGAAAATGAATACACGCTTGAAGAACTAGAAAATTTTACTTCAGTTACAGATACTGGAAGATATGTTAAATCAAAACTTTTACCAGATACAGTGTTGATAACACCTGATTTAAACGAATCAGCATGGTCATTTACTGGTGTTGCTGTAAAAACATTGATAGATGAATTTGAAAATATACCTGATAAATACAATATAACTGTTACAGCAAGTGATGATTGGACAAGTGAATATACAAAAGACCAAGTCGAGGGAACAATCGACATTTATAATGAAACAGGAAATGTTACCTCAACAACAGGTGCAACAATGATACTTGCCTATACACAAGATGGAGAATACATAGACGAAGAAGACGGTCCACTTAGAATCGCATTAATAGGCGATGATGTGATAACATCATCAAATCTATGGTCAAAAATGGTTGTATCAATCGAAATTGTGGAAGTATAAAATCAACCACAACCTTTTTTTCTTTCTTTTTTATATTAGATATTAATTTATGAAAAATATTGGGGAGTTTGTTAGTAGTACTAAAAAGTATAAAAAATCAATAGTGCAACAAGAATTTAAAAGCAAAAAAAACAAGGTTGCCTATGTAACACTTAAAGGCAAACCACGTGTTTTAAAATGCTTTGTCCCTGGTTTTAAAAGACAGATGAATACAGAATACAATATCCTTAAAAAAGGTGGCAATAAGCTAAATATTCCAACTGTTTTTGAAATGGATGAAAAAAACAATGCCCTTGTTACAAACTATATCATGGGTGAAAACCTCTGCGATATAATAAATGATGAAAAAACAACAAAGAGTGAAAAACAAAGATTAATCATTCTTCTATCTGAATGGTTCTATGATTTTCATAATTATTTCAAAAAAGACAACGAGTTTACTATAAGAGGAGATTCTAGTCTTAGAAACTTTGTATTAACCGATAGGATATGGGGCCTTGATTTTGAGGAAGCAAGGAAAGGAAAACCCATTGAAGATTTGGCTGGTATGTGTGCCTCTATTCTTACAACCGATCCGATGTTTACCAAAGAAAAATACAAACTATGCAGATTACTACTTGAAAACTACAACGATAGAGCTCCTGGAAGAATTTCAAATGCAGATGAAGAAATATCATATGCCCTACTTGAAAAAATACAATGGAGACCAGAGGATGAAGAAATACTTAGAAAACATAGTAAAAGAATAAGAGAAAATGGATTATGATACAAAAAAACTATTTTTTAAACAAAATAATTAAAAGGATTGTTTTCATACACTTTATTTGAGGGATGATAGATGCCTATTGATAATTTAGTTGATGAGGCAATTGATGAAGTAATTGCTAAATCAGAGAAAAATGAAGACGATCTTAAAAAAAGAAGACCAAAACAACCATCTTTTAGATATCTTACAAACGATGAAATAAAAGAAGAACTGGAAAAAGCAGAATTTCAGATGTCTGTCATGAAACCTGCAAGCTCACCTAAAATAATTGCAAATGATGTTTTTAAACTTGGTATCGGAGGAGATATGCAGACCGTGGAAGACATTATAAAAAGACATCAGACAAGCAGAAAATTTAGATAATACTTAAATCAACAAAATCTTCTATTTTTAACTATATTTTAGTCATAATTTTTATATAATAACTATTGTTATCCGTGCTCGAATGACTATGGGGAAGGAAAAACTAATACCTGTTTTTGCAACAATCGTTTTGCTAATAGGTATCAGCTCAACGATTTATGTACAGGCAACGCAAAACAATACCGATATTATAGAGATTAATGGGCAAGACTATACAATTGATGATATTTTTAAAATAGCAGACACCAGAACAATTACAATTGATGAAGGAGAGCTAAGTGGTGTAGCTCTTGATGATTTGATTATTAAAACGACCAATATCTGTAATTCATGTAACCAGTATACATTTAAAGCAAAAGACAACTATCAACAAACTGTTCCTTGGAGTTTTATGCAAAAAGGTATTTTAACACAAGAAGGTCGCATATATTTCCCTGACACAGCTCATTCTTTTTGGGTTAGAGATATAGTTAAAATTGAGGTGAATTAAAAAATGGATAAAAATATGAAATTATTTGCAGGAATTTTAGTCTTCGGTTCAATATGGGGTTTTTCAGAAATAATAATAGGATCTGCTCTAAAAGATGCAGGTCTTCCTTATGGTGCGATTATGACCGGTATGTTTGTTTTAACATTTCTTGTTCTAAGTAGAATGTTCTACAGACAACCAGGTATGCAACTTGGAATGGGTGCTGTTGCAGGTGTACTTAGATTATTCAACCCATTAGGAGGATGCCATCTCTGCTCTGCATTAGCAATAATGGCTGAGGGAGCAATATTTGAGCTTATCTGCAACAAAATATCATTTGATTTTGATAATTTAAAAACTATTACAATTCAAAGCAGTATGGGAATAATCACAGCCTACTCAGTATATGTAGGAGGATATATTGTAACACAGGTATTAACACCCGTTGTATCCGGTGTAGGATTTCATATTGAAAACCTTCTTGTATTCATGCCAAGAATACTTTCAAGCGGACTTTTAACAGCATTGATAGGATCTGTTATGCTACCAGTGGTTCTGCAAACAAGAAAACTTGATTTAACGATAAAAGAAAAAATATACTATCCAACAACACTTGGGATCTCTGCGCTTTGTTGGATAACTGTTATTGGTACCTGGCTTGTAATGGGGTGAAAAAAACAATATGGAAAAAACAAAAACAGCTAGAATACTAAAGTTTCATGCTGAAAAATGTGTAGGATGCAGAGAATGTGAAAAAGCATGTTCAAATATTCATTTTAAATCAGATGAGGGCGGAGATAAATCCGCTATCCGTATCATCGAAGATAAAAACGGTAAATACAAGATGCATGTTTGTGACCAGCGTGGTTTATGCCTTGATATGTGTCCTGTAGGTGCCCTTAAAAGAAATAAAAAAGGCGTTGTAATTTTAAACAAAAATGTTTGTATTGGATGTCAGGCATGCGTTGGTTTCTGCCCTATTGGTGCGATGAGAAAAAGTGACACGCGAATTGAGCCTTTTAAATGTATATCATGTGGTGCTTGTGTTAGAGCATGTCCAAATGATGCACTTGAGATTGTTGAAAGAGATATTGATGAAATCAAACAAACTGTATATTATAAACTAGGAGCTGATGAATAATGGTTGAAGGTCAAATACCTATAGAGGAATATGATACAGGTAATACTAAACATAAATGGGATTTAGATAAAATTAAAAAAGCACACCACAAGGTTTTAGAATATAATTTTAAAAAAGGAAAAGTCGATAAAGGCTTTGCAAACAGAACCCTTTACATTAATCTAAGCACTGGTGAAATTAAAGAAAAAAAAGTTACAGATGAGATGAAAAAACTATTCACAGGTGGTCGTGGTTTTGGGATCAAACTTTTATGGGATTCTATAAAACCTACGACACGCTGGGATAGTATTGAAAACGAACTACTTATCACAACAGGTCCACTATGTGGTACTACTCAGTATGCAGGATCTGGTAAATCACTATGTCTTACTGTGTCCCCTTCTACAGATATAATATGTGATAGTAATGTCGGTGGTTTTTTTGGCCCATACCTTAAATTTGCAGGTTTTGATGCAATAGAAATACAGGGTAAAGCAAAACATGATGTAGTAATAATAGTAGACGGTGAACAAGGAAAAATAATAGTTGAAACAGCGCCACTTGAGGAGACAAACTCACATGTTTTAAGTGAACAATTAACCCATATGTATTCATCAGAAGATACTGATAAATCTCGTCAAAAAGTATCCGTTGTATCTGCAGGAGAGGCAGCAGAGAACAGCTATTGGGGATGCTTGAATTTTAGTTTTTATGATATACGTAGAAAAGTTTGCAGGATGAAACAAGCAGGACGTGGTGGACTTGGATCAGTACTTCGTGATAAAAAAATCAAAGCAATTGTTGCAAAAGTTGATAACTTTGATGGCATGGCAAATAATCCTGATGATGTTAAAAAAATCGTAAAAGTTGGAACAAAACTACATCGTGAGATTCGTGATCTTGACAAGGAACAATGTAATATGAGAGCTGTAGGAACCGTACATTTAGTTGAAATAATGAATGAATATGATCTTCTGCCATGTGAAAACTATAGATTTGGGAGTTTCCCAAAATCATCAAAGATTTTTTCACCAAAGTTTTATGAACATTTCACAAAAATCATCCCTGATGGTTGCTGGCATGGATGTACGATGGCATGTGCAAAAACAGTTGATGGTTTTGAAATTAAAACCGGACCATATAAAGGCCAAAAAGCAACAGTCGACGGGCCTGAATATGAAACAGTTGGATGCGGTGCTAATATGAGCCTTTGGGATACAAAAGAAATACTTGAATTCAATTTTTATTGTGATACATATGGACTTGACACAATTTCAACAGGAACAGCCATTGCATATTATATGGAAATGTATGAATATGGTATTTTAAACAAAGAACGCTGTGATGGTCTTGAGATGTGTTTTGGAAACTTTGATGCAGTAATGGATTTTATGCATAGAATGGCAAAAGGTGACAAAGGAGAATTTATAAAAGTTGCCGCACAAGGGATACGTCGTGTCAAAGACTGGATTAAAGAAAAAGGCTGGGGAGACCCATATATTATTGAAGAATGTGGAATGGAAAGCAAAGGTCTAGAATACTCAGAATATGTTACAAAAGAAAGCCTTGCCATGCAAGGTGGATATGGCCTAACTTTAAAAGGACCTCAGCATGATGAGGCATGGCTTATATTTATGGATATGGTAAACAACCAAATACCAACTTTTGAAGATAAAGCAGAAGCACTGCATTATTTCCCTATGTGGCGTACATGGTTCGGGCTAAATGGTCTTTGCAAACTTCCATGGAATGATGTAGAACCTGCGGATAACGCTGAAACCGATGACCCTGCAAAAGTCCCAGGGCATGTACAAAACTATGTAGAATACCAGAACGGTGTAACAGGATGGAACATTGACAAAGAAGAACTCATACTTCAAAGTGAACGATGCTATAACTGGCAGCGTGCAATGAATGTATGGATGGGGAGAGGCCGAAGAAAAGATGATTGGATACCTTATCGTTCAATGGGACCTGTAACAGAGGTTGAATACATGAGCCGAAAGGATAGATACGACAAACAATTAGTAGAAAAAATAGGTCTAAAAGAAAAAGACGTAGAAAAAATGGGCACAACTGAGAAAATTAAAACTCTTTATGACTGGAAACAAGACCAATATCAGAAACTCACAGATGCAGTATACTTTAGACGTGGTTGGACACCAAACGGAGTGCCAACACCACAAAAAATGAAACAGCTTGGGTTTGCTAATAAAAAAATGCTTAATATGCTGCAGGAAAAAATAGATGAAGATCAAAAGAAGGGACTTAATAAATGGGGTGGTAAATATACAAAAGGTGAAAAACCACCAAGTATAGATCCTAAATATTGGGAGAAATGGTAACTATTTATGAATGTTGAAAAAGCAGAAAAAATAAGAATGAAACTGCAAAAATCAAGCGTTGGTATTGCAGGTGCCGGCGGTCTTGGTTCTAATGTTGCAACTTCTCTTGCAAGAGCAGGGATAGGTCGTATTTTAATAGTGGATTATGACAAAGTAGAAGAGTCTAATTTAAACAGGCAGTATTTTTTTCGTGATCAAATAGGTCAGAGGAAAGTTGATGCTTTAAAAGAAAACATTAAAAAAATTGATGAGGCTGTAAAGGTAGAAACTTTGAATTATAAATTAAGAGAAGGCTTTATGCATAAACCTTTCAGTGATGTTGATGTGATAGTCGAAGCATTAGATAAATCTTTGGAGAAAACCACTTTTATTGAAGATGTTATGAATAATCTAGCTGATAAACCATTGGTTGCATGCAGTGGTGTATCTGGATATGGAAATATCAATAGAATAAATACTAAAAAACTTGGAAAATTATTTATGGTTTATGATGAGAAAGCAAAAAATAGTGAAGAAGACATACTTATGGCTCCTCGTGTAATTCTTATGGCTAATTGGCAGGCAAATCTTGTTCTTGATATCCTTTTAGGTGAGGATAAATGATAGAGGTAAACGGCCGAACTGTTGGTTTTGTTGAAAATGAAACAGTAAAAGACCTTCTTAAAAGAATGAGATATACTTTTCCAAATGTTGTAGTGAAAATAAATGGCGAACTTGTCAAAAGATCTGATTTTGCAGAAACAATAGTTCCAGATAATTCTAAGATAGCAGCAATACATATGATTAGCGGTGGATAAAAAAGTTTATGCAATAATAGTCCCAGATATTGTTATAATACTAAATCCTATTGCTAAAAAGAAATATGTAATATACATTAGAGACCATGAAGCGGTGTTTTCCAGATGTCTTTGTTTTTTACTGTCTTTTATCATCAAATAAAAGATATATATTGTAGGTATTGCAAGAAATGTTAGTATTAAAAATTGTGATCCAAGTAGTCCACTATCAATTAATATTGGTATAAATGCAAATGGGAAAAACATGAATGGAAAAACCATTATCGCTGATTGTTTTAAACCATATGTATTTACCAGTGTTTTTGTACCTGTTTTTTTATCTGCATCAGCATCAGTTATATCTTTTGTAATTGATCCGCCTATCAAAAAAATCATAGCTAGGAATCCTATGGTAAGAGGCAATGGCTCAAAAGAGTTACCAAATACACTCCAGCTTGCAAGTATTCCAAGTAGTCCACGTGGTATTCCTACCCATAGCTGGTTGATAAATAGTCTGTCCTTGCATCTTGGTGGAATTGAATATGTAACTGTAAAAAATGTTATAAGTAGTACAAATAAAAGAAACATAGAATTTATAAAAAAAGCAATGGAGATTGAAGACATGTATAGTATAATGGATATCAGTAGTGCTTCTTTTGATGATACTATTCCTTTTGGTATTGGTCTGTATGGTTTTGATATTTTATCTGTTTTTAAGTCTGTTACTTGATTTAGAGCATTTGATGCAGCGTTTAGAATTGCAAGAGATATACTGGCTGGGATGATTGTTGTTATAATTAGAAGGGCTAGATTTTCTGAGATGATATTGTATCTGTAACTTGCAAAAATTATACAGATTGAAACTAGTAGTGGTGCAAGCAGTGTAAAAGGTCTTATAAGTTTAAGATATGATTTTATTTTCGTTGTTAATTTCTTGCCCAATATAACTCCTCACTTAGTTATACTTTCTAATTAATAGTTTATATAGATTTCTTTACAAATGTTATCAAAAATACATTTAAGAAAAATAACATTATACACAAGAGAGGACAATGGAGCAAATAAGATCATTCATCGCAATAGACATAAATGTTTCACAAAAAATAAAAGACCTGATAACAGAGTTAAAACACACAGGAATAAATGCTAAGATAGTAGAAACAAAAAACATGCATTTAACACTAAAATTCCTAGGTGAAACTGATACCAATCTAATAGATAAGATAGAATCAACAATACGAGAATCTGTAAAAAACATAGATCCTTTTGAAATTAAACTAAAAAACGTAGGAGTTTTTCCAAATACAAACTACATCAAAGTATTCTGGATAGGAATGCAAGATTCAGAAAATCTTAAAAAAATAGCAGGAGAAATAGATGAAAAACTAAACAGAATAGGATTTAAAAAAGAAAAAAGAGAATTTTCAGCACATCTAACAATTGCAAGAGTGAGAAGTCCAAGAAACAAGGAAAAACTAATCCAGTTAATAAACAAGTACCAAGACACTGAGTTTCAAAAAATAAAAATTGAAAAAATAACTCTTAAAAAAAGTGTTATAACAAAAAAAGGCCCTATATACACAAACCTAGCTGAAGTAAAAATAGGAGAATAAAGAAAAAAATGTGGATAGTGCTAATGGTTCTACTAAACATACTTCTTTTTACATTCACAATATTTTTTATAACCGATAGGAAAAAAGTAAAAAATATACTTTTTAACCCTGAGTTTATAATAAAGAGAATAAACGAAAACCTGCTAATGCTATTTTTAATTTTTGCAGCAGTAGCACTACATCTTATAGAAGTAATATTCATTGATCCATCTGTAACAAAATGGGTTGGACACGACTATGCAAACAATATACAAGCAATTGAAAACGGGTTTGTATACTGGTTTTCACAAAACTGGACACCAGGAATAATTCATTTCTTTGTATTAATCTATATTGTAATCTATCCATTCACCTTATGGTTTTCACCACTATATTTTACAATTGCAAACAAAAAAAAAGCACTGAAATCACTTGCATATGGTCTTTTGATAATATATCTTGTGGCACTTCCATTCTATCTGTTTATGCCAATTACAAACGTTTACACTTTTTATAACACAAACTCGGCACTAGAGACAGTAATTCCAAACATCGAGCAATTCTTTTACTCAACTACAACGACAAATAATTGTTTTCCTTCACTTCATACAGCAATGACAATACTTGTAGCATACTGTCTAAGCCTTACAGATAATGAAAAACTAAAAATATTTGGATATTTTGTAATGATAACAGTAATAATATCAGTAATCTATCTTTCTATACACTGGCTCACAGACGTGCTTGCAGGAGCACTACTTGCTTTAGGGGCAATATTCATATTAAAGCGTTACATCAGGGATAAATGAAAAATGAATAAAATAGAAAAACAAGTTCTTCAAAAAATTACACCAACACAGCAGTACCGTAAAAAAATAAAAAAAGCTGTAGAAGAAATAAGAACTATACTAAACGATCAGATAAAAAAAAGAAAACTGCCTGCAAAAGTTGAGCTTGTAGGAAGCATTGCCAAAGATACATATCTTATGAACAACATGGATATTGATTTTTTTATCTGCTTTCCAACAGACTATAAAAAAGAAGAAATTGCAAAACAAGCACTTTCTATTGGTAAAAGTTTTTTAAAAAATACAGAGGAATCATATGCCGAACATCCCTATTTACGTGGATATTACAAAGAATTTTACACAGAAATAGTCCCATGCTACAAAATCGAGAATGCTGAACAAAAACTATCAGCAGTAGATAGAACTCCTCTTCACACAAGATATGTAAAAGAAAACATAACAGAAAAACAAAAACAAGAAGTAAGACTTTTTAAACAATTTTTGAAAGGAATAAACTGCTATGGAGCAGAAGCGCAAATACAAGGTTTCTCAGGTTATCTTTGTGAAATAATAATACTATATTATAAAACATTTGAAAACACAGTTAAAAAAGCAAGTAGCTGGAAAAAACAAACAAAACTATCACTTAAAAAACAAGATTTCCTTGATTTTGATACACCACTAGTATTTATCGATCCTGTTGATTCAAACAGAAATGTTGCAAGTGCACTTGTAGAAGAAAGATACAATTTATTTATAAAAGCCTGTGAAGAATATATTAAAAACCCGAAAGATACTTTCTTTTTTCCAAAACCTGTAAAACCATGGTCAATTGAAAAGATAAGAGAAAAAATCAAAGAGCAAGACTTTAGATATATCGGCATTAAATTTGATAAACCCGAGATAATAGATGAAAACCTGTATCCACAAATCAGAAAAACAGAAAAAAATGTTAGAGAAAACCTAGAAAGAAATGATTTTAAAATACGTGATACAAATTATTTTGTTGACAAAGAAAACATATACATCATAATTAAAACAGGAGAAGAACCACTAAGTAAAACAAAGATTCATACAGGACCACCAATAAAAAAAGAAAAAAACTCAGAAGAATTTCTTAAAAAATGGGAAGACAATTCATTGGTTGTAAAACCACCTTATAAAAAAGATGATAGATGGTTTGTCAAGATAAAAAGAAAATATACAGATGCGAAAAAGTTTTTAGAAGAAGAACTATATAATCTTAGCCTGGGAAAACACATCGACAAAGTTGTAGATAAAAACTATACTGTTTTGACACAAGAGGATTTAGTATCTGAAAAACTAAAGATCTTTTGGACAGAGTATATTGATAAAAAAGAATCTTGGGAGCGATAAAAAATTATATCAATTATATTTT
>CAZQEU010000052.1:0-12274 GCA_964592335.1 uncultured Thermoplasmatales archaeon
TAAAAAATGTATGGGTTTTATATACTAGAACCCGAAATCTTTAATCCCCTTAAAAGGCTTGAAGAAAATATAGTCGGTTATTGAAAACAAAAAGTATTAAAATGTATAAATAATAGAAGAAAAGGACGATAGGGTTTTATTTTTAGCTGGAGAGGACAATGATAAATAATAAAAACCAATATAAAAAAAGGAATTTTTCCTCTAAGTATCAAGATGTAATTTTAACTATCGATCAAGATGAAAATATAATAAAAGTCAATGATGAATGTGAACGAATCTCAGGTTATAACGAAGATGAAATTTTAAATCAAAACTTTTTTGATAAAATAATTCCAGAAAGCTATAAACAACAATGGAAAAAAGTTATTGAAAAAGTACGTGAAAATAAGCTAATAGATGATTTTAGTCTTCCTCTATTAACAAGTGATGGCCATGAGATAATGATTTCATGGAGTAGCTTTCCTGTAAAAGATGTTGATGGTGTTGTAGAAGATATAGGTTTAGTTGGTCATATAATCAATAATGAGCTGAAGGAGCCTGTGAGAGTTGAGTTTAATGAAGCAAAAGAAAATAATTCATTTGACCCTGATTATTTTGATGAATTTGAAAGAGTTATAAAAGAATTAGAACAAAAAAATACAGAATTAGAAAAGAAAAACAAATCTCTTGAGAAAAAACTAAATAAACTTAAAAATAAAGAGCATTTGGATGTTAAAACTGATGTTGTTGGAAAAAGTCTTTACAATTTCTCAAATATTTTTGGTAATAAAAAACAACGTGAAGAATTAAATGCTTTAATGAATGATCTCGATGATAGGGAGAAACGTCTGAATAAAATTCAGAAAAAACTTGAAAAAGAAAAACTCAAAATTACCAAACAAAAAAATAATTTTATTCGCTGGCGGGAAAAACTAGAGAATCTTGAAAGCGATATTGAGAGTAGACATAAATGGGTGATAAACAAGGAGAAGGCTCTTAAAAAATATTCACCAGAGTTAGATAGGAATATTTCTAGGATCAACTCAGATGATGAAAAGTTTAATTCAGATATTTTTAATCAGATTAATGATTGTGCAGCGGTTATTCAGCGGGGTGTTTTTAAACAAATAAATTCATCTTTTGCAGATCTTTTAGGTTATAAAAATAGCGAGATTGTTGATAAAAGTATTTTTGATTTTATAGATCAAGAAGGCCTGCCTGGTGTTGAAGAATATTATTTTAACAGATTAAAAGGTGATGAAGTTTCTGATTTTGATACCTTGTTTTTGGCTAAAGATAATTCAAAAATTTCTGTTGAGGTTTCCTCTAAACCTGTTGTTTTTAATGGTGAAAAAGCAGAGATTGTTGTTTTTAAAAAAATAAGTTCTAAAAAAGATATTTAAAAAAATAGGGTTGTAGGGGTCGCTTTTTCAACCCCTATTATTTTCTTGTTTTTTTTAGTCTAGTGAAACTATTCTCTTCGAGAATACCGCTGGTGCAGTTACATCATATCCTGCTTTGATACCAATTTCAGGTGTTAGTGTTCCTGATATTGTTTGTCTTGCAGGTAGTCCACGGTTGCTGCCATCTACTATTATTGAACTAAGATTTACTATTAGTATACATCTGTCTCCTGAGTTCATACCGTTAGTATTTGTTATTGATCCGTCTGGGTCATGTATTGATATTACTCCAAAGCTTGTGTTTGTTGTGTTTGCCATTATTGTAAAGTTGCTTCCTGATTCTACAGGTGTGTCAAATACACTTTGGTTGTCTGTGTTTACTGATTGAACTAACTCAGTGTCTAGTGTTAATATTGTTAATTCATCATATAGTACTGATAGTGTACATAGACTTAAGTCAATATCTTTGCTTCCTGCACGTGGTCTTATTGTGAGTGCGAGGTATTCTACATATGTTTTATCAGTGTTTGTGTATCCTGTGACTGAGTCGACTGCTATACCTGCTGATACTTCACGTATGGTTTGAGTACCGACAGTTTTGGCTCTGGATTGTAATTCTTCTGCAGTATTGATTAAAACAGTAGCTGCTACTGCTGCAATGAGAATCATTGCAATGAAAATAATAAGGGTACCTATACCAACTAAAGCTTGATTATTTTCTTTTATTTTCTTTTCACTTGGTTTTTTATGTTTACGTCCTGGTTTTATTGCAACTATTGTGTTTATCCTTAGACACCCTAATCCTTGTTGAGAATCAACTAAAATAAAACCATCTTTGTAGTCTACATCCTCAAGGGTGCCTGTAACGACACTTGCTCTCTTCTCTCCGGGCTCTTTTGTTACGATTTTACAGTATTTTCCCTTCAGCCTTTCCATATATTTTTTTTCCATTCTTCATTCACCACCTTTCGTTCCATTCGATACATTGCCATGCCACTTACGAGCATGTCAATGATATTCATGTTATCTGTTCTCAATCCACACTATTTAAAGGTTCCCCGTTTAAATTCCAACAGGAGAAAAATGGCGAATTGTAAAAATATCAATAATGACATTTTGTCAAAAAACACTAAATTTTTTATTACCAAAAAACAGTTTTTCTTCTAACCAACAGTTATAATAGGTAATAATTGTATAATAAAGTTTATATATAATTCTCTTACTAGATATACTTAGTAATAAAAAAATAAGTGATTAAAAATGAATAACTGGGGGAGCAACGGAATAACAAGTATGATAATACTGATTTCAGTAATGCTTATAGCAGTAGTAGCCGCAGGAGTAATAACAGGATCTACAACTGAAAGCTCGGTTGATACAACAGATATAGATGAATTAACCCAGGAAGTAATAGATGAAATATCAACTTATCTACAAATCAAAGATCAAAAAGGAAAATTCTATCAGATAAACGACGAATATAAAATAAAAAAAATAGCAATACTCATCTCACCTCTTGTTTCTCAAGATGTGGATATGACACAGTTGACAGTACAGATTGATAACGGAGAATTTGTTAGAATCCTAAGTTATGTAAAATCAGCAAAAATTGAGGATTACTCTCTTTTCGAGCATCAAATCTGGGATGATGTTAACGGGACTAACTTTGCTTTGATCAGCATAATGGATATGGATAATTCTATATCAGATTATAATGTTATAAATGAAAATACTGATAATTGTTACCTGGTATTTGAACTGCCTGAACCTATGAGAATGCAAAAATATCAAAAGTTAAATGTTAAACTATTCCCATCCTCAGGTATCACTAAGACACTTACTCTAAAAGCACCAATGCCAATGAACAAAGTTATAACGTTTGAATAAATCCTTTTTTTTATTCCTCTGTCTCAGATTCAGAATCAAGTTTTTTTGTCTTAATTATATCTTGTTCTTGCACACCCAGTGTTTTATCTATCTCATCATAAATCTTTAGTTTCTCCTTCCATGTCTTACTTAGTATATCCTCGCTTAGATGTGTATCTTCAAGCTCTGCTCTACGTCTGCAAAGCTCATTTTCAACTGTCTGAAGACTTGTCCTGTTATCATCAAGCCTTGTATTGATATCTTCAAGCTCACCGGTTTTATCATTTATCTGTTTGCTAATACTATTTAACTCGTTTTGTTTTTCCTCAATAAGTTTTGAAAAATGTTTTATCTGTTTTTCTTTTTCACTACCAAGGTTTTGAATATGTTCATCAAACGAGCTTTTATCCTGACTTACAAGTTTAAACTTTGTATAGACATCCTGAAACTTTGAATCAAGATTCTTCAAATCATTTTCTTTTCTTATAAGTTCTGATCTTAAATGCTCTGACTGACTTACATCATCAAGAACCATAATTGAACCATGTATCTCTCCATTGCTACTATGCATTGGAATCTTAGATACATTTGTAAGAGTAACATCACCTTGTTTGTTTTTAACGGAAATTGCGTTTATTCTAACTGGTTTTTTGTTTCTATCAAATTCTTTCATCTTCTCAGATATTCTTTCTTTTTTCATTATATCCAGCTTTGAGATATTCTCTCCTAAAAACCTATCTGAGCTGATACCTAGCATGTCCTCTGCTTTTTTATTCCAATTAAGGATATTGTTATCTTTGTCAAGTAAAACAACGGATGACGGAATCGAGTCCTTGAGTTGGTTGAACTGAAATGTGATGTGTTCTTTTTGATTTTGCAGTTTATTTATTGTTTCTTTCTGCTGGCTCAAAACATTTCTTGTGTTCTCAAGATCATTTACACGGTTTTGAAGCTCTGTCTGAAGCTCTCGTAGTTGTTTTTCTTTTGTAATTAGTTTACTATTCCTACTAGTTAGATGCTCTTGGCTTTTTTCTAGTTCTGATTTTAGGCTCTGAACTGTTTGTATATGGTTTTCTATATCTTTTTCCTGTGCTTGGATTCTCTGTTCATGAGTATTTATTAGATCAGTGTTTTGCTCCAACTCGTTTTGAAGATTGTCAATTGCAATTGTTTTTGCATCAATGAGTTCTTTATGATCAGCAAGTTCTTGTGTCAACTCCTGTATATCTGTTTCTCTTTTCTGAAGCTTTTGAGATGTATCATCAAGTAGTCTTTGTTTTTCCTCTACTTCTACTTTAAACCAGTTAAGAGCAGATTTACCTGCTTTAAACTCCTCTCTAAGATCGTTTAACTCTAACGTCTTTGCTTCTAACTCACCTTTGTTTTCATTAAGCTCTAAAGTTAGTTCTTCAATATTATTGTTAAGGTTTTTTATCTCAGATGTTTTTTGTTCCAACTGCTGAGAAAGAGCATTAAATTCATTGTTTCTCTGATTTAGCTCTTCAATTCTACGATCAAGTTTTATCTGAATCTGCACTGCTTCATCGTTTCTCTCATCAAATTTTTCTTTAAACTCACCTAGGCTGTTTTGTTTTTCAGCAAGCTCAGTCTGCAGATTGTTTATCTCAAGTGTTTTTTGCTCCAGCTCCCCTGTTTTTTCATTTAATAAATTGTTTAACTCTAAAACTTCTGTTTCTCTGTTTTCAAGAACTTCTTTGGTTTGACTAAGCTCTTCGGTGATAAAACCAATGTCTTTGTTTTTAATTTCAAGTATTTCTTGTTTTTCATCAAGGAGTGTTTGTATATTCTGAATTTGTTCTTCTTTGTCATTTAACTCTATTCTGTTGTTTTGTATCTCTAGTTCTAATCGACCGATATCTTCTTGTTTTTCTAAAAGACTTTCTTCTTTTTGCTTTAAAAGACTGTTTTTATCTGCAATCTCCTCACTTTGTTTTTCAAGCTTGAGATTTAACTCATCCATTTGTTTCTGTTTTTCTAAAAGATCCTGTTTTTTGACTTTTAATTCCTCGTTTGTAGCCTCAATTTCACGATCTATTAAACTAAGTTTTCTATATGAATCCTCAAATCTAACACTTAGTGTGTTTATTTCCTCATCTTTTCTCTCCAGCTCTGCTTTAAGACCTGCGACGTTGCTTATATCATCGATTACCATTATTGAGCCCTGTATCTCACCTTTTGTATCAACAAGTGGCATATGCATAATCTCAGTGAGTTTTACATCACCGTTTTTATCTGTTACTGCTACTGAGGAGGTTTTTACCTGTTTTTTACCAGATATTGCTTTTTCCCGAGCATTATTTAATCGTTCATCATTTAAAATATCTAGATCATGTATCTTTGAACCACGTATCTTGCTTAAATCAAAACCTACTAGTTCTTCAGCGCGTTTGTTCATAGTGGTTATATTTCCTTGTTTATCTGAGATGATAACTGAGGAGGGAATTGAGTTTTGAAGGTTTGATAGTTTCATAAAAAGACTATCTTTTTCAGTGTTAAGCTTTGATAGAAGAGTTGTTTTTTCATCAATTTCCTTTGTTTTTTGCTCAAGCTCTGTTTTAAGTAGTTCACCATGGTGTTTTGTCTCAAGTATCTGACCATGTTTTTCATTAAGCTGTGTTTTTAACCCCTCGATAATACTGTTTCTTGTATTGAGTTCTTCATAAACATTTTCAAGATCCTGTGTTTTATGCTCAAGCTCTGTTTTTATTGTCCCTATTTCAAGGTTTTTATTGTTTAGTTCCTCCTGTAACTTTTGTGTTTCTGAGCGTAAACTAAGTAGTTCTTCTTCACTATTTCTCAGCTCAGTTTTTTGTATTTCAAACTTTTGTGTTTTTTCTTCAAGATCAGATCTTATCGTAGATATCTCATTGTTTAAATTATCAATTTCAAGGTTTTTATTGTCAAGTTCTTTATTTCTCCATTCAATGTCACTTGTTCTATCCTCTAGTTGTTTCTGCAGATCTGTTACAAGAACGGTTTTTTGTTCAAGATCATCTCTTGTTTCTTTAATCTCATTACTTAATTTCGTTAGTTCTTCTTGTTTTAAATTGAGTTCATTGTTTCTCCACTTTAGATCATCAAGTCTTTCTTTTAGTTGTTCTTCAAGGTTTTCAACATCTTGTTTTTTTAAGCTCAGTTCTTTTTCAAGTCCTTCTGCAAAACTTGTTTTTTCAACCAGGTTTACATGTTTATTTGTAAGCTGTCCTTTAATCTCTGCGATTATCTTGTTTCGTGTTTCTAAATCCTCTGTCAGTGACTCTATTTCAATTGTGTTTTGCTCAATTTGATCCTGTAGCTCTGATATATTTTCTATTTTTCTACTAAGCTCTGTTTTTTTATCTTCAAGCTCGAAAGATACATTGTTTAACTCTTCCTGCTGACGATTTATAAGACTGTTTCTTGCCTCAATATGTTTTGTTTTTTGGGCAAGAGCATCTTCAAGTTTTTCAATTTCTTCTTCTCTATTATTTAGTTTTTCAACTAGTTCTGTAAACTCGTTTTGTTTAAGATCAAGTTGATTCCCAAGTTCATTTACAAGATTGCTTTTTTCAACTATTTGCAGATGATTGTTTGTTAACTGGTTTTTTATCTCACCTATAATATTGTTTCTTGTATCTAGTTCTCCTCTGAGCTGCTCGATTTCATCTTCTTTTTCATGAAGACTATTGTTTCTCCACTCTAGATCATGTTTCCTGTCTTTTAGTTCCTCCTGAAGACCTGTGATAATATTTGTTTTTTCAAGAAATTCTTCTTTTCTATCTTCGATTTCTCTTTGTAATTGTTGAATCTCAAGTTCTTTTCTATCCAGCTCACCATTTTTTTGTTCTAAATCATTTACTCTATCAGTAAGTTCTTTTTGAAGACGTTCTATTTCTTCTTCTTTGCTATTTAAAACATTAATATTTGTATCCAGCTCTTCCTGTTTTTTAGCAAGTTCAACCTGCAGTTTATTTGCTGATTCTACCTTGTCAAATATTAAATCCTGGTTCTGATTAACCTGGTTTTTAAGCTCATAAATAATTTTATTTCTTGTATCTAGTTCTTCTTTTAAAAAATCAAAATCTGATGTTTGATCCTCAAGTTTTTGCTTGAGCATATCAATATGGGTTACATGATCATTGATCTCTGTTTCTAAATCATTTATTTTATTTACTTTCTGATCCAATAGTTCTTTTGTGTTTTCAAGTTCATCTTTTGTTATTTCAAGTGATTGATTTAATGGATCATTTTTTTGTTTTTGTGTTTCCATATCTTCTTTAAGCTGAGTTATTAACCCTTCTTTGTTTTCCAACTCGGATAGACTATTTAGTAATAGATGCTTTGTATTTTGTATTTCGAGTTCTTTTTTTGCTACGTTATCTTGCAGTTCTGCTGTTTCATTGTTTTTTTCTTCAAGTTGTGTTTTTATTTCATCTGTTATATTTCTTTTTTCATCAAGCTCTGATTTTATATTATTTATCTCATCTGTTTTTTCTTCTATCTCATTTTTAAGCAGTCGTAAATCCTCGTTTTTCATCTCAAGGTCAAGGTTTAGGCTTTGTATTTGTTGTTCTTTCTGCTCAATTTCAGTGTGCAGCTCCGTTATCTTTTGGTTTTTAGTATCTATCTCATTTTCAAATTTGCTTATACTTGACTTGTATTCATCTAATGCCTCTTGTTTGCTTTTAAGCTCATTGTTTCTAAATTCAAGATCCTCTAATCTATCTTGCAGTTGTTTTTCCAAATCCTGTATTTCTTCTTGTTTTGAATTTATCAAATCTGTTTTTTCTTGCAAATCATTTTTGTTTTCTTCAAGTTCTTTTTCTAAGTTTTCTGTAAAACTAGTTTTTTGAAGTAGGTCTTCTTGATTTTTGTGTAACTGCTGAGTTATTTCATCGATGATTTTATTTCTCATGTCAAGATCTTGAGTTAATGATTCAAAATCATGTTTTTTATTTTCCAACTCATAAGTTAGGTCTTCTATCTGATCTTTTTGTTTGTTTAACTCCTCGGTTTTATCATGTAGCTCTGTCTGTATTTTTTCCAACTCAAACTCTTTTGTGTTCAACTCTTTATTCCTGTATTCTAGATCTGTGAGTCTGTCACTTAGTTCTTTTTCAAGAGTGTCTAATTTATTGTTTTGTGAATCAAGTGTAACTTTTGTTTTTTCCAACTCTTCACTTGTTTTATTATAATCTTTTTTAACTCTATCTGCTACGTCAACTGTTTCAAGAAGCTGTGTATGGCTTATTTTGAGTTGCTGGCTCATATCCTCTATAAGGTTGTCTTTTTCATCAAGCTCAAGCATCTTTTCGTTCAGATCATCTCTTAGTTGTTCAGCTTCTATGTTTCTATCCTTCAACTCATCCTGTATTCTTTCTATATCACTTGTTATTTTGCTGATTTGGTCTTCTTGTTGTTTTAAAATATTTTCTCTGTCTTCTAAATCAGTTGTTTTTTCTTCCAACTCATTTTTTATTTCTTGCAGCTGCTTTGTTTTACTTTCTATTTCTTCTCCGCTTACCTGTAAAAGCTGGTTTTTATTATCAAGTTTTGATTCCAAATTATCTATTTTAAAAGTCTTTTCTTCTAACTCTGTTTCTAGTTTTGTTATTTTTTGAATGTTTTCATCAAGGTTCTGGATTTTTGTTTGCAGTTCTGTATTTAAATTATGCAACTGCTCTTCTTTTTCATTTATTGTCTCTTGTTTTTCCTCAAGCTGCTTTAAACTAGTGCTAAGTTCCTGTTTTAAATTCTCTGAAACATTGGTTTTTTCCTCAAGTTCTTCTTTTATTTTTTCAAAATTATTTTGTAGTTGTTCAATTTCTTCGTTTTTACTGTCAATTTCATTGTTTCTCCATTGTATATCATCATTTCTTTGTTCAAGCTCGTTTTTCAAAGTTGTTATTTGCCCATCTTGTTTTTCAAGTAAATCATCTTTTAGCTCTATCTCTTTTTTGATATCATTTAACTCTTCTTTTTTATAAAAAAGCTCATCAGATAACTGGGTTATTTTTTGTTCTTGTTCATCAAATTTTTCTTCTATATCCTTAATCTTTTCTTGTTTTGTCTCAAGCTCATGTTGAGCTATTTCAAGTTCATAGTTTTGTTTTTCAAAATCCTGTTGAACTTTTTCAAGCTCAAAGGTTTTTTCTTCAAGTTTTTCCCTATTCTTTTTCAGCTCTTTTTTAAGGTTTTTAACCATTCTTTTTTTAGGGCTTTTTTCTTCTTCTTTTATCTTTACCTCTAATTCTTTTATTTTTTCTGTTTTCTCTTTTATAATATTTTGTTTTTCATCTATCTCATCGTTAAGCTTAATAAAATTATTTTCTTTTTCCTCGATTTCATTTTTTAGTTTCTCTATTTCATCTGATTGTTTTATATAATCAAAATTGATTGTTTCAAAATCTTTCTGATTTTCCAAAAGTCTATCCTGTAAATCAGATACTTGTTTTTCTTTTTCTAAAAGAAGTGTTTCTTTTTCTTTCAACTCTGACTCTAATTTATTAAACTTAATAGTTTTTTCTTCAAAATCAGTTTTTTTGTTATTTAACTCGTTTTCTTTGTCTTCTAATTCTTTTTTAATATCATCTATTTCATTTGTTTTTTCCTGAAGTTTTGTTTCTAATTCTTTTATTTGATTTTGTTTTTGTAACACTTCATTGTTTTTTTCTTCAAGTTTATTTTTTATACCTGATACATCTAATCCTATTTTGTTTATTTGCTCTTCAAATAACTTTAATTCCGTATCTTTTTCTTCCAGCTCTTCTTCTTTTCTTTTCACTTCTGTTTGATATCTTTCTATTTCTTCTTCTTTTTCTAAAATAATGTTTTGTTTCTGCTCGACTTCTCTTATTTTTCCCTCAAGTTCTTTTTGCATATCCTCTGTTATTTGATTTTTCTCATGAATCCCTTTTTTAATTGTTTCAAGTTCTTCATCTTTTAATTCTAGAAGAGAAAGATTCTCCTGCATCTGTATCTGGATTTGTTTTATTTTTTCATCTTTTTTATTCAGCTCTTCTTGCTTTAAATCAATATTTTTTATTTTTTCATCCAAATTATTCTTAAAAACATCTAGTTCATCATTTTTTTCTTCAAGTTGTATTTTCAGCTCTTCAGCAACCTTGTTTTTCTCTGTAACCGCAAGTTGACTTTCAACAACTTGTCTTTTAAGCTCATCTATCAGCTTATGTCTATGATCAAAATCCTCGTTGATATTATCTATTTCATTTGTTTTTTCCTGAAGTTTTGTTTCTAATTCTTTTATTTGATTTTGTTTTTGTAACACTTCATTGTTTTTTTCTTCAAAATCAGTTTTTTTGTTATTTAACTCGTTTTCTTTGTCTTCCAAATTTTTTTTGATAGTATTTATCTCTCTTTGTTTTTCTACTATTTCTTTATTTTTCTCATCGATTTGTTTTTTGTTTTCATCTAGACTCTCTTTTATTCTCTGTATCTCTGTTTCTTTTTTTCCTATCTCATAGTTTTTCTCATCAATCGTTGTTCTGTTTTCTCTTAGATTTTCCCGTAGTTCATCTATTTCTTTTTCCCTTGTCTGTAATGTGTTTTGTATTCTTTGTATTTCATCTGTAAGCTGTTTTATTTGCCCCTGTCTCATTTGTATTTCTTCTTCGTTTTCCCTCCATCTATTGTTTATCTTTTCAAACTCTTTTTTCTGTGTTTCAAAATTCATGTGTCTATTTTCAAGTTCATCTCTTAGTTGTTTTAACTCACGGTCTTTTGCTTTTAGTTTCTCACGTGCGTTTAAAAGATCCATATTTTCTTTTAGCTCTTTTTTACTTACTTTTTTGTGTTTTTTAAGAGTCTTTTTTTCACCAGGTTCCTTCTTTGTACTTTTTCTGATAAAGCTTATTTCTCCTGCGACACTACCCTTTTTAAGAAGAGGTTTTGTATCGATTTCATGTTCCTCCAGCTCACCGTTTTTAGTAATCGTTTCAAGAGTGTAAAAAGGGGTTTCTTTTCCAATTAGACGTGATACATGCCGGTATCTAGCTTGTTTTTTTGCATCATCTGTAAGAAAGTTCACATCAGCTAGGTTTCTTCCCATTATATCCTGCGTTTTTAATCCGAGTTTTTTTAAAAACGCCTTGTTTGCCTCTGTTATCTCCCCTTTTTTGTTTACAACAAAAACTGGTGTTTTACCAGTCATATACATTGATAAAAATTCTTCTTCTGTCCCATTTTCTTTTTTATTTTTTTCAGAATTATTTAACATTTTACCTAGCCTCACCCCAACCATATTTTCATATGGTGGTATTGTTAACTTATCTCTCGGATTACTAAAGAGAATATACTGTAGGATTAATAATCTTTTTTAATTTTTTATAATAATTAATATTACAGCTCGTCTTTGTTTAACAACTTGTCAACAGCGATTTTCAGATCCTGATATTCTTCCTCAAGTTGATTATATTGGTTTTTAAGCTGGAGGTATTTATCCTTATAAGGATCACTGTCACTGTTTTTTAATTCTAGATTTTGTTGTTTTATATTTGTTTTTTTATTGTTATTAGTTAGAATTCTTTCATAAAGATTTTTTTCTAATTTAGGAGGATATGTTTTTTCAGGTATCTTTGCACTCTGGATAAAACCGTTTTTTCCAATAAATCCAAAAGATGTAGTGTCAAGACGTTTTATCAAATCCTTGCACTTGTTAATATTTAAATCCAAAATATTTACTTTTCTTCTATGTTTTGTTACATCATCAGAAAACTCTCTTCTATCAATATCTTTTATCAGTCTTTTTTCTGTTAAATCCATTAAGTCATCTTTTAAAGCTATTCTTTGTTTCTCAAGGACTTTTAACCTGTTAGAAAGCATTTCACGTAGTGATTTAGCATCATCAATGTATTCTGCCATATCATCATCATGTTTTACAAAAATATCGTAGAGCTCTTCGTTTGTCACAGTATCATCTGAAAGAAGTGCTGTAAGCTCAGGGGAGACCCTATCTTTGAATTCAAGTTTTTCAATTGTTTTAAGTGCGTTTGTGTACCATCCTGGTA
>CAZQEU010000053.1:0-12028 GCA_964592335.1 uncultured Thermoplasmatales archaeon
CACACTTACGTGTTTCAGACCGCGCAGTATTCCCAGCCTGTTAAATAAAAAAAATATTGTTTTTTTTTATTCAAACAATAGTTTTGCTTGCTTAGGGCTGTATTTCCAGTCTTTAGGAAGTTTTCCTGTACCTATATAGTATTTTGCAAGACGTCTTATTTTTGATTCTGTAAGCTGAAGTCCTCTTTTGTTGTCAAGATCTTTTTTATTTGTTTCTAAGTGTTTACGAAGAGAAAGAGCCGTGCTTATAAGGTTTCTAAGATCCTCAGGAATATCAGGTTTAATATTATTTGCCTCAAGGATTTTTGTAATACTTTTACCAGTTGCAAGTTTGATATCAGGAACCGCGTATTGATCACGTAAAATCATTCCTATTTCACTTGTGGTTTTTCCTTCTCTTGCAAGATCAATTACATGAGATTCTACTTCTCTTGGGTTTAGTGCACTCCAGTCTGGATGTTCTTTTCTAGTTGCTGGGTGTTTTGAACCGGATTTGCCTTTTCTTCTTGCATGCATTCGTGCCATATTCTTTTTACTCCAGGTATATTTATAAGGTAAGAGACCAGAATAAGCTTTTAATATATAAAATTAAAGGAGAAAGAAAAAATAGGTTTATTTTACTTTTTTAAACCTTTTTCCCAGTTTTTTCATAACCTTAGGAAGTGTTGTGTACTCCATATCCTCCATTGGTAATCTATGTGGCTCAAATGGTCCATGACGGCGCATGTAATCCATTACTTCCTGGCATTTCTTTCTGGTTATATCAAATGCTGGATCATCAAATAAGTCAACCGGGTTTGTAAGAAGACCATCTCGTATTTGGAATCCAAGAGCTGTAACTCTTGGTGGACCATCAAAACGAGTACATTGTGCATCTTTTACAGCTACTGGCATAAGTGGACCGTTGTGGCTTCCTCTCATCCAACCTGAGACCAAATGCCCTAGTGAAAATGCTTCTAGTGATTCGCCTACCGCTGGAAGACCTGATTGGCATCTAACGGCTGCTACTGGATCATCTTTTCCAACATATTCTCCGGCTATCTGGTAGAGTTTTTCTGTTGAAATACAGCTTACTGGTTCATCCTTTGGAAGTTTTGATGAAGGTTTTGGATAAACACGTTTTATTACAAAACTGCTTTTTGCACCGATTAGAGCTAGTAGATCATAGAGTTCCTCTGGTGTTTTAAGCATAACGTTTTTGTGTTTTTGTATATCCCATACTTCAAATACAAATCCATCATGACAGGATGGATCGATTACAAGCCCTGCTGTGTTAAATGGGTCTGCAAACATTTTAAAAATCGGTAAATTGAATGCACCTGGCTCAGTCTTATCCATCATATATGCTATCACTGGTTCACTTTTTCTTGGTGTAAACTCCATTTCTGCTACACCCGGGCCCATTCCTTTGACATTTCCTGAGAATGCATCACAGAGAAGATCTTGACCTGCACCATAAAGTCCTAGGTCACGTGCTTTTTCTGTTGCCTCACAAAATGTATCCCATGCAAGACTATGTACTTCTTTTGCATCTTCTCCATTTGTATGGGTCATAATAAGTTCTAAGTCATCTCCGCAATGTGTTACATGAAAATCAGTGATTGTTTTCTCGCGTTTTGCATCTGTTAGTTTTTTTCTTGCGATTTCTTCTAAATCAGGATGTACAAGAGCATGCCCTGGCCATCCACCAACATCTGCTTTTATAATACTAAAGGTAGTTTTCATAATTTTAAGCCCCCTAAGATATGTATGCGTTTTCATGGTATAATAATTATATATTTAAATCATTTGGAATAAGAGACCTAGTAAAGTATATATTTGGTTGCATATTTTCAATAAAAAAGTTGAGGTTTACGATGAGTTTAAAGATTTATAATACTTTGAGTCGGAAAAAAGAAGAATTCAAATCAGTTGAACCAGATAGAGTTAAGATGTATATCTGCGGTATGACAGTTTATTCTGATGCACATATTGGTCATGCTCGCACATATTTTGCTTTTGATGTTATTCGCAGGTATTTTGAGTACAAAGGTTTTGATGTGGCTTATGTTCAAAACATCACTGATGTTGATGACAAGATTATTGCTGCTGCAAATCGTGAGGGTGTTGACCCGCTTGAGTATTCTAAAAAGTTTACTGATATTTGTCTCAATGATTTAGATGCTCTTGGTATTCGTCGTGCTGATGTTTATCCAAAGGCCTCTGAGACCATTGATGACATGATAGAGATGACTCAAAAGATAATTGATAATGGCTATGGTTATGAGTCAGATGGTGATGTGTATTTTAGTGTTGAAAAATTCCCAGATTATGGTAAACTTTCTGGTCAAAAACTTGATGAACTAATGGCAGGGACTAGAAAAGAACCTGGTGATAAAAAACAGAATCCTTTTGATTTTGCACTGTGGAAAAGTGTTAAACCAGGTGAACCGTCATGGGATAGCCCATGGGGGCCTGGACGTCCTGGATGGCATATAGAGTGCAGTTCAATGAGTAAAAAATTCTTGGGTCTTCCTTTTGATATCCATGGTGGCGGTATGGATCTTCGTTTCCCACATCATGAAAATGAGATTGCTCAAGCAGAAGCAGCGACAGGTAAGACTTTTGCAAATTATTGGATGCATATCGGTCTTCTCACAGTTAATGGAGAAAAAATGAGTAAGAGTATTGGAAATATTGTAAATATCAAGGATTTGATTAAAAAATGGGATCCGGAGATTGTTCGTTTTTTCTTTGCTCAAGCACATTATAGAAGTCCACCTGATTTTAGTGAAAAAGGTCTTGAAAATGCTAAAAAGGGTCTTGAGAGGATTTATAGAGTCAAAGAAAAACTTGAAGCATGTATAAAAGAAAATAAAACAGTAGAAAATGATAAAAAATATATGGAAATAGTTGAAAAATTAAAATCAGATTTTGAAGATGCTATGGATGATGATTTTAATACTCCTCAGGCAGTAAGTGTCATATTTGATTTTGTAAATAGTACAAACAAGTTTTTTGAAAAAAACTCTGAAGTTGATTCTAAATTATGTAAAAAAGCTTTAGAAAGACTTTTTGAACTTGGAAATATTTTAACATTATTTCAGGATAAAAAAGACGATGTCTCGCAAGATTCAAATTTATTAAAACAAATAAAGAGTTTATCTAAAGATTTTGCAACAGATGTTGAGGGAAAAACTATTGAAGAGTTAATGGATATTCTCCTAGAGGCAAGAGAAAAAGCGAGATCTGAAAAAGATTGGAATACTGCCGACAAGATAAGAGATAAACTTAAAGATTTAGGATTTGAGATACAGGATACAGATAATGGACCGGTTTGGAGAAAAAAATAGGTAAAAAAAGTTGGTTATGAAGACAATACTAGTTGGATTTGACGGCTCGGAAGGATCTGAGCAGGCTTTAAATCGTGCTATGCTTTTGATTGATAGTTATGGTGAACTTATTTTACTTGCTGTAATTCCAAGTTCGAAAGATAAAACAATAGTAGATGTCAATGCATATGATACTTTAAAGAAAAAAGCCAATAATCTTATTAAAAACACTATTACTGATTTAGGGGAGCAGAGTTTTGAAATAAAAGGATTGGTTGAAGAAGGGGATCCTGCGGCAGTAATAATAGATGTTTCTAATAGATTAGATGCTGATCTTATAGTCTTGGGAAGTAAAGGACAAAGTGAACTGGGAAGGTATCTTATAGGTAGCGTTGCAAATAAAGTAGTTCAATATGCTGCAAAACCTGTTATGGTTGTAAGATAAAAAAAGATATTTTATTTTCCTTTACCTTGTTTAGCTCTTATACTTGGACGTATTTTTTCTGCGCCTTTTCCTTTGTGTCTGAGTCCACGTCCTTTTTTACCGGCACTTGTTTTTCCACGTAGTACTCTTCTTTTGTGTTTCACATTAGAAATCCATTTGATGTTTTTATCTTTCATTACTGCTGGATGAACTGGGTCAACAAGTACTACTTCATAAAAATGATTTTTACCATCTTCTCCAACCCAGTAAGAGTTTAACACATCTAGGTTTGGGTATTTTTTTGCAGTTCTTTCTTCTGCTATGCGCTGTGTGTTTTTAGCCATTGTAATTTTTGAAATACCTTTTGCAGATGGTTTACGCCCACTTCTAATAGTACGTTTTCTAAGTCCTCCACGTCTTACCCTTGCACGAACTACAACGTATCCTTGTTTTGCTTTGTATCCAACATTTCTTGCTTTGTCTATACGTGTTGGTTTTTCGATTCTTGAAAAGTTTTCTTCTTTTCTCCACTGAATTATTCTTTGCTGTTGAGGAGATTTATATGATTTATCTGGTCTTTTCCATTGATCTCCAACATAGTCATACATGCTTTTTGTCATAAATTTTCACCAGTTATTAATATGGATTCGTAGCGCATAGGAAGTATATTTGTTATATAAAACTTTTCGTGTTGAGATTTATTTCTAGTTTTTTTATTTTAGATTGTATGATCAAGGGCATATATTGTAGCATATAGATTAATTTGACATAAATATTATATACCAATAAATTTATAATATAAATATATAGTTTGGGGGTAATAATTTTGAATAAAGAAAAAAGACGTTTAATTAGTATATTTTTGGTAGTGATTATTTTGTCAGCAGCGATAGCTACTGCAATTCCTTTTTCAATGAATTATTTTGAAGAACAAGATAAAGAGGAAAAAGCATTATTTGCCAAAGCATTTGTAGATGTAAAAGAAGGAGTAACACCACACAGTGTGAATTTAACATCGATTATAACTGATTCAGAAGGGAAATTGGAGTATTTCTGGGATTTCGGAGATGGTGAAACATCTACTGAAAAAAGCCCAAGTCATACGTATATACATACAGAAATCATTGAAACAAGTGATGAAGAAACCGGCAAAGACTCGATAAAAACAAGTTATACATGTACATTAACAGTAAAAGATGAATCTGGAAGGAAAACAACAGATAGCATTGAAATCGAGGTTTATGGTAACAGGCCCCCTCAAATTTCATTACAGATTCCAACATCAAACCCAAGAAGACCTTCTACTCCGATAGAGTTTTCACCAAAGACGATCCGTATTGATAGCTATCAATCAGAAGATTATTGGATGTTACATGGTAAAGGATTATTGCCTAAATCCCTAACTTCAAAAGAAGGATTCTTTACTATTTCAGCTTCTGCAAGTGATCCTGATGGAGACGAAATAGTATCATATGACTGGACTTTATATCCTCCATCTTATACTACAAGATCAGGAAAACCAGTGGATCCTGAGTTTCATTACACCGGACAGACAGTTACAATTCCTACAGCTGATATGTACCCGGCAAAACCCTATAATCTAAAGTTGATTGTAACTGATTCAGCAGGACAAAAAAGTGAGGAGAATGTACCTTTTACTGTTCAAAAAAGT
The DNA here is from genome assembly GCA_964592335.1 of uncultured Thermoplasmatales archaeon. GTDB lineage: Archaea > Thermoplasmatota > E2 > DHVEG-1 > DHVEG-1 > CAZKUB01. The sequence continues at coordinate 5,408 of CAZQEU010000053.1, forward strand.
ACTTCAAAATCCTCAATAGAAGTTGTAAGGCAAAAAATGAGTTTTATAAGAAAGGATATATGGATTGATAAATTTGCTGGTGAACTCGGTCCTACTGTTGCACAAACACTAATTGCAGGGATTTTCTATGACAAAATAATAGATAAAATTGATGCTCCGATAGTTGAAGCTTTATTAACATTATTTGTAATGAAAAGTGCAATAAATTGGGTGTTGATAGGACCTAGTGAATTGACAAATAATCTAATTAACTCGCTTAAACCAATATTGGATAAATACGAGAATTTTGAAAAAATAGTAAACAAATCCCTTATTGGAGTTCAAAACCTTATCGGAAAAATTGATAATAAAACAAAAATGGATTTATCAGGTACAATCGAATCAATCGAAGTATTACGTGAAACAATTGGTATCAACAATCAAAGACCTATAATTAAGAATCCTTATCCTACCCAGGGCTCTGATTATAACCTAAGAAACACTGAGTTCGTACAAATAGAAGTCGATGATTTACATAAAGATTCAGATGGAAAAATATCTAAGGGAGAAAACAACAGTTTCACAGTTACAATAAACGGAGAGTATATAGACAAAGACGTCTACAAATACGAAGATGTTAAAACTTCTGACGGCCCATTTAAGGCATACTTTAATACAAGTTCACTACCCGGAAATATACTACCCGCGATAGAAGAAATCAATTGGCATGTAACTGTTGTTGATTTCCAAGGAGATGTTGTAACAGAAAACTATAAATTTACAACAGTAGCATTATAAAAAAAATAGTGATAAGACCTAAAAAAATAAGGGTTTATCAATATCTTATTTTTTCTATAACACAAATATTTTAATATATTTCTTTATTCTTCGGTTCTGGGGAAAACTTTATGGATCATATATTCAACAAAAAAATAGAGACAATGCCACGTAAGAAAATACAGGATTTACAGCTTAAAAGACTCAGAGAAACTGTGCATCGTGTTTATGAAAACAATTCATTTTATAAGAAGAAAATTAAGGAGTTAAAAATTAAACCCAGTGATATCAAAACACTTGAAGATATTCGTAAACTGCCTCTTACAACAAAAGATGACCTTCGAGATAACATGCCATTTGGAATGCTTTCCACCTCAATTGATAACTGTGTTGAACTGCATGCAAGCTCAGGTACAACCGGGATACCTGTGACTGCCTGTTACACAAGAGGCGATATGCAGGTTTGGTCGGAGGTGATGGCCAGATGCCTGTCGATGTCAGGTCTAACAAAAAAAGATGTTTTTCAAAACCCAATTCCATATGGTACTTTTACAGGAGCATTTGGTTTTCACTATGGTGCACAGAAAGTAGGAGCCATGGTCGTACCAACAGGTATGGGTCAGTCTGAAAGGCAACTTAAGCTCATGGATTATTATGGCACTACTTTTATTTCAGGAGTAGCCTCTTATGCGATGCGTCTTTCCCAGGTTGCCCGTGATATAGATGTTGATCTTCATAAGCTGAGGGTTCGTAACGGTCTTTTTGGTGCAGAGGTTTTCTCACCTGGTCTTAAAAAACGTATTCAAGATGCTTGGAACATGGATGTACATGATATCTATGGTTTAACTGAGATGTGTGGACCTGGTGTTTCTACTGATTGTGATCAGCATGATGGACTGCATCTCTGGGAGGATCATTTCCTAGTAGAAGTTCTTGACCCTATCACACTTGAACCAGTAGGACCTGAAGAAGAAGGTGAGATGGTTCTTACAACACTTACAAAAGAAGGGATGCCTCTCCTTCGTTATAGAACCCGTGATCTTACAAAGCTTTATGATCAAAAGGTATGTGAATGTGGTAGAACACATGTGAAACATACCAATATTAAGGCACGATCTGATGATATGGTAATCATCCGGGGCACTAATATTTATCCGGGTCAAATAGAATCGGTTCTTATGAAAGATAAAAAAGTCGGTGGTAACTGGCAGATGGTGCTTACAACCGATAAAAATGATATGGATCAGCTGACTGTAAAAGTTGAGACAAAAGAGCAGCTGAGTCAGGTTGATCAAATGGCTCTTGAGGAAAAACTTAAAAATCAGATTAAAAGCGTTATTGTTTTCACACCAAAAATAAATGTTCTTCCACCTAATGGAATCATTCAAGAAGGTTTAAAAGCCAAACGTGTTGTTGATGAGAGGAAAAAGGAGTAAAACATGAAACAAGTAGTAAAAGAGCTGGTGAAAAAGAAAGGTGCTCTTGCAGAAAACGAGGTAAAAGATTTACTTAAAGCATACAATATTAGAACCACGGAATACAAGGTTGTAAATAAAGAAAGTGATCTTGAAAAACTTAGTCTTAAATTTCCAGTTGCCCTCAAGGTTTGTTCAAATAAAATTCTTCATAAAACAGATGTCGGAGGAGTTAAACTAAACATTAAAAACAAAGCTGAGCTTCTGAAGGTTTTTAAAGAATTTAAAAACAAGTTTCCAAAGGAAAACCTTTTAGTTGATCAGATGGAGGAAAAAGGTGTTGAAATAATAATAGGGCTTGTACAAGACCCAACTTTTGGACTTACTCTTATGGCAGGTATTGGTGGTATTTATACAGAGCTCTATAAGGATGTAACTTTTCGTGTTGTACCACTTGATAGGATTGCTGCTGAAGAGATGATCGAGGAAATAAAAGGCAAAAAACTATTAGAGGGTTTTAGAAATATTCCTGCTAATAAAAAACTTGTAATTGATTTGGTTTTAAAGGTTTCAAAAATAGGAGAAGAGCTGATGGATCACATTGATCAGATGGATCTCAACCCTGTTTTTGTATACAAAGATGATATTTGTGTTGTTGATGCAAAACTTATATTAAAATAAAATTGTATGGTGGAAAATATTATGATGAAAACTCAGGATTATAAAATAAAAGACATCAAGCTTGCTGGCTGGGGACGCAGAGAGATAGATATCGCTGAAAAAGAAATGCCTGGTCTTATGGCTACTAGAGAGAAATATGGTGAAGAAAAACCACTTAAAAACGCAAGGGTCACAGGTAGCTTGCATATGACTATTCAAACCGCAGTACTCATTGAGACTTTAAAGGAGCTTGGTGCTGATGTTCGCTGGGCATCCTGTAATATTTTTTCAACTCAGGATCATGCCGCAGCGGCTATGGTAAAAAAAGATGTCCCTATTTTTGCTTGGAAGGGTGAGAATCTAAAAGAGTACTGGTGGTGCACCCAGAAAGCACTTGATTTTGATGGTAAAGGACCTAATTTGATTGTTGATGATGGTGGGGATGCAACTCTTATGGTCCATAAGGGCTATGAGGTCGAGGAAAATCCTAGTCTTTTGGATAAAGATTACAGTGATGAACAAGAGGATTTCCGTGAGCTTATGGCTTGTTTGAAGGGAATATATGAAAAAGACCCGGATCGTTGGCATAGAGCTGTAAAAGAAATCAAGGGTGCATCTGAGGAGACTACTACGGGTGTTCATCGTCTTTATCAGATGATGAAAGACGGAGAGCTTTTGTTTCCAGCGTTTAATGTAAATGATAGTGTTACTAAAAGTAAGTTTGATAATTTGTATGGTTGTCGTGAAAGCCTTGCTGATGGGATAAAAAGAGCTACTGATGTAATGGTTGCAGGTAAAACTGTTGTAGTCTGTGGGTATGGTGATGTCGGCAAGGGTTGTTGTCAGAGTATGCGTGGTTTTGGAGCACGTGTGATAGTAACAGAGATAGATCCGATTTGTGCGCTTCAGGCTGCTATGGAAGGCTATGAGGTTAAAACTCTTGAGGCTTCTCTATGTGAAGGGGATATTTATGTTACTACAACTGGTAATTGTGATGTTATTACCGTTGAGCATATGAAAAATATGAAGGATCAGGCTATTGTATGTAACATTGGTCATTTTGACAATGAGATCCAGGTTGATAAATTAAATAAACTATCTGGAATCAAAAAAATCAATATTAAGCCTCAGGTTGACAAGTATGTTTTTGCTGATGGTCATGAAGTATTTTTGCTTGCTGAAGGTCGTCTTGTTAATCTTGGTTGTGCCACTGGTCATCCTAGTTTTGTTATGAGTAATAGTTTTACAAACCAGGTTCTTGCTCAGATTGAGTTGTGGAATAATAAGTATAATACTGGTGTTTATATGCTTCCTAAGGTTCTTGATGAAGAGGTGGCACGGCTTCATTTAGAAAAGCTTGGTGTAAAACTTACACGGCTTACTAAAAAACAGGCGGATTATATTGGTGTTCCTGTTGATGGGCCTTACAAGGCGAAGCACTATAGATACTAGTTTATCAAAAGAAAGAAAGGGGTTTTAGATTAAGCCTATTTCTTTTTGTATTGCTATCCATTCACTGGATAGCTCATATTCTTCATAATCATTTATTGCGTTACACATAATGTTATATCCATCAAACAAGTATATAATATTGTCGATTCATTTATCGTCTATAAACGTAAAAATAGGCTATGAGCATTTAAAAAAATAATTATATCAATAAGAACACCATTTACCAAAAAAATCCATTAAAGGATGAAAAAAATATGATAACATTAATTGGAACCGGGCATGTATTCGACTTGACACAACCACTAATCAAGATATTTGATGAAAAACAACCAGATGTATTATGCATAGAGCTGGACAAGCAAAGATACCAGGCTTTAATGCTTAAAAAAACAGATCCGGAAGGATACAAACAGGCAAGTAAAAACCAGCCAATAATATACAAACTACTTGCAAGATTTCAAAACACAATGGCAAAAGAATACGGCGTGCAAGCCGGTCAAGAAATGATAACTACAACAGAATATGCACAGAGTCATCAGATACCAATGGCATTTATAGATTTAAATGCACAAACACTTTTTTCAAAAATGCTAAAAGAAATGACCCTGAGAGAAAAAATAAGGATTATGTTATCAGGTTTCACAGGTTTTTTCGTAAGCAAAAAAAAAGTGGAAGAAGAACTAGACCGAATCCAGGGAAACTTTGATTATTATATGAACGAAATAGGAAAAAAATTTCCTACAGTCAAAAGAATACTTATAGATGAGAGAAACAACTATATGATTCAGCAGCTAAAAACAGCAAATGAGCAATATGAAAAAGTAATCGCTATCATCGGAGATGGACATGTACCAGGTCTTGCAGAACTACTTGAAAAACAAAAAATTGATTTTGAAACCATTAGATTAAAAGATCTTAGAAAACAAACACAAGAAATAAATTCTTCAGACAAAGACAGTGCTTGCTTTAGCTTTGAATACAAATCACCATAAAAAAAATCAAATATTTTTTTGTATCAAATCTATCGCACGGGAAATATCTGTCTCAGTAATTATTCCAACAAGTGCATCATTGTATATCACTGGTAGTTTTTTTATATTATTTTTTTTCATAAGAGCTGATGCTTCCTCTATTTTTGCAAGAGACCGTATGGTTTTTAAATTAGGCGTCATAACCTGTTTTACACGAGTGTTACGAGGATTATTTTTCTCAATTATAATTTGTTTTACTACATCTCTTTCAGTTATAATACCAACAATGGTTTCATCTTCTACTACAACTAGGCTTCCAACACTAAACTCCTGGAATTTTTTACAGGCCTCATAAACTGTTTCATCAGAGTCTATTGTCTCTACTTTTTTAGTCATTATTTCATGGACAAACAAATAAATATTTCACCTCAAACCAGTATTTGTAATAAAAAATATTGTAATTAACTATTTGCTTTTTGGATATAAAAAAAAAAAGTTTAGTTAAAAATTATCTGTAAAAACCACTGAGCCTGTTGGCTTATGTCTAATAGTTATTTTTCCACTGCATTCCGTGATTTTATCCCCTGCTTTAATATTTCCTGAAAGACATGATGTATCGCATTGACCATCTACTTGCATATCACTCCATGAAACATTGGTTTCTACACTTGAAACAGTGATAGTATTTTGTGTGTAATCTGAAATAAAACTCATTGTAGGTGGTGCTTCAGTCGTGCCCCCTATCATTCCGCTACAATAGATATAAATAAGAACTACAATAAGAATAGATAATGCTATTCCTGCAAATATAAGAGAGGAAGTAAAAAAAATCGCTGAGGAATCCGTGTTTTCTATTTCTTCTACTATTGATAAAAACTGATTTTTTTTAATTTTAGTAAGATTCCCCGGATTTTCTTTAAGGTTATTTAACCCCACTGCATTTATCGATGGAAGAGACATTAAAACAAAAACACTGATTAATATGCCTAACAGGATTGATTTTTTCATTTTTTTCACAATTTTATAGTTTTTTAAGAATATTATATAAGATCGCATGTATAAAACTTTCCTAATATTTATTTGCTTTAGGGAAACACTCTTAACAAAAAATATTATAACCAGTTTTACTGGGCCTGTAGCCTAGACTGGATAGGGCGATAGCCTCCTAAGCTATAGATCGCGGGTTCGAATCCCGCCAGGTCCGTTAAAATAACGATTCCGAAAGATTAATATACTTCGCAAATATATGCACCATCCTTAACAAATTTGTTAATGTACGTGTATAAAAATGCGAATAGATTTATTGCAACAACTAGCAAAATTAGGAAATACTTTCACAGTAAATGAAGTTATAAAAGAATTAGAAA
>CAZQEU010000054.1:0-11868 GCA_964592335.1 uncultured Thermoplasmatales archaeon
AAATAGCAATACTCTGTTACAACGACCATCTGTAGGTGTTGTTTGGGCCAGTTGTTCTTGTGAAACTCTTGCCATCGTGGGTGTCATCAGCATCAATGCAGCAGCTAATACTGCAAAAACTATGTACATCTTCTTCTTATTTATCATAAGTCTTCACTTTTTATTACTATATTCATTTTGTTATTAATATATTATTATCATCATTTATATAGTTTTCGCCACAAGATTAATTCATAACTATTCAACCTTTAAATATTGGTCTTTTTGAAAGATGTATTGGTAGTGGCAACATGTGCTGTGGATATTGTTTGGTTTTTTCAGCTATTATTTTTTGTAATTGAGAAAGACTGTACTCTTTTTCGACCCCTAATTCTTGTTTTCTGAATCTTGGTTTGAATTTTTTACTTGTTTTTTCTTTGTCACCTACAACAATTATTATTGGAATCCATTCTTTCTCTGCTTTGCGTATCTTCTTTCCAACACTTTCTTCTCTGTCATCAATATCTGCTCTAACATATTGATACTCTGATAAACTGTTTAAATCCTCAATGAGTTTTTCACAAACTGATACAAATTCATCCCCCACTGGAATAAACCTTATCTGTGTTGGACAAAGCCAGAGTGGTAGCATTGGTTTTTCGCCTTTATTCATTTTAATTGCTTCTTTTTCAAGTAACGCATATATAACACGTTCAATTGCACCTGAAGGACTGCAGTGAAGTATTAGAGGATGTTTTGAAGAACCTTTCTTTTCTGTAAACGTAATATCATAGCGCTCTCCGTTTTCTATATCAATTTGATCTGTACTAAGAGCTGATGCTTTATCTGAGCTGTCTACAAAGTTAAACTCAAATTTTAAAACAAAATAAAAAATACGATCATCCCACATCTCAAGCAATATTGGTTTTCCAAGTTTTTTTACTAAATCATTTATGAACTTTTTATTTTCCTTGTAAAAGTCCTTTGTAGTCCTGAGAGCCATCTCAATATCATTATTTTCTATTCCTATGTTTTTTAAAACATTGAGGCTTAAATCAAAACGTACTTTGAACTCATCCATAGCCATATCTATATCAGATACAAGGGCATGTACATCAGGCATGGTAAACGCACGAAGCCTGCGAAGACCAGTAAGCTCCCCTGATTGCTCTCTTCTAAACGAATATCTTGTAAGTTCATAGAGCTTGAGCGGTAAATCCTTATAGGAAATAGTTGCATCATGAGCCATCAAGAATTGTCCGAAGCAAGCAGCAAATCTAAGGAAAAAACTTCTCTTATCTGATTCTATCTGATATTGACGGGCGGGAAATCTCTGCAAATATTTTGAAAGAGTTGGATGATCCATATCATACATAATCGGTGTCTCTACCTCTAGACCACCATATTCTGCGACTTTTTTGTTTACATATTGCTCGATTAACTTTTTTATGAATCTACCCTTCGGGTAATACCTCATATTTCCACCATCAGAGGCAGGCTCATAATCAGCAATTTCTAATTTCTGCATGAGTTTAACATGTGCGGGTTCTCCTTTTACAGCACGGGATTTTTCTTTTTCATAAAATGAAAACTTTTTCAAGTTTGTATTATCTTTAAAATCGAATTTATCTATATCATAAAGCGTTCCATCTGGAGAAAGTATATGCCAGTAGGAAGACAGTTTTCTTTCCTTCTTTAAAGATTCGTTTTCCAATTCTTCTTTTTTGTCAGGAATGATTTCACGGGAAAGTTCAGACAAAGGATGACCTTTACAAGAGATTTTAAAAGCCTTGTACCATCCAAATGGCGAACGTTTGACATTAAAATCTTTTTGAGAAAGTTCATATTCAATTTCAATTAAGATTTCCTGTGCTTTTTTAGGATTTGCAAGGTTACTAGAAAGATGTGCATAAGGATAAAGCATAATGTTTTTGACTTTCAACTGCTCTGCAGTTTTTTTGATTTCTTCTACTGTTTGTACAACTGCTTTTGATTTTGCTTTTTCATCTATTTTTTCAACAGCAGTAAAAACAGTAAGAGCTTCTTCAAATCTATCATGTTTTTTATCAATTTCTTCTGGTTTTTTGATTGCTTTGTTTTTTACTTCATATTCTATATAATCGCTGTGTATCAGCAAGAGTTTCATAGTAAATCAACTCTGTAAAACAGATTGTTGTTATTAAATATAATGATTAAAAGAATTAGTTTTTTACAAACGAGTTACCTAGTCTTTTTAATAATGGGGGAGGCGGCGGAGGTGTTAAACACCGCAATTAAAAAAATATTTAATTGTTACACTTTGCAATCCCATCTCTCCGCCTAAATTTTGAATGTATTAAACAATATAAAACAGTTTCGGAAAAAAATGAAAAAAGATTTTTCTCCTGTAAAACAAGGAGTGAAAACTAGATTAATTTTTTGTAAGCATCAACGTCAAGAAGGCTGTCGGTTTCTGATGTGTCATCCACTTCAATTTCAACAAGCCAGCCATCTTCATATGGACTACTGTTTATGGTTTCAGGTGAATCCTCAAGAGAATCATTTATTTTTTTAATCTTTCCACTAACAGGAGAATATATCTCTGATACAGATTTTACAGATTCTACAACACAGAGCTCATCACCTTTTTTAACTTCTTTTCCAACCTCTGGAAACTCTACAAAAACAATATCTGTAAGCTCTGACTGGGCATGATCTGTGATTCCTACTTTTGCAGTGTTATCATCCAGTTTAACCCATTCATGTGTATCAGTATATTTCAAATCATCTTTTACTTCATCACTCATGTTTATCAAACTCTGGTATTTTCAAACTTGTTTTAAACATTTTGCTTAGTTTTTCTCAGCCCAATTCTTTGGGACAAATGGTGGTTTTACAACCTTTGCCTCAACAGCTCTACCCCGGATAACTATATCAAGAGTACTATCTTTTTCACGATAATCAGAATGCACATACCCCATTGCAATTCCTTTAGAAAGACAGGGTGAAAGCGTTCCACTTGTAACAATTCCTACTTTTTTACCATCTTTTTGGATTTCACAGCCATGACGAGGAATTCCCTTTTCCTCACATACAAGACAAGTTATCCTTTCGTAATCACCTTTTTCTTTTTGTTTAATAAGAGCATTTTTACCAACAAAATCATGATCCCAGTTTATAGCCCAGCTCATAGTAGCCTCGAGAGGCGTTCTTCCTCCTGCAAACTCATTTCCAGCAAGCATAAAACATTTTTCAAGACGAAGAGTATCACGGGCTCCAAGCCCTATTGGTTTAATATCAAATTCTTCTCCTGCTTTCATTATTTCTTTGAATGCTTTCTCAGCATCTTTAGCATCGATATTTAACTCAAAACCAAGCTCTCCAGTATAACCTGTATGAGAGATGATGCAATTCACACCGGCTACATCAATATATTGACAAGCAAAAAACCCAATGGTTTTAAGATCTGTATCTGTAAGTTTTTGAAGGGTATCGCGGGATTTTGGACCTTGAACTGCCAGGATTACAAAATCATCTGAAACATTTTCTGCAGACGCGCAAATACCCTTTTCATCTGCTTTCTTATTAATCCAACCTGTAACAGTATCTGCCATACCGGCATTTGGAATCATCATGTATTTATCACCAAGATGCATGAAAATCGTATCATCAATTATTGTTCCATCCTCACGAAGAATAGCAGTATACTGACTCTTTTTATCAGCAATACGAGAAGCATCTTCCATTGTCGTAAGAGTAACTAGTTTTTCTGCCTCTTTTCCTGAAATCCAAGTATTACTCATATGAGATACATCAAATAGTCCAACTGATTTTCTAACAGCCAAATGCTCATCTTTGATAGATGAATATTGTATAGGCATTTCAAAACCTGCAAACTCTGTAAACTTTGCTCCAAGTTCTTTTTGAATATTATATAGCGGTGATCTTTTAACCATAAATTTTCCCCGTCAGGTAAATATAATCTAACTAATAAAAGATTTCGACAAAAGATTTATCAAAACAAAAAATATGATAACATTAGAAGATGAAAAAAACAAAAATTCCAGGAATATTTATTTTTAAAAAACAGTTCTTTACAAAAAATTCTGTAGAAGGGACTAAGGTTTACAACGAAAAAATTATAAAAAAAAATGGTAAAGAATATCGTTCATGGAACCCATATAGAAGTAAACTGTCAGCTGCATTAAAAAACAAAATAGATTTTAAAATTCAACCAGAAGCAAATGTTTTATATTTAGGCGCGGCAACAGGTACGACAGTTAGTCATATTTCAGATATAGTTGAAAATGGAATGATTTATGCTGTTGAAAATGCACCCGTTGCAATGAAAAAACTAATAAAAAATTGTAAAAAAAGAAAAAACATAATTCCAATAAGCGAGGATGCTTTTCATCCAGAAAGATACAGTATGATTGTTTCTAAAGTAGATATTGTTTATCAGGATATTTCTCAGAGAAATCAGGCAGAGATCTTCATAAAGAACGTTGATAGGTTTCTAAAAAAAGAGGGGTTTGCTATAATAATGGTTAAAGCTAGAAGTATCGATGTTTCACTAAAACCTAAAAAAGCATATGAACAGGTCTGCCAAGACCTTGGGGAAAAAAATTTAAAAATAAAAGAAATTATTGATTTATCACCTTATGAAAAAGATCATGCCGCAGTTCTAATTAGTTTTTGAATTATTTAGGAATAGTATTTATTTACTAGTTGTATTCAGAGAATGAATTTATGAAATTATCAGATAAAACTGTAAGATTTACAAAATTTTTCTTTCCTTTTATTCTAGGTTTTGGAGTATTTGGTATATGGTGGATTTTAAATGATACAATCCGTATTATATGGCCATTGATAACAGCATATTTTTTCCCTCCTTTTGGTAAAGAAACAATTATTCCTCTTGGGATTGGTGTTTTAAAAGAAGGTCTTACCATTCCTTTTTTAAATATTCATGTTGAGCCAGTATCAGTTGAACCGTTATCTATCGCTTTTGCCATTGCATTTGTTGATATTGTTGTAGCCTTGTTTCTTGTCTGGAATTATGATTTTGCAAAAAAAATACCAGTTATTGGTAATTTTATACAAAAAGTTGAAAAAATCGGGAAAAACAGTGAGGAAAAATATGCATGGATTAAACCCTTGCGTTTTATAGGTATTATTTTGTTTGTGATGGTCCCCTTTCAGGGTTCAGGTGGTCTAGTTGGCTCAATTGTAGGACGTCTTATTGGTATGAAACCATCCCATACTTTTTATGCAATATCAATTGGTGCTGTGACAGGTTGCTTGTTGATTGCTTATTTTACAGATGTGATTATTTCTCTTTTCAAAACAAATCTTTTGCAGGCTTTGTTGGTTTTAATAATCGTATTTGTAGTTGGGATAATGTTTTTTATCAATCGTAAAAATAAAAAGAAAAACTTGTCTAAATAAACATTTTGATAATATTTGCACAATAGCTCTTTTTTTGGATAATGTTTGTACAATATCCTTTTTATATAATAAGTTATAAATATATTACTATAAGATAAAAATACCTTTAATGGAAGAAGTACATATGAGAGCATATCATAAGTCAATAGGTGTGTTATTCTTAATATCGCTCATTTTTTTGTCAGTATTTCCAACTAGTTTAGTAGGAGAAAATACCAATCATCTCTGGTGGAACGAGGATTGGTCTTATCGTCAGAAACTAATTCTTCCCATTAATACCTCAGATAAAGAATTAGCTTATCATCCTATAGACCTCTTATTTGAGTTTGAAAATGCTTGTTGGGCTAAAAATGAAAAAGAGCATTCTGTTAGGGTTATTAAACAACAGAATGGTCGTTTTAAAGAGCTTGAATCGCAAATTTATAACCTGAATTATAGTGATGATAATCAGATTCAATCTTGTGGACTTGTTTTTTTAATTCATAAAGATGCAAATGGTGAAGAAGAGTACTATGTATATTATAACAACAAAGAAACTTCTGCTGTTGATTATGCTGATCGTGTGAGTGTAGAGGATTCATATTTTTCATATGAACCGATTAGAGGAGTAAAAACAGAGACTTGGACTTATAACATAATACAAGGAGAAAATACCGTATATTCTATCGTAAAAGAAGGGAAACTTGGAAAAACCAATATATGTCAACAGATTGTAAAACTAAAAGAGGGGGCAAAAAGTCTTTTTCCTAATTTAGGCGATCATACATTGTCATATGCTTTTTATTATAAATGGTTTGAAAATGATAGGTGGTTTTCAGCTACTACTGCGGATAAATTGGTAACAAGCAAAATCTATATAGATGGGAATTTAATGGTAAAAGTTGGTTTAATAAGCGAGTCTGAAGAAGGAATGCTTCGGTCAACGGCTTTACACAAATATTATTATTGTCCTAGAGAGAATAAAAGCCTTTATTCAAATGTAAAACATGAAGTAAAAGAAACAATACCAGAAGGGAAAAACGCTGAAGCTTTTTTTGTTAGTAGTATAAATGGTGTATTGAAGAGTAGCATAATAAAAGAGTTAGATTATGGAAGAATGCCTAAATACCTACATTTTTATAGTGACGAAGAACGCATCAAAACGCACGAGTTTGATCCTTATCCAGAAAGTGCTTGGGAGGAAATTATTGGAAGAGAAGAGGATTACACTCTTGGCAGTATCCCATGGATAAGCGTCGATGGTGGAAAAACTGGTATGGCCCATGGAATTATTCTAGATTCTGAAAATGTTTTATCACCAGCAGAAACTAAAGAAAAAGGTATTCAGATATCACTCTACCAATCAAATTATCCAAAGTTACCTGGATTGGATGGGAGAACTTCTTTTCTTTATTTAGGTAGAAATTTTTATCAATCAGACGGAGTTGAAAATGATTTTATATCTGATGATTATACAATCGAGTTTAAATCTCTTTACTACAGCACTGAAAAAGGCGGATATAAAGATGTAGAAAGAAAAGCAGAGTTATACCAAACACTTATAGATTATCAACCAACTGACAAAGAAATAATTTTTGGAGAAGAAACAAATGAGGAGTTCAATCTCACTGTATTTACTCATATTCCTCTTAATCTGATAACAAAGATGATTGGTTCAAAGTTTTTACTTAAAAATTCTTATTTCCGTGTTGAAATTGTTTATGATGAATCTGTGATAGGTTTTAAACCATCAGTAAAAATTCCATTAGTAAAAGATTTTAAGATAGATTGGGGTAACATCTCACTTTTTAGAAGTGCTACTTTTTCTCATTTAAAACCTAGAAAATACATTGTTAAAGTTTATCTTTTAAATCCTTTTTTAGGAAATGAGAAAGAATTTATTGGTTTTGATGTAATTGATTTAGAAAAAGATACAGAAACCCATATTAGATGCAGAGCTCAGGGAGAAATAAAATTACAATTCAATGATCAAGATGGAAACGGCGTAGCAGATGTAAAAACAGTTGTTTTAAAGGAAGATACTGTTATCCAACAATCCGTTTCTGATTCAAATGGTAAAAACTTACTGGGTTTACCTTTAGGTTTAAAAACAAAATATATAGTAAAATCATTTTACAAGGGTTTTTTAGTAGATGAAAGACAGATAAAACTTAGTTTTTTAAATAACTTAATTTCAGTAAAAAAAACTGTTGATTTAGAATTATATGATTTCAAAGTTGGATTTTTTGATTCTAATGAAAAAACACCTGATTTTGATTTGGAAATAAATTTAAATAGTGAAGAAATGCAAGATCCCTTAAAGCTAAAAGCAGATAGTATTGAAAATGGTGTTTACTTTTTTAATAAACTTATTCCTGCAGAGTATAAATTTAACATCGAGTATGAATCAACTAAAGCCACCAAAAATATAAGGATTCCTGATCAAGAAAGTTTACTAATAAATTTATATGATTTAACATTTAATCTAAGAGATTTATGGGGATTTCCCACAAAAAACAATGAAACATTAATTTATGTTAAAAACTCTGAGTATGATAGTTCATTTATAATTTATGCAGAAAAAATAACCGATGGAACATATAAAGTTTCAAATTTATACCCTGGAAATTACTCTATTATAATTAGTTATAGATCAACTATTTTAAAACATAATATAAGCGTACCTGCAGAAAATGAAGAGGCATACTTTGTTTTCCCTGTTTTGTTTAATATAACTGGTAAGGTATTTGATACACATGGAAATCCATTGCAAAATGTAGACGTTAAAATCAAAAGAGAAGATGAAGAAGTATCATCAGTTACATCAGATAATGGTAGTTTTATTTTTTCAATTCCACCTGGAGAATATACAGTCAAAATTTTTGATGGAGAAGAATTAATTTCACAGAGAAAAGTAGATATGTTAAATGGTAAAAAAATTAATATTGTGACAAATAAAGACCCCTGGCAACCCTACGCAATCACAATAGCTGCAATTATGATATTGATAGCAGCTGGTATTGTATCATATAAGCATAGGAAAAAAATATTTTTCTTAAAGATTTTATCAATAACGCTTGTTATCATGGCTCTAGTTGCCCCATGGTGGAGTATAAATGGAACATCTACAAATCCTCATCTTGAAACATGGACGAAATTATATATCACACCAAATAAAATAATTACTCTTACAGAGAACAAAGAGGTTATAGCTGGTGACATTGCAACCATGGATCAGGTTTTTATATCTCTAATGGAAATCATTTTTTATATTTCAATATCAGCAATATGCCTGATTACAGCAAATATTCTATTTAAAAAATTTACAAAATTTAGAAAAATAAAGATTTTTACATTATTTTTATCTCTTGTGTTAATGATGGGGGTAAACATAGTTTTTTATTTCACAGCATCGATGTTTTCATCAGGGACAATCGGATCGTTATTTGGATCTGGGGCGTTAGATATTGTAATATATGGAGAAAATGTATTTGAACAAATAAATTGCAGTTGGGGTTTAAACATTGGATTTTTCATGTTTTTGTTTTCAACAAGTGTTGTACTAATCTTGTTTTTGTATTGTATTAAAGAAGAATATAAAACAAAGAATTAAACAGAAACATCTATCTCAAAAAGCATTCTATTTATTATATGTGAAGGAGCTTCATTTAGAAGTTTCTTGTATTCAGAATCAGGTATATCCTTTGATTTTGAAATATATTCAGCCTTTTTTATATGTTTTTTTATGTTTTCAATATAAAAATTTTCAATTTTGTCTTTATTTTTATCAAAGAATTTTTTTGTCTCCCGTTTTTTTAGAAAACCTATATTTGTTTTTTTATCTTCGATATGATTCAAAAGAGGCAATATAACACTGTCAAGAAGTTCGCCTTTAACAAGATCCACAAAATCATCTGCAAGCTGATATGCAAGGCCTATTTCTCGTCCATAATCACCTAATAAATTCATTACTTTACCATCAACATTTGCTTCAAGAGATCCTGTCTTACATGAAGATGAAAACAGTACCGCTGTTTTTAAATCAATTATTTTGTAATATAAATCTAGAATTCGCTCTTTTGAAATGTTTAAATGATTTTTATCTTTGTTTATTTTTATTTCTATCATCTCACCTGTTACAACATTGTTCCATGAATCAACATATATTTTAGCTATTTCTTTACCATGAGAAAGAGCAATATCAAAACCAACACTAAGCATTTTGTGACCTATCAAAATAGCGTGCCCTATACCCTTCTTAGCATGACAAGATGGTTTTCCACGTCGCTCTAAATCATTATCAATTATATCATCATGAACAAGTGATGCCCCATGTGCAAGTTCTATACTCACTGTACCTTCAAGCATCTGGTTATAATGCTCATCTGTTTCTTCTCCTTTTGTACACACTTTAAAACATAATTGACCAAGGATTGATCTAAGACGTTTTCCTCCTCTTAGTAAATTTTTTATCTCTTCATCTTCAAGCAACTCTGAAATTTTCTTTTCAACATCACAATATGAAGAAACAAAAAAATGCTCTAATTTGGTGTCATTCCTATTCTTGAAGATACATCCCACTCCTTAACCCATTCTTAATTGCAAACTTAGAATGTTTGCTTTATTATCCCTAATTTTATATGTATTAGTGGTATTCATTAACAAAGCGAATGATAAAGTAACCCATATATTTATTTTATTGTTATAGATTTTAGTCTAATTTTTTGTAACTCTTTGAAATTATATATATCTCAGAACTGCTCTTTCTTGATGCTTTTGGATGAAATCTACTAACTGCTTTAAAATTCTGGTTCAAGGTTTCTATAAAATCATTTAGATCAGATCCTTCGAATACTTTGCAAACAAAAACTCCATTGTTTTTTAAAAAAAGTTTTGCCGTATCAAATGCTTTCATGCATAGATAGATGCTTCTTGCTTGATCAACGCTGTAGTTACCAGATATATCAGGTGACATATCTGAGAGTACCACGTCTGCTTTTTCATTTTCAAATATTTTTTTGATTTTTTTAACAGTAGTTTCTTTTGTCATATCTGCTTTTATAAAAACAACGTCATCTATTGGTTTTATAGGGTTTAGATCAACTCCTACAAGCTTACCACTATCACCTATTATTTCTTTTGCAACCTGACTCCATCCCCCTGGTGCAGCACCCAAATCTAATACATAATCATCTTTTTTTAAAACATTATATTTTTTATTGATTTGTTTTAGTTTAAATGCTGAGCGTGCACGATACCCAGTCTTTTTTGCTTCTTTATAGTAATGCTCATGTTTTTTTTCTGAATACCAGCGGGTCATAAAAAAAAAATAAAAAAAAATTTTGGTTTTATAGAATTATGTCTATATCCAAGCGTTCTGCTAGTTCTTTGTATCGGTTTCTAATTGTAACTTCTGTGACACCTGCTACATCTGCTACTTCTCTTTGTGTACGTCTCTCGCCACATAGGATACTTGCTATATAGATACTTGCAGCTGCAACACCTGTAGGGCCTCTTCCACTTGTAAGCTCTTTGTCAGCTGCATCCTTTAGTATCTCTATTGCTTTTGACTGTACATCTCCTGAGAGTTTTAGTTCACTGCAGAAACGATTTATGTAATCCTGTGGGCTTGTAGGCATTAGTCTGAGCCCTAGTTCACGTGCTATAAATCGGTATGTCCTCCCAATTTCTTTTCTTGATACTCTTGATGCACCTGCTATCTCGTCAAGTGTCCTTGGTACGTTACACTGACGACATGCAGCATATAGTGCTGCTGCAGAAACGCCTTCAATGCTTCTTCCGCGGATAAGGTTTTTAAGAACTGCTTTACGATAGATCATAGCAGCGGTCTCACGAACGTTTCTTGGTAGACCCATTCCTGATGCCATACGATCCAGCTCGGATAATGCAAATGCTAGGTTTCTCTCAGTTGCATCGCTTATTCTGATACGCCTCTGCCATTTTCTAAGACGATAAAGTTGTGCTCTGTTTCTAGTTGGTATACTTTTTCCGTAGCTGTCACGGTTTTTCCAACCAATCATTGTAGACAATCCTTTATCATGAATAGTATATGTCATTGGTGCACCGACACGTGCACGTTTTTCTCTCTGATCTGAATCAAAAGCACGCCATTCGGGTCCATGGTCAATAAAGTCTTCATCAATTACAAGGCCACAATCCTCGCAGACCAGTTCTGCTCTGGAGTAATCCTTTGTAAGATGTGTGCTTCCACATTTTGGACAACGTGTTATTTCTTCGATACTTGGTTTTTCTTTCTTTTTTCTTTCACTTGGCAACATATTTTATACATTCCCCCGATTTAATATATTTAAAATTTATGCAATACACTTTTATCCTCCATAATAGAACTCATATATAAATGTTTCTTCTGTTTTATCTTAAAAAAACGGATCTGACGGTTTTTATTGGAGCTTTGGGTTCTGTATAATTGAGGCGTGTTGAAATGGTAGTGTTGAAAATGGT
>CAZQEU010000055.1:0-11453 GCA_964592335.1 uncultured Thermoplasmatales archaeon
GTTTAAGAATCAAATCCAAAAGGCGATCAAAAGTATAATTTTTCAACAGCCTAAAAACATCTTTTTTTCTTTTCTAAATTTTTTTAAACCATCTTTTATTTCAACTATTTTGTGAAAGAAATCAAAGATATAGATAAAATAATTAAATTACTAAAAGAAGAACTTAAAAAATACAATCCACCAGTTCTATCAAAAAAATGGGAAAAAATAAAAAAAACACCATTTACAACACTTATATCATGTATCCTTAGCCTTAGAACAAAAGATGAAGTAACCGATAAAGCATCGGTAAGACTTTTTACAAAATACAGTACAGCTGAAACACTTTCAAAAGCACCAATTGATGAAATTGAAAAACTAATTTATCCTGTTGGTTTTTATCATACAAAAGCAAAAAGAATCAAAGATATATCACAGACTCTTATTGATATATACAACGGCAGGGTTCCTGAGGATTTCAATGAACTGTTAAAATTAAAGGGGGTTGGAAGAAAGACTGCAAATATTGTAATGGTCTTTGGTTTTAACAAAAAAGATTTTATCCCCGTGGACATCCATTGTCACAGATTGCCAAATCGCCTTGGGTGGATTAAAACCAAAACAGCTGATGAAACAGAACAAAAACTCAAAGAAATACTTCCCAAAAGATACTGGTATGATTTCAATCATTTATTTGTACAATTCGGTCAAAGCATATGTGTGCCGATATCTCCTTTTTGCAGTAAATGTCCAATCGAAAAATACTGCAAAAAAGTAGGTGTTAAAAGACAAAGATAAAATTATATATCCATATTTTAATATTTATTTGTAGGGGATAATTCTAAAATTTTTTGTTAAAAAATCGATGATTTTATAAACATGCTTTTACATACTTTTTAATAATGGGAAGATGGGATGCAGGATGATAGGCAAAATACTTTTTCTAAGGAGAACTTAAGACCTCTTGTTGTCAGATCACTTAGAAGAAGTAACGTTAGAAAAAAAATTACAGAATACCTTTTTGAAATAAGCCCCAGCGGTAGTTATACTTCTGAAATTGCATATAATGTAAAAACTACTCCTACAAATGTTTTAGGCGCGATTAGAGGAATGGGAACTCGTTATAAATCAGAAGAGTCACTAATTGAATTAAAACTAGTTAAACAAATAGATAACAATAGTAATATCAAAATATATAAGCTGACAGATTTTGGAAAAGAACTAATACAGTCAATTAAAAAACCATAAAATAAACTATTTTTTATATTTCTCTACCTTTTCTATTTACTTCAAACATTGTAGTAACATATCTTTCTTCAACTTGAGCCATGTTTCCATCTTCAAACTGTACGACTAACCAGTTACTAGGATGAGGATAGGTATTGACAACAATTGCTTTTTTTTCATCGTTTTCCGGGTTAGCAGGATCTTTTACAAGAACTTCTATCCCTCTTCTAATTCCTCTATCTCTTAGCATTTTTTTACTCCAAAATATAAAATGTTTTACATTCTCTAATCTTTTATTATAATATAATAATTACCTATTATAGAGAGTATAACCAGATTTAAATATATAATGTTGTATACATAGTTTTTGAGGGTGGTATGCATTAAAACAAAAAATTTTATTGTAACAATACTAGTGGTTTTATTATTTACAACAACATCTATATTATTTGTAGAGAATGCCGGTGCAAGAGAGAATGGTTCAGATTTAGATATTGTTGGAGAGCCAGAATATGAGTTAATCAACAAAATAACAAGAGATGGAAATGTTATTGGATGGTCATATAAAATTAATGTTAAAATAAAAAATAATGGCGATAGACAATCCGAAGAAACAGTTGTAAGATTAACTGATGAAGATGATGTCTCTTTGTCAAAAACTTTAAAAATAGATGCCGGTGAAACTGAAAACATATTATTTAACTGGTCTGCAATATCAAATAAAGATCAGAATATAGAAATTTCTTTTTTCCCATCAAATAAAGATAAAGCTCATACAAATTATAACAGTGGATCGACTACATTTACAATAATAATAGGTGATTCTGATGGAGTTGCAGGAACAAGCACACCTGGTTTTGAACTGATATTAACGGTGTTAGCAGTAATAATAGTGATTTTTTATTCAAATAAGAAAAAAAGAAAATAAAAAAACTATTTTTTTTAATATTCTTCTGCAATAATCTTTACATGATCAACAGTATTTATTTCTTCCCCACTATATGATATTATATTAGTAGGAGCAATATTTTGTTCAACATAATCTTTGGGTAGATTCTCGATTTGTCTAGGCTCACTAGTGTAAAGTAGTTTATTTTCCTGATCATAAAACTCAGCTGTAACTTCGATGTTTACAGTTCTTCCAGCTATGTTTTTAAAAAGATATTCAACGCCCATACTAATTAACTTACTATTATCTGTTTTAGGTATTAGTTTAGCATGAACTAGTCTTACAACTTCTGATTCAAGTTGAATTTTATTTGAAATATTATCATCTGTAGTAGTAGCCTGTTCCTGACATCCTGATAAAAAACCTATAGATAGCATTATACTGATAATTAATATCCAATTTATTTTCCTCATTTTTATTCCCATCCATTTTTTTAAGATGATAAGTAATATGATATTTATTATTTATAATTTTATAATCTAAAATATTATTTTGATGTTATTAGAAATATTAATAATGGCTGAATTGATTTAATATTGAGATTAGGAGGGATAGAAATTGCCAGATGTTTCAAACTCAGAAATCGTTAATCATGTTTTAACAAATCTTATTAATATGTCAAGTAGAAAAACTACTAAAGAAGAGGCATACTCTATAATGGATGATCTTATTAAAAGGTTTAAAAATAAATATGATTTTTTAGAAAACATTGAAATTAAAGATACCCGTTTTTTAGAGTTACAAGAGCCAATAACTATCATGTCGGGTATTGATGATGTTGAATCTGATAAAATTGGAAAAGCTCTTTATGATATAATTAGGGATATGAATGTTTCTCTTGGTAAAAAAGCAGGTCATTTTTTTATTAAAGAACTGCGGACAAGAATTGGTGAGAATTATACAACAAAGATTGAAGATATGGGACTTGACCTTGGTCTTATGCAGCTTGAGTTTGAAGTTAGTCAAATGACAAAAAAATTAGAATGATTTTTTTTCTCCTACTAAAGTTTACAGATAAGTGTGTATCAACATTCCTTGATGTAGACTCATATGCATAAATACCTGCATATGCACTTGTACATCCACCTGCAAACAAAGTATATAAGCTTTCTAGATATTTGTGTGGTTAGCACTCTAAAAGTTGTTTAATACACAACTAATAGGAGGGATGTGAAGAAGATGGGAAAATTCAGACGAATATTGAAAGAAAAAGATATTGGAAGCATTGGAATAGGCGCGATGATAGTTTTTATCGCTATGGTTCTTGTCGCAGGTATTGCCGCTTCTGTTTTGATTCAAACTAGTTCAAATCTTGAATCTCAAGCATTGGCTACAGGTCAAGAAACCACGGCAGAGGTTGCAAGTGGACTTGCTGTTGTGAATATTGAAGGATATCAGACAGGAGACTATATAACTAAACTTGCGGTAGCAGTTAGACCAAGAGCAGGATCAGCTGATATTGATCTTTCTGAAACAGTAATTGAAATATCTGATTCAGAAACAAAGAACTTCTTAGTATGGGATGATGCATATACAAATCAAAGTACAATCGGCGGTGATCTTTTTGCTGCAAGCTTTGAGAGTTCTGCAACTCTATTTAGTATTATAGTACTAGAAGATGCTGATGGATCATGTGGATCATCGACACCTGTTATAAACTCTGGAGATCTAGTTGCACTTGGTATTAGTACAAGTGATTGTTTTGGCTCAGGTCTTAGCCCAAGAGATGATGTATGGGGACTTGTAATGCCTGAAGAAGGATCACCTGGTGTAATAAATTTCAGATGCCCTGCTTCGTTTACGGATGCTATATTGGAGTTGCAATAAGGAGGTGGATGAAGAAATGAGAGATATATTTAAAATAATAAAAAACAAGGATGTTGGAAGTATTGGTATTGGTGCAATGATTGTGTTTATTGCAATGGTTTTGGTTGCAGGTATCGCAGCATCGGTTCTTATACAAACAAGTACAACACTGGAATCTCAGGCGATGGCAACAGGTAGTGAAACAACAGATGAGGTTGCTGGTGGTATAGCAGTCTTTGATGTAGAAGGACATGTAGATTCTACTTCTGGGAATATAGATGCTCTTGCAATAACCGTTCGACCAAGATCAGGTTCGCCGGAAATAGATTTAAATGAAACAATTGTGCTACTTACTGATGGTACTACAAAGACACTGCTTGCATATAATTATGAGGATGCTGCAGGTTTTAATGCATCTGTAAATACGAGTGATGGAGCTGTATTTGGTTTTGACTATTCTACTATGGACAATGATGAATTTGGAATACTAGTACTAGAAGATGCTGATAGTTCACTTTCTAGATTTACCCCTGTATTGAATCGTGGAGACAAAGTAATGCTAATGGTTGATTGCTCTGCTGCTCTTGGAGATGATATTTCAGTACGTACAGATGTCTATGGATACATATATCCAGAACATGGATCACCTGGAGTAATATCGTTTAGAACGCCGTCATCATACAGTGATACTGTATATGATCTACAGTGAGGAGTGTGATAAGAAATGAATATATTTAAAATAATAAAAAATAAAGAAGTCGGCAGTATCGGTATTGGTGCAATGATTGTGTTTATTGCAATGGTTTTGGTTGCAGGTATCGCAGCATCGGTTCTTATACAAACAAGTACAACATTGGAGACCCAGGCGATGGCAACAGGTCAGGAGACCACGGAGGAAGTTGCAAGTGGTATTGCTGTATTTGATGTACTAGGATATGCGGCAAGTACTGCTGATATTTCAAAACTTGCAATTGGCGTTAGACCAAGAGCTGGATCTGATGGTATTGATCTAAGTGAGGTATACGTTGTAATTTCAGATACTAGTAAAAAAGTTGTTATGAATTATACCACGTCTTTCTTTGGTAATCCAGAAGGTCTAGATGACATATTTAGCACCTCCCACAGTGTATTCCCAGATGACAATTATTCATATGGTGATGCTAGTAATACAGATGGCTCTAGATTTGGTTTACTAGTAATAGAGGATGCAGATAGTTCTCTTTCATCTACTGCACCGGTAATGAACCGTGGAGACAAAGTATACATATGTATCAATGCTACTGGTTGTTTCAACACTATTGCAGAGAGAACTGATGTATGGGGTATGATAGTCGCAGAGGAAGGATCACCTGGTATTCTATCATTTAAAACGCCAGCATCATATACAGACGCTGTAATAGATCTGTTATAAAAATAAATAAAAGTGTGGTTTCTACCACACAAACTCTGTTTTTTCTTTTTTTTTGTTTTATAAATCCATAGTTTTTTATTCTGCTAATTGTTACATTTTTTTGGATGGGCTCTCTTTTTGGGTGCCTTTAAACCCTTATTTACTGGGAGGTGAGAAGAGTTAAAATATGTTTAACTCCGAGGGCATGCATATCTGATAAAAATGCTTCAATCGGTATTGGTTCACTTATAATGTTTATCGCGATGATAATTGTTGCTGGTATTGCTGCATCTGTTATGATTCAGACGATGAATAGTCTTGAGGAACAAGCTATGAGTACTGGTCGTGAGACCATTAGAGATGTTTCTAGTGGAGTTAGAGTTGGTCAAATAACAGGTTATAGTGCTGGTTCTTCTATCACGCAGCTTGCGGTTTTTGTTAGAACCACTGCAGGATCTGAATCTATTGATCTTTCTCAGGCTTATGTTTCTCTTTCTGATAGTTCTAAAAAAGTTGTTTTAAATTATACGAGTAATGTTTTTTCAAGTAGTGTATCTAATGGTTTGTTTGGAACAATTAATTCTAGTAATCTTTCTGCTACTACTTTTGGTGTTATGGTTGTAAGAGATATTGATAGTTCTTGTAATTCTGGTACTCCTTCTATAAATGAGGATGATCTTGTTGTGTTAATGGTTAATTCAACTGATTGTTTTTCAGGTATTGGTACTAGAACCGATATTTCGGGTAATATTATTCCTGAATATGGAATGAGTGGTGTTATTAGTTTTACAACTCCTAGTGTTTTTGTTGATACAATAGTTGAGTTGCAGACTTAAAAAAAAGATTTTTTTTATCCAAAGAATATTTTTGCTATTTTGTAGAGTTTCATATCTACTGTTTTTGTCTCTGATACTGCATCGCTTATCTCTATTGGTATTATTTTGTTTCCTTGTAGTGCCACCATTTTGCCGAAATCATTGTTTTTTACACATTCTACGGCTTCTACACCAAAACGAGTAGCTAGTACCCTATCATGTGCTGTGGGGCTTCCTCCTCTTTGTATATGCCCTAGTACTGTTACTCTTGTCTCTACGTTCATACGTTTTTCTAATTCTTTTGCAAGGTAGTGTCCGATCCCACCTAGTCTTACATGACCAAACGCATCTGTTTCATTTGTTTGTGTTATTAGTGCTCCTTCATTATTTTCGTTTGTTACATTATTAGTTACATCTTCTTTTTTTGGTTTTGCTCCTTCTGCAACGGCTACAATGCTAAACGTTTTTCCTCTGCCATATCTTGCTTTGAGGTTTTTACATATCTCATTGAAATCAAATGGTACCTCGGGGATTAGTATCTCGTCGGCTCCTCCTGCAAGCCCGGCCATTGTCGCAATCCAGCCGGCGTGTCTTCCCATTATCTCTACAACTATTACTCTATGATGTGACTCTGCGGTTGTATGAAGCCGATCTATTGCTTCTGTTGCAATTGATACTGCTGTGTCAAAACCAAATGTAAAATCCGTGCCTGACAGATCATTGTCAATTGTTTTTGGCACGCCTACTACAGGTATGTTCATATCTGTTAGTTTTTTTGCAACACCAAGCGTATCATCCCCGCCTATTGCAATTATTGCATCTAACTTGAATTTTTTTATGTTATCAAGGGTTTTTTGCAGATCACCTTCATCATTAAATGGATTTGTTCGGGAGGTTCCAATTATTGTTCCGCCTTTTGGAAGTATCCCTGATACAGAAAACTCAGTCAGTAACTCCATTTCTCCTTTTATAAGGCCTTTCCAACCATTTTTTATGCCTATTATCTGCCAGTCATATTGAGCTGATTTTTTTACAACAGCACGTATAACTGCATTTAATCCGGGGCAGTCTCCACCACCTGTAAGAACTCCTATTTTTTTCATAAAACTTCAACTCTTAATTCTATAGTTTTTTAATTTATTGTTACTCCTATCTCTTCATATATCCTATTTATCTTTCTTTTTTAATGTTTGTTATCCTAAAAGCATTCCTCCAAAGCTTACTTCTACGATAAGACTTGTTATCGCTACAACCCATACGAGTGGTACAAAATATAGAAATGTTACATATTTATGGCTGCCTCTAAGTATTCTAAGGGTAAGAGCCATCATAACACAGTGAATGGTCATTACAACAAATATGATTATAAAGTTTTGATTATAAAGCTCCGGTGGTATATAATTTAATATGTTGCTACCCACACGTGTACCTTCTATTTCACTGAAAGGATCACCTGTAGATTCAACAATTGAGTTTAGATGTCTTCCAATAATTAGTGATACATATATTGCAAATGATATCCCAAAGGTAATTCCTGCAAATAATGCAATTGATGTATTTACAATAGTTAATTTTTTAACACGCAGATCACGTATTTTACGCATATTCTCAGATATCATCCTTGCAACGTTACGAGGATTTGCAGCAGCATATGTTGCCTCGCGAAACATCTCACAAGATCTTTGGATAAAGTTGCTACCCGTATCTACTCCAAACCATTCCCATGATGCATCATCATCAATACGTGTCCTAAGCCTGCGGTATAAGTCTCGTATATGTCGGGTTAAAACACCATAGTCTTTTTCACTTAGGTAGTATACTGAGTCATTTATTTTTCCACCACGCATAGTAGAAATCGATCCAAGAGCTGGTAAAAACCCGAGGAAGTTTTTTTCTTTTCTTGAAATATTTTGTTCTTCTTTAAATGCAAGTGCGCCAACTACTAACAGAGGAGTAAGCGCGGTTGCTACAATAAGTTCTAATGAAAACATATCAAAAAAGGCTATTTCTAAATAATATTTGCCTGAAAATAAGAGTATGCCTATTCCGATACATGCAATAAATGATATTTTGAAAGTTTTATCTAATCTTTCTTCAAGCTCTCCTCTTTCTCCTGTAACATGCCATATTTCATCTTGTGGGACCATCGCCTTTAGAAGATAAAGTAGCATAGCTTCGCTGATGATCAAAAGAAAAGATGAAAGATAAATAAACATGTTCATGTCTTCAGTTCCCATTATAATTGGAAGTACTATTCCAAGTGACATGACAAAAATAATCGCGATGAGCATTGCTACATAGACTTCGTTTAGTATAACCACGTTTTCATTGCTTGTCTCATATATTGTCTTATACTCCTGTATTACTGCTTCTTGCTCTGTTTCTATAAATTCTCTATGCTCTACACCACTGTCAAGGCTTTGTGAGAAACGATCCAAAAAATCTTTGAGTATCTTACTAGGTGTTCTTGCTGATATAAAACGAAAAGTCTTAGAAAGAGGTAGTTTCCACTGAGTTGAAAGAACACTCATTTTTTTAAGTTCTTCACCAAGTGCGCCATAAGCAGGTTTTCCACCCAAGATGTCAACAATATCTCTTAATGAAAGATCAGATATTGCAAGAACTCTTAGATGAGTAATAAAAAAATGCATTTTAGCATTGATATCATTTTCTTTGCTTTTCCATGTTAAAAAAGGATATAGTATGCCTAAAAATATTGGAACAATTCCACCAATAATAAATGTTATTGGGTTATAACTTATTTTTACTATAGCTGTTAGAATAAAGGGCATTGCCATTACTAAAATACCCATTCCGACAAGGGGAGCTAGGACGGTTGTGTAAAATTTTTTTGGGTTTTCAAGTGCTCTATATGCTATTTTGAGTTGAGTGTTAAAACTATCTCCTTTTGTTTTTTTGTTTTTTTGTTTTTTTGATTTTTTCTTCTTTTTAGCTTTTTTATCTGCCATCTTTTTTTAACCCTTTATAGAGATATTGGTAGTCCTTTTGCACCTTCCCTATAATAGCTCCATATGAATTGGACTACTTCATAATAATCCATTATATCTTCTTCCACCATTCTTTCTAAAATGTGTTTGCGTTCCTCGTAAACATTGTATATTTCAGCTAGATCCTGGTAACCTGCTGTTTTTGCTATTCTTTCTTCAAGTATGTAGCTGTTTCTATTTGCAACAAATTTATGTTCATCTTTCATTGCATCCCATTCAAAAGCATTTCTTGACATTATGCCGTCGACTTCTCTGTTGTATCCTTCGACTTCATCGATGTTTGTTATGCGTCTCATTAGTTTTCCATCACGCTCTATTGCAAGTTGTATTACTACAAAATCTAGGTTGTCCATAAATGTTTTAGGAACATTTATTGGATCACTTGTGAAACGCTGTATGACTTTTGTAACAGTGCTTGCGTGAAATGTTGTCATAACTGGATGACCGGTTTGCATTGCACCAAATACAATGTTTCCCTCGGCACCTCTTACCTCTCCTGGTATTATGTACTCTGGTCTTGATCTTAGTGCTGCTCTTAGTAGATCAAACATTGTAACTCTTCCTTCAACCGGGCCTGTATCTTTTGTTAGAAGCTGTTGCCATACTTTGTGTGGTACCTGCATTTCAGGTGTGCTCTCTGCAGTATATATCTTTCTTTCAGGTGGAATAAAAGGTATTATCGCGTTCATCGTAGTTGTTTTTCCACATGCTGTACCACCGCATATGAAAAAATTACGTCCGTATTCACAGCATATCCAAAGATATGCTGCTATCCCTGAGTTTAGTGTACCCCATTTTATAAGTTGAGTGACACTTATTGGTGTTTCTGTAAAACGACGGATTGTCATACTTGGTCCTTTTATGCTTATTGCATCGCTGTAAACAAGATTTCCACGGCTTCCATCTGGCAGTACTCCATCGGCGATAGGGTTTCCCTCACTTACAGGGCTTCCCATTTTTTCGCTTAATTTACGAGTAAAAACATTCGCATCATCTTTATTTATCTCAATATTTGTTTTGATCATGCCAAATACTTTGTGTATGAGATGGATTTTTTCTCCTGCAACAATGTGTATATCTTCAAGCCATGGATCACGCATGAAACATTCTATTTGCCCGGTTCCAACTATGTTTTTTAAAACATAATATTCGATTGATCTTTTTTGTACTGATGTTGCTTTTATTTTTTTTATCTTTTTCTTGCGCCCTTTTTTATCTTCAAAATCTGTTTTTTCTGCATTTTCATTTATTTCTATTGTTTCATCTATTAAATTTTGCAGAATCTTTTTTAGTTCTGCATCTGTTCTAACACTTTCTTTTTGTGGTGCTTTTTTTACAATTAATTCTAATAGGAGGTCATGTTTTTTTTGTTCATCTTCATTTAGTATGGGTTCTATTGAATGGTATTCTTTTTCATCCATATCCACAGTTTTGAATATATGTACAAAAACAAGGCCTTGAGCTGAATATATTAGATTGGGTTGTTTTTCATCTCTTACTTCAAATGGTAGAATTGAATAAAAATCAGGTCTTCCAATTTTTTTTTCAACTTTTGCCACGTAATCTTTAAGATGAGGATATTTTTTGAGTAGTTCTTCGACTTCTTCATCTTTCATCTTCGGCATTTTTTATATTTCACTCCCACCATTTCTAAATATTTTTTTATATGGAAATTGGAAGTCCTTTTATTCCATCTCTATAATAAGTCCATATGAATTGGACTACTTCATAATAATCAAATATTTTTTCTTCAATCATTCTATCAAGAATATGTTTTCTACGGTCAAACTCCTCATAGATATCCATAGCGTTTTGAAAACCTGCAAGCGGCGCTATTTTTTGTTCTAGTATATAGCTGTTTCTATTTGATTTGAAAAGATGCGAGTCACTTGCGGCATCCCATTCAAATGCTTTACGTGACACTATTCCATCTACAACTTTGTTGTATCCTTCTATTTCATCTATTGATATAACGCGTCTGAGTCTTTTTCCTTTTCTCTGTATAGCAAGTTGGATTAACACTATGTCAAGGTTGTCCATAAATGGTTTTGGAACATTTATTGGATGACCTGTGAAACGCTGTATGACTTTTGTTACACTTCCTGCGTGAAATGTTGTGACTACAGGGTGGCCAGTTTGCATAGCTTGAAAGACTACTCTTCCTTCTTCGCCACGAGTCTCACCAGGAATAATGTAGTCTGGTCTGCTTCTAAGCGCTGCCTTCAGCAAATCTGATTCATCCACATGGCTTTCCTTTGGCCCAGATGATCTGGTAAGCA